>CAZUCD010000032.1:0-30072 GCA_964618855.1 uncultured Candidatus Sumerlaeota bacterium
TGGGAGGCGCAGAGGTCGCTCTCAGGGCTCATCCGACACCTCGACCGCAAGGCCCAGGAGAGGGACCCCTATCGCAGCGAGGTGATGAACCGCCGATACAAGGCGATGCTGACCCTCGGCGCCGACGGGAACTACACTTGGCGGGCCGAGACGGGCGAGGTCCTGCGGGGTTCCTGGACGCGGACAGCGGAGGCCCATGCGCCGGTGCGGCTCCAAAATGGGGAGCGCGGCAACGATTGGACGATCACTCCCACGGGACGGGACGGTGGCGGGGTGCTCACGGCGCGGATATCCGAAACGACCGGAACCCTGGCCTACTCCGCGCGGAAGTTGGACGACACGACAACGGCAACCCGCGCGCGGGAAACCGGCGGGCGCTCGTCGCCCTAGATGAGCATGGCGGCGAAGCAAGCCGTCGAAAAGCACGCAAGGCTCCCCGCGATCATCGCAGGAAAGGCGAGTCGCACCAAGTCGCTCCGCCGATCCGGGGCCAGGACCGACAGCGCACCGATCTGGATGCCTATCGAGCTCAGGTTTGAGAACCCGCAAAGGGCGTAGGAGAGGATCACGCCCGTGCGCTCGCTGATCTGGCCCTTCAGCGCCCCGAGGTCCACGTACGCGATGAACTCGTTGGCGATGGTCTTCACGCCGAGGATCTGGCCTGCCTTCTCGCACTCGTCCCATGGCACTCCCATGAGCCATGCGAGGGGCTTGAGCAGCACGCCCAGGATGTAGCGCAGGCTGAACGCCTTGTCCGGCGCGAAGGGGGTTGCCGGACCGCCGAAGAACTCCCCATGGGTCCATGCAGCCGCGCCGCCCACCCAGGCCAGCCCGAGGTCCAGCATCGCGATCAGCGCGAGGAACGCGATCAGCATCGCCGCGACATTGATGGCGAGCTTCATGCCCTCGGAGGCTCCGCCGCTCGCAGCGTCCAACACGCTTGTGTACTCCCGCGGGATGTCGATCCGGGCATTGCCCGCGGTCTCGGGGGTGCCGTCCTCGGGCACCATCAGCTTGGCGAACAGGAGCCCGGCGGGTGCGCTCATGATCGACGCCGCAAGCAGGTGCCCGGCGATGTTCGGGATCGACTCGCTCAGGAAGCCGATGTACGCGGCCATGACGCCCCCGGCGATGGTCGCGAAACCGCCCGTCATCACGGCCATGATCTCGCTCTGCGTCATCCGCGGCAGGTACGGGCGGATGATCAGGGGAGCCTCGGTTTGCCCAAGGAAGATGTTCGCTGAGGCGCTCAGCGTCTCTGCGCCGCTCGTCCCCATCGTCATCTGCATCACCCACGCAATCGCGCGCACGATGGCCTGCAGGATGCCAAAGTAGTACAGGATCGCCGAGAGGCTGCTGAAGAAAATGATCGTGGGGAGCACGTTGAAGGCGAAGAAGAACCCAAGGCTCTTCTCGCCGAACGGGATCGCGAGCGCTCCGAACACGAACTCCGCACCGCTCTGGGTGGATCCGACGATTGCCACGAAGAAGTCGTTCATCAGGCGGAAGAAACCCGCGCCGAACTCGGTCTTCAGGACGATCCATGCAAAGGCGAACTGGAGGCCCAGGCCCCACGCGAGGATGCGCCATTGCCTCATCGCGCGCGCGCGGTTGCGGCTCGCGGCAATTGCGATGGCGACGAAGACGAGGAGGCCGAGCGCGGGAACGAGGCGGTCCCCAGCAGAGGCTGCCAGCAGGCTGATGGGTGTCATGGCTGGACACGGAATCACCCCGTGCCAAGTGGTCCAAGGGAAAACCGGCGGCAAACTCTCACGGCCCCACGCAGCCCCTCACACCAATTGCGCGCGCCCCGGATGCCTGCGCCAATGGGCCACTCCCCCCCGGAGGCCATCCATGCGCACGCCAAACGCCATCCTGGTCGGACTGCTCGCACTCATCGCCGGCATCGTCTGGCCCCAGGCGGCCCCAACAAGGCTGGAAGCCGGCAAGCTGTACCGCCTCGCGAAGGACACCCCCATCATCGCCAGGCATCCGCGCGACTACGCGAAGAAGGCCCATGAGGCCGACTTCGGCACGATCACAGGCGCGCGCACCCTGAAGGCGGGAACAGGGATCCGCATCATCAGGGTGCGCGACGAAAACTCCGCCATCTGGTACTTTGTCGAGGTCCCCGATCCCAACGCATTCACGCCACCGCTCCGCAATGCGTCCGGTTGGATCAATGAGGTGGACCTCTCGGGGGCGCCGCCGGCTCCCATCGACACGGCTGCGGCCAGCGGTACCAAAGTGGCCACCCTCGCGCCCGAAACGCGGTTCCTCCTCATCCACCATGCAGCCGCAATGAGGGTTTGCGAGCAGCGCGCGGAGGCCGAGCCCGCGCGCCGCACCCAGTGGCTCGCATGGCGCGAGGAGTCGCGCCGCGAACGCGAACGCCTTGTGCGCGATTCGGGCATCGATCCCGCAGCGCTCGAGTCGATGCTCCGTGCAACGTCCGTCGAGGACTACGCCTACTGGGCCGCGGCACGTCAGATCCCCGCCGATCCCGCGATCAAGCCCGGGTCCGCCTTTTCCAAGCCGATATCGGGCTCCACCATGATCGACCGCTATCCGAGACAGGAGCCCCCAGCCCCGCCCCCTGCGGCAGGCGGCAGGCCCGAGACCTCGATGCAGCCGAGGCGCCGCTGACGATCCCGCTCTGGATCAGGGTGGCATTCGCCACGGCGGTCCTTCCGGGGACGTTCGGCGTGCTGCTGCCCGCGTGGCTCGCATCCGCGGACCCGGGCGCCGCTGCGGATGAGCCCCTGCTAGTGGTGTCCGGGGGAGTCCTGATGGCGTGCGGGGCCGGGATTGTCGCAGTTTGCACGAGCGGATTTGCCACGCGTGGGCGCGGGACACCGGCACCGTGGGACCCCCCGCGCATGCTCGTCACCGAAGGCATCTACGCAAGGTCCCGAAATCCGATGTACGTGGGAGTCCTGGCGTTCGTCGGGGGGCTCGCCGTCGTGTTCGCGTCCGGTGCTGTCGCCACGTATGGGGCGGTGCTCGCGCTGGCATTCCACGCGCGCGAGGTCCTCTGGGAGGAACCGCGCCTGCGGCGCCAATTCGGGAACAGGTACGTGCGGTACTGCACCCGGGTGCCGCGTTGGTTCAGCCTCAGGACAACTCGTGCCGCGAAAGATCTGCCAGCGACATCCGCCTCCGGACGAGCCGCGCTGAGCCGTCCTCGACCATGACCTCGGCCGCGAGTGGGCGTGAGTTGTAGAGGCTCGCCATCGATGCGGCATACGCGCCGCAGTCCATGATGGCGAGCAGGTCCCCGGCGCGGGGCACCGGCATCTTCCTTCCCCGGGCGAGGAAGTCGCCACTCTCGCAGACCGGGCCGACGACATCGAGGATGGCCTGCGGCGCGTCGCGCCGTGCGAGCACGGGCTCGATGGTGTGCCACGCTCCGTACAGGGAGGGACGTGGCAACTCGGTCATCGCGGCATCCACCACGACGATCGTGGACGCCGTCGATTGCTTGACGTACTCGACGCGGGTCAGCAGCACGCCCGCCGGGCCAACGATCGAGCGGCCCGGTTCCAGGGTGAGCACGAGCCCCATGCGGCGCGCGGAATCCCTCAGGGGTGCCACCAGGGCGCGCAGGTCGGGCGGCGCATCGCCCGGCGCGTACGCGATGCCGAACCCTCCTCCAAAATCCACGGACTCCAGCGTAGCGGACAACTCCCCCAAGCGGCGGACGAAGGACTCCCCCGCGCGCGCCGCCTTGGCGTAGGCGCGCGGATCGCGGATCTGCGAGCCGATGTGAAGGTGGACGCCCGTCAACACACCGGCGCCCGATCCGTGGATCATCCGCGCGATGGCCAGCCCCGCCGCCGCATCCACGCCGAACTTCGAACCGGCATGGCCCGTGGCGATGTGGGGATGGGTCGGCGCCGCCACGTCCGGGTTCAGCCGGATCGACAGCCGGGGCCGCACCTCCAGTTTCGCGGCGAGCTGGAGCACGCGGGCTGCCTCCCCGGCGGACTCGAGGATGATCTCACCCACGCCGAGGCGTAGGGCTGCCCGAAGTTCCGCCGCGCTCTTCCCCACGCCCGCGAAAACCACCCGCGACGGTTCGATGCCGGCGCGGAGCACGCGGTCGAGTTCGCCCCCGGAAACAATGTCGAAGTGCGCCCCGAGTCGGGCAAGCAGCGCCAGGATCGCCCGGTTGGAGCTCGCCTTCACGGAGTATGCTATGCGGGCTCTTCGCCCGGCGGCCACCCTCAGCTTACGGTAACCGTCCACGATGCCCCGCGCGGAGTACACGTAGAGAGGCGTGCCAAACCGCCCTGCGATCTCGTCCAGCCGGACGCCATCAGCCAAGAGGTTGCCCCCAATGCGGCGGAAGGCTTCGCGGCGATGGGTGCCCATAACCCCTGCCTCCGGCATTGGCGGTTGGTACTGCGGCTGGCGACTTGAATTGGATCGGGGGAGCGCTCCCGATCACCTCGACTAGTTGCTGGCCTTGGCCTTCTCGCGCGCGAGGCTGTGTTCCAGGTACGTGATCACGTTCTCGAAACGCACCCGGTTCTCGGGGTCCAGCTCGGCCAGGTCCTTGTGGGCCTGAAGCGTGACGCAGATCTGCTCGAGGCGGTTCATCGCGGGAGCCTCCGCGGGACGGAGCTCTCCCTCGGCCCGCGCGACTTCAGGGCAGGTACCCTTCGCCAGGTCCCGCATGTCCAGGACGTGGATCAAGCCCATGGTCTTCAGGATTCGCTGCACGTGCGAGTTTGCATTGAGGACGATGAGACTCCCCGCGCCGCTCGCCTTCTGGCGCAGCGCCACCGAGGCCAGCACGCCGAGGAAAGTCGAATCCATCGTCTCGCAGGGGTCCAGATCGAGGACGAACTTGTGGACGCCACCCGTATCCTGGATCAGCTCGGCGAACTTCTTGAACCCGGACACGTTGAGGTGGGAGCCACGGCCCGTAATGCGCACGAGTGCGATCTCCCCGTCGCCGACCGTGGCGCAGGAGATTTCGCTCTCCGGGATTCCCGCCGACCCGTTCGGGTCATTCGCGGAGAGGTGTCCCTGATGTGGCGAAGCTGGATTCATGGTCACCATGCGGGCTAGTGCTGAGCCTGTTGGCCGGAGTCCGTCAAAAGGAATCGGCGGAAAGTGCGGCAGCCGGTGGGCTAAAGTGCTTCAGCCACGCGCCGCAACCCGCTTACAAGGGCAAGGATCGGGCCGCTCCTGCCTATTGGAGCCCCCACTCCGGGTTCAGGTTGGGTCCCACAATGGTGAACGAAAAGGTCGGCGGGCTGCTCAACGCGGCTGTGCCTGAGTTCGTTGCCCTTGCGCGTAAACCAGCCCAAGTGCGAACCGCCCCGGATCGCCCGAATCCCCCAATGGCGGCGGGAGGTTTGATGCAGGTGACACCCTGTTCGTCCCGATGAGAGACCCGGAATGGTGCGGAAACGCGCCTTGGCCCCGGGGTCTGGTGCGCCCCGGCACACAGGTTCGCTACAACTCCACGCGGCGCAGCAGCCCCATCGGCGTGCACTCGGCGCCCTGGCCGAGCGGGTTGTCCTTCAGGGCGGATTCGACCTGCGGCTTGGACACACCCGCGGACGCGCCAAGCACCCACGAGCCGCCGATGTCGTTCACATCGACAATCGCGGTCTCGATCCCTGTTTCCCTGCGGATGCGGGCGGCAACCTTGTCCGGATCCTTGGGTCCCATGATGACGCAATCCGGCTGCAGGGGGGAAGTGGTTGCGGCGTCGATCGTGGCGGCCTGTGGTCCCGCAACACGGTAGAAGTCCCCCTTCCGGCCGACCAGCTTGCCCAGCGCACCGACGCCTGCGGCCAGCCAGATCCGCGCGGCACCGCACTCGTTCACCGCGCACTGCATGGAGCTGGGCCGACGCAGGCCGATCCCGTACGGCACCTTGCCCACGCAGCGCCAAAGGACCCGCGCGGTCAGGCCGATGCGGATCTGGTCCTCCGGGATCGCGCGGCCCTGCGTGACGGCGACGGCCTTCTCCGAGATGAAGAGCACGTCCCCAGACTTCCAATGCGGGAGCGCAAACTCGCGGACGACGGCGATAAGGTCACTCTGGGGCGTCAGGACGCATGTCCTCACGGGCAGTCGGTCGAAGCAGCCGTCGGGGGTGATGATCGTCCGCCTGCGGCCGGGGTTCGGCTGGAGCGTCACGATGGTCTCGGTATGCGGCTGGACGGTGGTTGTGGCGTTCATGGGAGAATCCGTGGGGAATCCGGGATGGTCCCCTGTTTGCGCCGCGCGTGCTGGAACACCGTCAAGATGGATTCGCACGCGCGCGGAGTTCCCGAGTCAGGCATCTACAGCCCAACGAGAAGGCGCAAAGCCGCGAAGTCGCAGGCCGCGGATCGCCCCAAGCTTCTTCTTGGCGACCTTGCGCCCCCGGCTCCTCATGCGCGAGGACTTCCGGGCCGCAGTCGACTCCAGAAGCCGAAGGCCATGGGAACATGCCGCCGCTACCGTCGGATTCAGAGGTTGTCGTGACTGGAGGGGCCGGGTTCATCGGCTCAAATGTCGTCGCCGGGCTCAACGCGCGCGGACACACCAACATCACCATCGTCGACCGCCTCGGCACGGGCGAAAAGTGGAAGAATCTGCGCGGCCTCGCTTTCAGGGACTGCATGGGGGTCGATGCCTTCTCCGGGCGCATGCTTGCGGGCGCCGCACCCCCGCCCGCCGCCATCATCCACATGGGCGCATGCAGCGCGACGACCGAGACGAACGCCGACTACCTGCTTGAAAACAACTACCGGTACACCCGACGGGTCTGCGAGTACGCTTTGCGGAACGGCTGCAGGCTGATACTCGCCTCCAGCGCAGCCACCTACGGGGACGGTGGCAGGGGCTACTCGGATGACCCGGGTCGCGCCCACGAACTCACCCCCCTCAACATGTACGGCATGTCAAAGCACATGCTCGACGAATGGGCGATCCGCGAGGGCCACTATGCGCACATGGTCGGACTCAAGTTCTTCAACGTCTACGGCCCACGCGAGGCCCACAAGGGCGACATGCGCTCCGTCGTGCACAAGGCGTACCACGAAGTCCTCCGCGCGGGAGCCATCTCGCTCTTCAGGTCGGACCGCCCCGACTATGCCGATGGAATGCAGAAGCGCGACTTCGTCTTCGTGGGCGACGCAGTGGGGATGATCCTGTGGTTCCTCGACCGACCGGATCGCAACGGCCTCTACAACTGCGGGACAGGGACCGCCCGGACCTGGCTCGACCTGGCGCACGCGGTGTTCGCCGCGATGGGCCGTGATGGAAGAATCAACTGGATCGACCTTCCTCCCCACCTAAGCGGAAAGTACCAGTACTTCACGGAGGCGGATCTGACGCGCCTGCGTGCAGTCGGCTATGACCGGGCGTTCACTCCACTGGAGGACGGCGTCCGCCAGTACGCGTCCTGGCTGATGGCCGGCAATCCGTAGCGGCCATTAGCGCTTGAGCCTCCACCAGGGGCGGTAGCACGTTCACGCCGAGGCACTTGGACCCACACGAGATGATCGTAGGAATACCGAAGGAAGTTTTCGAGGACGAGCGCCGCGTCGCGGGGACCCCGCGCACCGTGAAGCGCCTGTGCCAGGGCGGGTTCGAGGTCTGGGTTGAGAGCGGGGCGGGGGAGTCCGCCGAGCACACGGACGCCGGCTACGCCGAGGCCGGGGCGCGCATCGTGCCCGATGCGTCGGAGATTTGGGCGAAGTGCGACATCATCCTGAAGGTGCGCCCGCCGCAGATGCACCCCGGGCTGCACGCCCACGAAGCCGACCTGATCCGCGAGGGGGCCACGCTGATCGGGTTCATCTGGCCTGCGACGCACCGCGACGTGGTCGAGAAGCTCGCGGCCCGTCGCGCGACCGTCGTCGCCATGGACTGCGTTCCACGCATCACCCGCGCACAGAAGGTGGACGCGCTGTCCGCCATGGCCAACGCCGCGGGCTACCGCGCGGTCATCGAGGCGGCGAGCGTCTATCCGCGCTTCCTAGCCGGGCAGACCACCGCCGCGGGCTCGATCCCCCCCGCGAAGGTGCTTGTCATCGGGGCCGGCGTCGCTGGCCTTGCCGCCATCGGCACGGCCCGCAGCCTCGGCGCCTCCGTCCGGGCCTTCGACACCCGCCCGGAGGCGCGCGAGCAGGTGAAGAGCATGGGCGCAGAGGTCGTCGCGTTCGAGTTCGACGAGGAGGCCCGCGGCGCGGGGGGCTACGCACGGCAGATGTCCGACGCATTCCTGGAGGCGGAGCGCGAGGTCTTCGCCCACCAGGCGATGGAGGTCGACATCATCATCACCACCGCCCTCATCCCGGGGAAGGAGCCCCCGAAGCTCATCACCCCGGGCATGGTGGAGTCCATGCGGGAGGGCTCCGTGATCGTGGACCTGGCCGCCCCGCATGGCGGCAACTGCATGCTCACGGTCCCGGGGAAGATCATCACCCACAAGGGCGTGCGCATCGTGGGCTTCATCGACCTGCCCAGCCGCATGGCGCTGCAGGCAAGCTGGCTCTACGCCTCAACGCTCGTGAACATGATAGACGAGATGGGCGGGAGCGCCGGCTTCCGCGTGGACCTTGAAAACGAGATAGTTCGCGGCGCCCTCGTCGCGCACGATGGGCAGGTCATGGGCCCCGCGCCCCGCCCCGCCACCGCGACACCACATCCCGAGAAACCGTGGAGGGAGGAGCCCCCAAGGGCGGCGGCCCCCGCCCACGGCCACGCAGCCAAGGGAGGGGAGGGTGCGCCGTGGTGGCTGATTGCGGCGATGCTCGCGATCCTTGCCGTCGGCCTCTTCGCCCCGCCGGCTTTCATCGCCCACTTCACCGTGTTCGTCCTCGCGTGCTTCGTCGGATGGCAGGTCGTCTGGAACGTGACGCCGGCGCTGCACACACCCCTGATGAGCGTCACGAACGCGATCAGCGGCATCATCATCATCGGCGGGATGGCGAGCCTCTCCGGCGACGCCGGCAACGCAGCTAGGATCCTTGGCGCCCTCGCGGTCCTCTTCGCCACAGCGAACATCGCGGGTGGATTCCTGGTCACGCGGCGGATGCTCGCGATGTTCACCAGGTAGCCCCGGCATGGCATCCAACCTCGCCACCACGGCCTACATCGTCTCGGGCGCGCTCTTCATCCTGAGCCTCTCAGGGCTCTCGAATCCCGAGACCGCGCGCCGGGGAAACCTCTACGGCATCATCGGCATGCTGATCGCCGTCGTTGCGACCGCGATCGCGGGCGGGTTCTCGGGACTGGTTCCGCTCGCGGCGGCCATCGTCCCGGCGGCCATCGCGGGCGCCATGGTGGCCGCACGCGTGAAGATGACCGACATGCCGCAGCTCGTCGCGCTGCTGCACAGCTTCGTCGGGGCCGCTGCGGTCCTGGTGGGATTCGCCACGCTCGTGTCGGGCGGCCACGGCTTCACGGGGATGGAGCTGCACATCGAGTCGGCGGAGATTTTCATCGGCGTCGTCATCGGGTCGATCACCCTCACGGGCTCGTTGGTCGCCTGCGGAAAGCTCCACGGGATCATCTCCGGCAAGCCCCTCGTCCTGCCCGCCCGGCATGCGATCAACGCGGCGATGCTCGCCGCGACGATCGGACTCGGCATCAAGTTCGGCATCGAGCGCGGAACCGATGGCGCGACCACGCTCCTGATAATCGGGACCGTCATTGCGGGGATTCTGGGCGCCCACCTGGTTGGCGCCATCGGCGGGGCGGACATGCCGGTGGTCGTGTCGATGCTGAACAGTTACTCGGGCTGGGCGGCGGCGGCCGCGGGCTTCATGCTGAACAACGACCTGCTCATCATCACGGGCGCCCTCGTCGGCAGCAGCGGCGCCATCCTCAGCTACATCATGTGCCGCGGCATGAACCGCTCCTTCATCAGCGTCATGCTCGGCGGGTTCGGCGCCGCGGAGGGGAGCGCAACCGCCGCCATCGAGGGGGAGCACCGCGAAATCACCGCGCCGGAGACCGCGCGGCTCCTCCTCGCGGCACGCCACATCGTCATCGTCCCCGGCTACGGAATGGCCGTCGCCCAGGCCCAGCATGCGCTCTCGGACGTCACGAAGCGACTGCGCGACCAGGGCATCGACGTGAAGTTCGCCGTCCACCCCGTCGCCGGCAGGCTGCCGGGCCACATGAACGTTCTGCTCGCAGAAGCGCACGTCCCCTACGACATCGTGAAGGAAATGACCGAGATCAACGACGACTTTGGCAGGACCGACGTCGTCCTCGTCATCGGCGCAAACGACATCGTGAACCCCAGCGCCCTGGAAGACCCCGCGAGCCCCATCGCCGGCATGCCCGTTCTCGAAGTCTGGCACGCCAAGACCGTCATCGTCATGAAGCGCAGCATGGCCGGTGGGTATGCGGGCATCCCGAACCCGCTCTTCTTCCGGGAGAACACGCGGATGCTCTTCGGCGATGCGAAAAAGGTCGTCGAGGCGATCCGCGGCGCGATGGGGTAGGGGGGCGGCGCGTCGTTCTGCCCGGGGGTACGTTGCCCCCGGGTTCAGCTCAACCCTCCGGTCTCCGGCGCCATGACAATCCCCCGCAACCCTTGACCCCCCGCCCGGGCTTGCGCGCAATCGCCGCACTAAAAGGCTTCAATTCGACGGATCGACGCGAAAGGAACCGGACCGATGATCATCGGCGTCCTCAGGGAAATCAAGGATCAGGAAAACCGCGTGGCGTTGGTGCCCGCCGGAGCGCAGGAACTCGTGGCGATGGGGCACCGGGTGATCGTCGAAACGCGCGCCGCCGCCGGCATCGGCATCGAGGACAGCGCCTACACCCGCGTCGGCGCAGAGATCGCCCAGTCCGCGCGCGAGGTCTGGGAGCAGGCCGAGACCATCGTCAAGGTCAAGGAACCCCTCCCCTCCGAATGGCACATGATGCGCCCGGGGCAGACGATCTTCACATACTTCCACTTCGCAAGCAGCCGCGAGCTGACCGAGGCATGCATCGCCTCCGGCGCCACATGCATTGCGTACGAGACGGTGACCGGGACGCGGGCCGACGACAAGCTCCCGCTGCTGACGCCGATGAGCGAGATCGCAGGCCGCCTCTCCGTGCAGCAGGGCGCGAAGTACCTCGAGAAGATCAACGGTGGGCGCGGGACGCTGCTCGGCGGTGTCCCGGGCGTGAAGCCCGCGCGCGTCGTGATCATCGGCGGCGGCGTCGTCGGCACGAATGCCGCCAAGATCGCCGCCGGCATGGGCGCCCGCACGACCATCATGGACGTGGACCTCGCCCGCCTGCGCTACCTCGACGACGTGATGCCCAAGAACGTGAACACGCTCTACTCGAACGAGCTGAACATCCAGGACCAGCTCTCGAGCGTGGATGTCGTCATCGGCGCGGTGCTGCTTCCCGGCGCGCTCGCTCCAAAGCTCGTGAAGCGCGACTACCTCAAGCTGATGCCACGCGGCGCCGTCATGGTGGACGTCGCCATCGATCAGGGGGGCTGCTTCGAGACCGCGCGCCCGACCAGCCACAGCAACCCGATCTACGAGGAGGACGGCATCATCCACTACTGCGTGACGAACATGCCGGGAGCCGTCGCGCGCACCTCCACATTCGCGCTGACGAACGCGACGTTCCCATACCTCAAGCAGATCGTGAAGATGGGCTACCCGGACTGCTGCCGCAAGCTCGTGTCCCTGCGCGAGGGCCTCAACATCGCCAAGGGCAAGATCGTCTATCCCGCCGTCGCCGAGGCGTTCGGGATGAAGAGCTACCCGGTCGAGGAAGTGATCGGGTAGCCGACGACGCACGCCAAGTCCAACGCACGCCCCGGGTCCCCGCGATCCGGGGCGTCCTTTTTCCTCCCTCAACCTCAAATCCACAATCAGCGCCCTGTGGTCCGAAAGCGCGGAGGCGCGGGTGACTGCTCGGACGGCCTCAAGGTGTGATGACGTCCAGCACATGTCGATGCGGGCGAGGGCGATGTCGGAACTCATGGTGGCGCCCCAGCCGCGCCCGCACTCGGGCCAGATGTCGCGGAGGCCCGCCCGAAGTGGGGCGAGCGACTTCGCGTGCGCGGTTGTGTTGAAGTCGCCGGCCAGGATGACCGGAGTTTCGCGCCGAACGGCGCGGGCCTCAGCGATGAGCTGTGAGAGGCGCGGGAACTGGCCGATGCGGCTCGCGTGATCCGCGCGCAGTCTAGCGCGTTCGGTAGCAGGGATCGGGTTCAGGACGAGCGATGGCAGCATCAGCCGCACGTTGCACACAAGGATTGAACCGAAGCCCGTCCTCGCGAGTGCCATTTGCGGTGCGGACCACGGTCCCACGGTGGTGGTCGGCAAGACGGTGATCGGTTCTCTGCTCAGGATGGCGCAGTCGCCGGCGTACTCCACGTGCCAACCCTCCGGGGGTGCCGTCCCCGCGGCCACGTCCGGCGATTCCTGCAGGAGGATCAAGTCGGGATCGAACTGGGCGAGTTCCGATACTATCGCATCATACCCTCGGTTGCTGCCGCCCACATTCCAACTCACGACGCGCAGGACGCCGGCCGGCTTCGGTTGGTCGAGCCCTCCCCGGCGAAGGACCGTGCGGAACTCCTGATGAGCCAGCAGGAACAGGAGCGTGCCCGCGATGCCGCCGAGGAGCCAGCGCCGATCCTTCGTCCCCAATGCCAGGCCTGCGACCATCGGCACGAGCGGAAACAGCCACAGCATCGCCGGCCAGATCGTCAGGTACTCGCCCCAAGGGGTGCTGTCTCCCACGAACGTGTAGGAGAAGGTCAGCAGGACGAGAAACGCGAAGGTGACGGCACGCCATGCCGCCACGGCCCGCTGTCGCCAGTGTGGCGGTTGCGGGCCCGGGGGAACGCAGTCATGGGAGCCATCCCCCCCGCTCCCGATTGACGCCAAGTCCGGCATGCCCAAACCCTTTCCCTTTACCTTTCCCAACGGGGAGGCAAACCCGCACGATGACAACCCGCTCGAGCAGTCCAGTCAAGCTCCGCAATCGCATCATCCTGGGCATGGTGCTGGTCGCCCTCGCAGGGACCTTCTCGGGATGCGCAAACTGCAACGCTCCCGGTGGCGTCGCTGACAAGGCCACCGTCACGACGGCCGAGTTCAAGCGTGCGGAGGATTCCGTCCGTCCAGCCCTCGTCCGCATCCACGTGGTCGAGACCGACTACCGAGGCGGACGCGAGGTGAAGTACGAGGCCAGCGGCTCCGGCGCGATCTTCAGCCCCGATGGGCTCGTCGTCACCAACCACCACGTCGCCGGCAACGCCACGCGGCTCTTCGTGACGCTGCCCTCGCGGGAGGAGATACCCGCCGAGCTCGTCGGCACCGACGCGCTCTCGGACATCGCCGTCCTCCGCCTCAAACCCTACAAGCCGACGACGTTCCCCGTTGCCAAGTGGGGCGACTCCGAGACGGTGAAGGTCGGAGATCCGATCCTTGCCATGGGTAGCCCGCTGTCGCTGTCCCAGTCGATCACGCTCGGCATCGTGAGCAACACGGAGATGATCCTGCCGTCCTATGCCGGGGCGATGGAGCTCGACGGGGAGGATGTCGGCTCGATTGTGCGCTGGATCGGGCACGATGCGACGATCTTCCCGGGCAACTCGGGCGGGCCGCTGGTAAACCTCCAGGGGGAGATCATCGGCATCAACGAGATCGGCTTCGGGCTCGCGGGCGCCATCCCCGCCAACGTGGCGCGTCCCGTCGCGGAGGAACTTGTCCGGCACGGCAAGGTCGAGCGCGCCCACGTGGGAATGGTCTTCCAGCCCCTGCTCAAGAGCCAGCACGCGATGGACGGGGTCCTCGTTTCAAGCGTGCTGAAGGACTCACCGGCCGCAAAGGCTGGCGTCGAGGCGGGGGACTTCCTGACCGCCATCAACGGCGAGCCGGTCACGGTGCGGTTCGGCGAAGAGCTTCCGCCGCTGAACCTGCGCGTGGCGCGCCTTCCCCTCGGGCAGCCCGTGACGATGACGCTCCGCCGTGGTTCCGAGACGCTCACGAAGACCTGCACGCCAATCGAGCGCGAACTCGTGTACCAACGGCAGTCCGAAATCCGCGAGTGGGGCCTGACTGCACGGAATCTGTCGCTCTGGACGACCATAGACCTGAACCGCGCGACCAAGGACGGCGTCCTCGTCACGTCCATCAGCGAGGGCGGCGGCGCCGGCACCGCCAAGCCACCGGTCCAGCGCGGCGACGTCATCGTCAGCGTCCAGGGAAGGGCCGTGCGCAACGTGCAGGAGTTCCTCGATGCCACGCGGGAGATCGTGAAGGACCAGAAGAACCCCGTTCAAGTGCCGGTCGTCTTCGAGCGCTCCGGCAAGCAGATCATGACGGTCGCAAAGGTCGGCATCCCGAAGCCCCCGGACCCCAGTGTGGACGCCAAGAAGTCCTGGGTCCCCATCGACACCCAGGTCGTCACACGCGACATCGCAAAGGCACTCGGGAAGGACTCGCTGAAGGGCGTCCGCGTCACGCAGATCTACGGCAGTGGCCCGCAGGTGGATTCCCCCTTCAAGGTCGGCGACATCCTGACCGCCATCGACGGGGACCCCATAGCCGCCGCGGAGCCGCATGACAGCGAGCTCTTCGGTGAGATGGTCCGCCAGTACAAGCCCGGCACAAAGGTGGAGTTCACGATCCTGCGCGACGGGACGGAGTCCAAGGCCCAGTTCGAGCTTCCCACGCGCCCGCTCACCGCCCGGGAGCTTCGGTCGTACCGCAACCTCGACTTCGAACTCGAAGTGCGCGAGGTTACGTACCTCGACCGCCAGGATCCGACCTGGAAGGCCGGACGCGACGCCAACGTGGTCGTGCAGGGCGTCACGCCCGGCGGCTGGGCGGCGCTTGCGGGACTCAAGGTGGGGGACAAGGTCCTCGAAATCGGTGGCAAGCCCATCGGGCAGCTCGACGAGGTGCGCACCATCCTCGAGGGACTGCGCACCGAGAGGCCGCAGTTCCTGGTCATCAAGGTGCAGCGTGGTCCGCATACGGTGTTCATTGAGATCGAACCGGCCTGGAAGTGACCCAACCGCCCCGTCCCCGCGGGGCTCTGATCAGGGGAAGCAACTCCGGCCACCCATCGACCCAAGAAAGGGAAGTCACCCATGAAGATGATGTCCAGCAGCCTCGCTGTGCTCGCGTGCATGGCCATTCTCGCGGCGCCCGGACTCGCGCCAACAGTGCGTGCGGAGGGGGACTTCCGCGAAATGGGCCGGCAGGTCCACGACCAGCTCAACGGCGCCGTCGTCACCGTGAAGACCGTGTTCACGATGTCCTACGCGTTTGGCGGGCAGAGCGCCAACGACCAGGAGTCCCGCAACGAGTGCCTCGGCACCGTCGTTTCCGCCGACGGCCTGACGCTCGTTTCCCTCACGGAAATCGACCCCGGCGCGACCATGACGAAGCGCCGATCGCAGTTCATGGGTCCCAACGACCGCTTCGAGTCGAAGATCAAGGACCTCAAGCTGATCACCGCGGACAACACTGAGATCCCAGCCGCCGTCGTCCTGCGCGACACGGACCTCGACATCGCCTTCATCCGCCCGCTCGAGAAGCCGAAGGCCCCCATGACCTTCGTGGACCTCTCGAAGGCGGCCACGCCCAAGCTCCTCGAGAATTGCGTGGTCGTGGGAAGGCTCGGGGAAATCGCACGGCGCACGTCCTGCGCGATGACGGGGGAAATCCAGGCAATCATCACCAAGCCGCGCACGTTCTACATCCCGGAGGCGGAGATCTCCTCCGCGGGACTCGCAACGCCCGTGTTCAACGGCCAGGGGGCCCCGATCGGCTTCGTGATGCTCCGTCACAACCCGTCCGCCGACCCGGAGTCGAACGACCCGGCGGCTGTCCCCGTGGTCATGCCGTGCTCCGACATCGCGGACGTGGCCAAGCAGGCACCCGAGAAGGCCCCGGAGGAATCTGCGCCGGCGGCGACCCCCGCCGCGGAGGGTGGCGGGGCGCCCGAAGGGGAAAAGGCGGCCGAGTCCGCCGGCTGATCGCAGCGACGCAGGGAATCATCGACGCGCTGGCATTGCCCCGAGGGGCGGCCGGCGCGTCACCTTTTTCCGCGGCATCGCCGCAACCCCGATCCCTGCAGGACCTCGCATGGCCGCACCCTCCCCACTTTGCATGCCCGCCGAACTGCGGGAAAAGCTCGCGCGCGGAGACGACTTCCTGCTCCTCGACGTGCGCACCGACGAGGAGTGGCGCATCGCCCGCATCGAGGGCGCGCGCCTCATTCCCATGGACGCGATCCGCGGCTCCCTCGACGCGCTGGAGGAGCACCTCGACGGCGAGATCATCGTCATGTGCCACCATGGCGTCAGGTCCGCCAACGTCCAGGGCTACCTACTCTCGCAGGGATTCACCCGCGTGCGGAACCTTGTCGGCGGCATCGACAGGTATTCGGCCGAGGCGGACCCCTCCATCCCTCGATACTGACCGGAGTCGCGCGATGAGCCTGTTCGACAAGTTCAAGCAGAAGGCAACCGCCACGGAAGCCGCTCCCCCGGGTCGCGTCCCCCCGGGTCAGAAGCTGACCAAGGGCTTCCCCGTGCTCACCTACGGGGAGACGCCCCGCCTCGAAGCGAAGTCGTGGACCTGCCGTGTTTTCGGACTCGTCGCGCGTGAGCACACATTCACGTGGGACGACCTCATGGCCATGCCGCAGACGGACGTCCTCTGCGACATACACTGCGTCACCACGTGGTCGAAGCTCGACACGCGTTGGAGGGGCGTGCGGTTCCGCGACTTCATGGAGCACGTCTCCGCGAAGTGCGGATCCGTCGACCCGAGGGCCAAGTGGGTCATGCAGCACGGCACGGGAGGCTACACGACCAACACGAGCCTCGAGGACCTTCTCGCGGACAACGTGCTCATAGCGCACACCTACGACGGCGCCCCCCTCGAGGCCGACCACGGGGGACCGGTGCGCCTCATGCTCCCGAAGCTCTACTTCTGGAAGAGCGCCAAGTGGCTCTCCGGCTTCGAGTTCATGGACGAGAACCGCCGCGGCTTCTGGGAAAGGAACGGCTACCACAACATCGGCGACCCCTGGAGGGAGGAGCGGTTCGGATGACCCCCGCCTTCACGGCTGCGGCGCGGGACCGCTCGGCGCCATGGGACTTCCGCGGCTCCGTGCACGGCGAACTCTATTGCTTGACGGATCGCGCACTGTCGGGGCTGGGGCACCTGGACCAGGCGCGCCGCATGCTCGCGGCGGGCGTGCGCGTGATCCAGTTGCGGGACAAGACCGCGACCGACCAGGAACTGTCCGGGGATGCCCGCGCCATCGCGGCGCTCTGCCGCGAATCCGGTGCCTGGTTCATCATCAACGACCGGCTCCGCCTCGCGAGGGATTGCGGCGCCCACGGGGTGCACATCGGCCAGGGTGACGGCTCCATCGAGGCCGCCAGGTCGATTCTCGGACCCGGCGCGCTCATTGGGCGATCCACGCACAACGAGGAGCAACTCCGCGCGGCATTGATGGAGCGGCCCGATTACGTCGCGGTGGGGCCCGTGTTCGGCACGCGGACCAAGGCCAACCCCGACCCCGAGACGGGGACCGGGCTGGTCGAGCGCGCCCTCGAGCTCGCTGGCGGCCTCCCCGTCGTCGCCATAGGTGGAATCGACCTCACGAACATAGACCGCGTTCCCGCGCGCGCCCTCGCGGCCGTGATCTCCGGCGTCGCCGCCGGCACGGACATCACCTCCGCCGCGCGGACCCTGCGCGCGCGTGCCCTCGCGAGGACCCGCGCATGAACGCCCCCCGGCTTCTGCGCGACATCGGCGAGGGTGGACTCCTCCGCGAGCTTGCGCCTCTTCTGGAGCGCCACACCGAGGGCCTGCCCCTCCCGACGGGCGACGACGTGGCGGTCACGCCACCCGGCGGCCCCCTCGTGCGGCAGGCTTGGACCATCGACACAATGGTCGAGGGGACACACTTCCGCTGGTGGCCCTCGCAGACTGCGCATGCGCTCGGGCGCAAGCTCGCCCACGTAAACCTGAGCGACCTTGCCTCGAAGGGTGCGCACCCGCGCTGGGCGCTGCTTTCCTGCGGATTCCCGGCGGACGCGGAGATTGACGCAGTCCGCCAGTTCTTCTCCGGCGTCGGCGCCGCGCTTGCGGAGGCCGGGGCGCGACTGGTGGGCGGGGACACGGTGCTCTCCCCGCAGTGGTCGCTCTCGCTGGCGCTGGCGGGGGAGCTTCCCCCGGGGGAGCCAATCGCGTCGCGCTCGCGCGTGCGGGCCGCGATGAACATCTATGCGACCGGATGGCCCGGGGAGAGCGCGGCGGGACTCGAGGTGCTCGAGGCAGCCGCCCCGCGGAGCGCAGATCCTGAGGGGCACCTGGTTGCCCGGCACCTCGCCCCGGAGGCGCGCCTGCGCGAGGGTTCGGCGCTATGCCGCGCGTTCTCAGACCTCGCGATGATCGACGTCAGCGATGGCGTCGCCCACGAGTGCGCCGAGCTCGCCCGCGCAAGCGGCATTGCCATCGTGCTGTCGGACGCCCTGCTGCCGGTCTCACCCCGCCTCGCCGCGTTTGCCGGGGCCACGGGCAACTCCGCGGAGGAACTGCTCCTCTACGGTGGTGAGGACTACGAGTTGGTGTTTGCCACCTCAGCCGCGCCGGATGACGTCCAGGCCGTGCTGACCGGCGTGGGAACCGCGACGCCGGTCGCCCTCATCGGATTCGCGGAGGCAGGGAGCGGCGTGCACCTGCTCAGGCGCGGTGGCCGCCGCGAGACCCTGGGCCCCGGCGGATTCGAGCACTTCTCCCCCTTCGGGCCGGGCTGATCATGGGGGAACTGCTGCGCGAAACGCTCGTCCTCCTCTCGGCCGACATCGACGACGAGACCCCTCAGGTGCTTGCGTGCGCACAGGCCCGCGCGCTCGCCGCGGGGGCGCTCGACTGCGTGCTCATTCCGACGCACATGAAGAAGGGCCGGCCCGCGATCCGCCTCGAAGTCCTGTGCCGCGAGGAGCAGCACGCCCCCCTCGTGGAGCTCATCCTGCGCGAGACATCGACGCTCGGGGTGAGGATTTCGCGGGTGGAGCGCGTGTCCCTGCCGCGCGTCATGCGGTGCATCGAGTGGCGCGGCCATTCCATCGCCGTGAAGCTCGCCCTCGACGGCGGCGCGGTGTTGCGCGCCACGCCCGAGTACGACGATTGCCTGCGCGTGTCGGAGGCGCTCGGGCTCCCCCTGCGGGCAGTGCTGGAGGGCGCCCGCGCCGCGGCCCTTGCACGTTTCCCGCCGGGATCCACGCCCGGCTCCGGGGACTGACCGCGTGGCGCGCAGAAGAAAGGGCACCCCGGACTGGGACGCGAGCCTGTCCGCCGAGGGAGCCGATGCGCTCCTCGGTCCGGAGGACGCCGCCGCCGAGGCCCTGCCGCAGCCCGCGCCCCTTGCGGGGGGCGCCACGCTGGAGGAGCGCGTTGCATCGCTGCCCACCGGCCCGGGCGTCTACCTCATGCGCGACGCCGCGGGGAGGATCATCTACGTCGGCAAGGCCGCGAACCTGCGTTCGCGGGTGCGCCAGTACTTCCGCACCGGGGGCGACGAACGCCCGTTCGTGGACTACCTGCGCCGCCGCATCGCCGACGTGGAGTTCATCGTCACCGCGAACGAGAAGGAGGCGCTGCTGCTCGAGAACACACTGATCAAGAAGCACCGCCCAAGGTACAACATCCAGCTCAAGGATGACAAAACATACATCTCACTCCGCCTGGACATCACGCATGAGTGGCCCCGCGTCCACCGCATCCGCCAGAGGCGGAGGGGGGACAGGGCGCTCTACTTCGGCCCGTACCACAGCAGCACCGGGGTGAAGGAAACGCTGCGGTTCCTGCAGAAGCTCTTCCCGATCCGGTCGTGCCCGGACAACGTGCTGGCAAACCGCTCCCGGCCCTGCCTGCTGCACCAGATTGGGCGCTGCTCCGCGCCCTGCGTCGGCCTTGCCGACCGCGCCGAGTACGACCGGAACGTCCAGGCCACCCTCCTGTTCCTGCGCGGGAAGTCGGACGAGGTCGCCGACCTCCTGCGGCGAACGATGGAGCAGTATGCCGAGAACCTCGACTTCGAGCGCGCCGCCGTCGTCCGCGACCGCCTGCGTGGTCTTGAGCGCACGATGCAGAGGGAGAGCGTCCACTCGCACCGCGCCTTCGACCGCGACGTGATCGCGCTCAACCGCTCGCGTGGGACGATGATGGCCACGGTGCTCTACTTCCGGGGTGGGCGCCTGGAAGGGACGCGCCACTTCCACTTCCGCGACCAGGACGACGCCGACGGGGAGGTGATGGAGTCGTTCGTCTCGCAGCACTACGCGGGTGGGCGCCCCGTGCCGCGCGACGTCCTGCTCGCGTCGCCGGTGGACGACCCGGGGGTGCTGTCGCGCGCGCTCTCGGAGCTCCGCGGCGGCCCCGTGCGCGTCACCGTGCCGGCCCGGGGCGCGCCGCGACGCCTGGCGGAGCTTGCGCGCAACAACGGGCGCGAGGCGCTCGAACGCCACCTGCTCGGAGAGCGCACGCGGGAGGGCATCCTGGAGGACCTCGCGGGCGCCCTTGGCCTCCCCGAGCCGCCCCGCCGCATCGAGTGCTTCGACGTCTCGAACTTCCAGGCTTCCTTCCCCGTCGGCTCGATGACATGCCTCGTCGATGGGGAGCCCGCGCGGTCGGAGTACCGCCGCTTCAAGGTGCGCACGGTGGATGGCCAGGACGACTTCGCCGCCATGCGCGAGATCGTCCTGAGGCGGTACCGCCGCATCCAGGCTGAGGGGGGCGCGATGCCCTCGCTAATCCTCATCGACGGGGGGAAGGGTCAGCTCAACGCTGCGTGCGATGCGCTTGCCGAGCTGGGATTGGCGGGGAAGGTGCCCATCGCCGGCATCGCAAAGTCCCGCGTCCTACCCTCGTCGCGAGGCACGCAGGTCGTCCAGCACTCCGAGGAGCGCGTTTTCCTGCCGGGGCGAAAGAACCCGGTCGTCCTCAACCGCTCGAACCCCGCGCTGTTCCTGCTCGTCCGCGTGCGCGACGAGGCGCACCGGTTCGGCGTCGCCTACCACCGAAAGCGGAGGGCGGCCGCCGCGCTGCTGACGGGACTGGAGGGAATTGCTGGACTCGGCCCGCAGCGGCAGCGCGCGCTCCTTCGCACGTTTGGCAGCCTCGCCGGGGTGCGCGCCGCAGGGGCAGACGAACTCGCGCAGGTTCGGGGGATCAGCCCGGCCATGGCCGAACGCATCCTGCAAAGGATCGCCGAACCGGCAACTGGGCCGACCGGCGACATGCCTCCGGACGAACCCGGGCGATAGGACGCCAGTCGGGCAGTCTTCGGAAAGTGACCGTCGGGTCTCGGATCCTGGACCCTCGAGGGCGACAGACCGCCTGACGCAGGCGGGACGGCTCGCTAGTACTTCGGCAGCGGCTTCGCGCCCGGCGGAAGGGGGGGCGGCGGGCCTTGCGGAGAGAGCCGCCGCCTCGGGATCGGCGGCTCGAACCCATCCCGGATCCGAACGAGCAGGAACCAGTAGACGGCCGCGAACAACCCCGCGAGGAGGAGTCCCTCCAGCGCGACCACCAGCGCGGTGTATCCGTTTCCGACCGGCCACGGGAACGGGCGCGGTTCGACGATGTTGATGCCAAGGAGGGCCGCAGTCGCCCCTGCGAGCGCGATGCGGTAGGGCCGCTCGCGGAGCGTCCCCCCCGCGAAGCCGAACCCGCAGCCGGCCGCCACGAGCAGTCCGGCGAGCAGCGCCACCGCCAGCCCGCTGCCCCCGGGCGCCTGCCCGCCGAGGATGCCTCCCGTCGCGGCGACGAACGCCGCGGCCGCGGCCCCGAGCGGACTCGGACGCCGCAGGCTCCTCATCGACACGACGGCCGAAGCGCTCGCCGCGCACGCCAGCATCAGGCCGAACCTCATCCCGAGCACCTTCCAGTCGGGTGTCATCGTGTCCCCGGCCAGGGGCGAGGTCTCGTCCGCTGCGAAGAACTCCGCCACATCGGCGAACGTGCGCTCGAACAGCATCAGCACCAGGACCACGATCGCGGGCACGCACGCCACGTTCAGCACCAGGTACATTGTCCCGGTGCGCGTCATGGGCGCCTCGGCGCCGCTTCCCTCCTGGTCGTCGCGGTGGAGCTCCAGGACGAGGAAGTAGGCCGCGATGGCGGGGGGCACGGCGAAGAGCATGTTGGCGGCATTCTGGAAGAAGGGGCGCGCCGGAACCAGTACCAGAAAGGCCGCCAGGGCGCCGACCACCGCCGCAGTCCGCGGCCTCGGCACCGAAGTGCCGGCAATGACGGCCATCGCAAAGGCTGCACACGCGGGGTACAGCAGCCCAACGAGGAAGGGGTGGCGGGGGGCGAACTCCCCCGCATGGATCCACCCGAGCGAAAGCGCGGGCAGAGCGGCCAGGTAGTGGAAATTGTAGCCGTGCCGGACTCCGGGGCCGAGGCGCGTGCTTGCGGCCGCTGCCGCCACCCCAGCGAGCGCCAGCAGCACCGCGCCCCCAATCGCGGCCGGCGGAGTTTCGCGCCCCGGCACCGCCTCCTGCCTCAGGAGGAGCAGGAACGTCGCCAGCAGGAAGACCATCCCCGCAGCCACCGTCGGCAGCAGCGCGGAGCGAGGCTCCACGGCGTCGGGGAAGATCGGCCCCCGGTCTATGCGCTGGCCCGGCTCTCTCATGGCTTCATGGCTTGGCAGGGTCGGGCTAGATCCGCGTCCCGTCCACAAGCACCATCTCACGGAACTTCGCCGTGAGGGCCTTCGTCATCGCACCCGCCACGCCGGAGCCGACCACGCGCCCGTCCACCTTCGTGATGGGCATGATCTCCGCACCGGTGCCCGTGACGAACATCTCCTCGGCGACGTAGGCGTCATACTGCGTCAGGAGTTGCTCGCGGACGTCGATCCCCTCGGCGCGCGCAATCTCGATGACAGCATCCCGCGTGATCCCCCGAAGGGCGCCGACGTGTGTCGGGGGCGTCGAGAGCACCCCGTCCCGCAGCAGGAATACGTTCGCCGCCGTGCACTCCACGATGTAGCCTTGGTGGTTCAGCATCATCGCGTCGCGGACCCCGGCGTTCGTGGCTTCCATCTTCGCCAGGACGTTGTTGAGGTAGTTGAGCGACTTTACGCGCGGGTTGAAGGCGTCCATCGGCACGCGGCGGGTCGATGCCGTGATGATCGGCACTCCCAGTTCGTAGTCCTCGGGCGGAAAGAGGGCGATCTTCCCCGCGATGATGTAGACCGTCGGCTTCGAGCACTTCCGCGGATCAATGCCCAGGTCCCCCACTCCCCGCGTGATCACGGTGCGGATGTAGGCGTCCTCGATCCCGTTGCGACGCATCGTCTCGCAGTGCGCGGCCTCGAGGTCCTGCATGCTCATGGGGATCGTCAGCCCGATCACCTTGGCGCTGTCCCACAAACGCTCCAGGTGCTGGCGCAGGCGGAAGATGTTCCCGGAGTAGCACCGGATCCCCTCGAAGATGCCATCCCCGTACAGCAAGCCATGGTCATAGACGCTGACCAGCGCCTGTTCCCGCGGGAGGTACTGTCCATCGAGGTAGATGATCTGGCTCACGGTTCGCTCCTGAGTCTCGTGTTCTGCCCCGATGGAACCGCCCGCTGCGGTGGGACCGCAAGCACGGATGCCCCGACTGTTTCCGGTTGTCGCCGGCGAATATCGGGGCGACTTGGGGGTAGGTCTTTCAGGAGGAAGCGCGCGCCCATGGCAGACAACACGACCGACAACGCCTCCGGGGGGATCAAGTTCCGGCACATCCTCGTCATCGCCGCCGTGGCCGGCTTCCTGGTCATCGGCCTCCCCATGCTCCTGAGCCCGCCGCCCAAGGAGTTCTTCATCCGCTTTCCCGACACCGAGGGCATCCGCAAGGGAACGGATGTCCTCGTCGCTGGAATCGTCGTGGGCGACGTGGAATCCGTGGACCTCGCGGAGGATGGCCACGGCGTGGTCGCGCGCGTCCAGCTCAAGCGCAAGTACGAGAACTCCGTCTTCTCCCCCCCCGACACCCGGGCGGTCGTGCGGCGCAAGGGCGTCGTCCTCCCCATGTCGAGGATCGAGATCCTGAACGGGGGCACCCGCCACATCGAACAGGGCGCCACCATGGAGGGGAGCAACAGCTACACGGAGGTCGCGATCCGCGACGCCTCACAGGCAGCCGAGAAGGCCGCGCGCACGGCCGCCGAGGAGATCAGGCGACTGAAGGATTCCGGGGTCGTGGATCGGGCCGAATGGGACGCCGCCATGAAGTCCGCCCGCGCCGCCGCAGTGAGCGCGCTCGCGGAGGCCGAGTCCCTCGCGCGCCAGAGCGGCGCCAGGTTCAAGGAGTTCTCCGAGTCCGAGGAGGGCCGCCGCTACCGTGCAGCACTCAAGGACATCGTGTCCTCGATCGACTCGGAGACGAGCGCCCTCTTGCAGGATACCGGCGGGAGCCTCGAACGCGCGGGGGAGGGCTTCAAGGCGCTCATCCAGGACGCGGAGAACATCGATCGCGCGGCACTTGCCGGCCACCTCGACACCATCCTTGGCGAACTTCAAAAGGCGGAGCGACTCGTGCATGAACTCGGCAGGGGCGTCGTCGTCGATGCCGTTCGGGGGCCGACCACGGGGACCCTCCAGCGCGAGAGTCCCGCCACCACGGAGCCCATTCAGGCTGAGGCGGAAGCCCCCTAGGCGAACCGGCACCACCACAAAAGCAGCAGGGCCCGGATTTCTCCGGGCCCTGTCATGTTGCCGCCCGCTCCGCCGTTGGTGGACGAGGTCTCTTGAACCCTGGGGTTCACTAGGTGGGGTCCCGCGTTGCCGGCCTCTGGGTTCCCCCGCGAGGGAGTTCCATGCGCCGGAACAAAAGGTCCCCATCGAGACAGTTATCGGTACAAGGACGTAGTCACCTGACGCACGTCGCAGGTCAGCAGGGCCTTCTTCGGACAGTCGCCCCCATGTTCGCAACGACAATCGCCCGGAGGGGAAAACTTCACACCGTCCCCTGCTCCCGGTGGTCCAGCATCCTCTCATTGACGGGGAAAGGAGCACCAACCCCTTGAAGACCAGTGTCCTCGCACTCGCGGCCATAGGCGCCGCGCTGATTCCGATGATCTCCCGCGCCCAGGATCCCTCGGGGGAAATCCAAGGCCGCATCGCTGTACTCCACGTTGTTCCCGATTCCGGGGAGGAGGACGAGGCCTACGTGCGCCGCGTCCTGCGCCGCGCCCCCGAAATCGCAGGCGTCGCACACGTCTTCCTCCGGCCCGGCGGGGATGCCAAAGTCTGGGGGGAGTCCTTCGCAGCGACCAAGGGCCTCGCCTACTTCGCGTCTCCGGAGGAGTTCTCCGCCGCGAAGGTCGATGGGGCGGTTCCCGCGGTCATTGTCCTCGGCCGCGGAGGAATCGTCGCGACACCAGCAGCGGGCGGGGGAGCACAGTCCTACTCCGACCTCCCAAATTGGAGTGCCAATCTGGGGACGTCCCTTCCCGACTCGGACATCGGCAACGCCAATGCGGCGCCGGGCAAACCCGCCGTGGGCGGCTTCGACGTGACGACCTACTTCGAGGGGAAGCCGTCCGAAGGCAGCGCTTCCATCACGGCGAGATACCGCGGCGTGACCTACGCCTTCGCGAGCGAGCAGAACCGCCTCAAGTTCGACCTCGACCCCGAGCGGTTCATTCCGGCCTACGGAGGTTGGTGCGCGTGGGCCATGGTCGATGGAGAGAAGGTGGACGTGGACCCGGAGACCTACAAGATCGTAGACGGCCGGCTTCTCCTCTTCTACAATGGGTTCCTCGGCAACACCCTCAAAAAGTGGAACAAGGGCAACGAGGCCGAGTTGAAGGAAAAGGCGGACGGCCAATGGGTGCGCCTTGGAGGTCGAAAAGCGGAATGAATCCTGCCTCCCGATACGTCATGTGGAGAATCCACCCATGAGAATCAAGTTCCTGCCATTCGCCGCCACCGGCGCCCTTGCGGCGCTTGTTGCTGCCATCGTCGCCGCCAGCGGCGAGAATCCACCGTCCAAGGAGAATCCCGACATGGCCCCCGATTCCGCAAAGTCCGGCGCCGCATGCGAAACGGTGTGCGCCCTGCCGACCAGCGACGAGGAACTCCGCAAACTCCTCACACCCGAGCAGTATCGCATCGTGCGCCAAAACGGCACCGAACGCCCGTTCGACAATGCCTATTGGAACAACCACGCGGACGGCCTCTACGTCGACGTCGTGTCCGGTGAGCCCCTCTTCAGTTCGAAGGACAAGTTCGATTCCGGCACCGGTTGGCCGAGTTTCACGCGCCCGCTCGACAAGGCGAGCATCGTCGAGAAGACCGACTCCTCCCACGGCATGACGCGCACCGAGGTCAGGTCGAGCAAGGCCGACTCGCACCTGGGCCACCTCTTCAACGATGGGCCGCGCCCCACCGGCATGCGCTACTGCATCAACTCCGGCTCCCTCAGGTTCATCCCCGTGGCCGAGTTGGAGTCCGCGGGCTACGGCCAATACCTGCCCCTGTTTGGTTTGGAGCCGTCGGGCACACAGGGGGGCAAGGAGCCGCTCGCAGCAGTGAAGACCGAGACCGCCATGTTCGGCGCGGGGTGCTTCTGGGGTGTCGAGGCGACTTTCCGCAAGATCCCCGGCGTCATCGACACCGCCGTTGGCTACAGCGGCGGCCACACGTCCAAGCCCACCTACCGCGACGTCTGCTCCAAGACGACCGGCCACGCCGAGGTCGTCCATGTCACGTACGATCCCGCAAAGGTCAGCTACGACGAATTGGTCCGCCAGTTCTTCAGCCTCCACGACCCGACTCAGGTGAACCGCCAGGGACCCGATGTCGGCACGCAGTACCGTTCGGCGATCTTCACGTACTCCGACGAACAGGCGGCGGCGGCGGCCCGCGTGAAGGCGGAGGTCGCATCGTCCGGGAGGTTCTCGCGGCCCATCGCCACCGAGATCACCCCGGCAGCGACTTTCTGGAGGGCCGAGGAGTACCACCAGCGGTACCTGGAGAAGAAGGGCTTGGACGTCTGCCACTGAGCAGGCGCCCCGCGGCGATCGTGCACCGAATCGCCAACCCCTGATTTGCGCTTGCAAGGCCGCCCGCCGCCGGATTGCCTGTATGGAATCCCAACGACGGGCGGCCCGCCATGAAGCACCTTGCTCTCGTCCTTGCGGGCCTTGCGCTCGCCCAGGTGGCCCGCGCACAGGATCACTGTGCGGCACTGTCACCGGACGTCCTTGCAGAGGAATCGCACTGGCGTCCCTCCGTCGATCCGGACTGGCGCGAATCGGACTCAGACCTCGCCCGACTGCGGGAGGTCGAGGCCTCGACCCCACCGGCGGCGACTCCGAGGGGGCCCGGTGTCCCCGCAAGGCGCCAGCCTCAGGGCGCCCTATCGGGTATCCTCGTCTTCTGCAACGGCGGGCACGGCTGGACGGCCGATGACCTGGACGCCACCCCCAGCGACGGCGACTTTGGCTGGTACACGCAGCGCGGCCTCACGAACGGCATTGTCGAGGACTATGGCAACCTCGACCAGCTCAACATGTTCGCGATCGCGTGCTTCAACGCAGGCGCGACCGTCATCCCCATGCGGCCGCTCGGGGAACAACCCATCGAGCGCGTGCTTGACAACGACGACCCGGGCGTCACCTACACCGGTGCCTGGACGAACAGCACCTCGACCATCTTCTTCGGCTCGGCGGGGGACACACCCTACCGCTTCGCCTCGAAGTCGGTGACCGAGACGGCCACGGCGCGCTTCACGCCCGACATCCCCTCGGCGGGGTACTACCCCGTTTACACCTGGGTGCGCGCTGGCAGCGACCGCACCGACCAGCTTTACCGCGTGGTCCATGGCGGCGGGGCGACGGAACTCCGCGTGAACCACCGCCGGGTCGGCAACGGCTGGGTCTGGCTCGGGACGCACTACTTCGAGGCCGGGACTTCGGGCTATGTCGAGGTAAGCAATCTGGAGAGGCCCGGAGAGACAGGCTCCCTCGTCTTCGCCGACGCGATCAGGTTTGGGAACGGCATGGGGGACATCCCGCGCCCCCCGGCGGGCGTGTCGGGTTACCCGCGGGAGGAGGAATCCGCGCGCTATTGGATCCAGTCCATGATCGGGCAGGGCGGGGACGCGACGACCTACGACCTTGCCGGAGGAGACGACTACGACGATTCGCTCGTGGCCCCGCCCCGCATGTCGCGCGCGATGAACCGGGAAGTCGAGGGCACGTTCTACGACCGTATCCACCTCTCGTTCCACACGAACTGCTGCTCCGCACGGGGGGCGATGGGGCTCATCAACACCGTTCCAACCCCCGACCAGTCGATCTTTGCGGCGATGGTCAACGCCGAGGTCGAGGCGGACGCGGAGGCACTCGACTCCGGCGTCGAGTTCCCGGGCGACTGGAGCGACACCTCGGGGGACACGCTGACGGGCGGATACGGCGAGATATCCAACAACTCGCTCTCGAACGAGATGTGCGCCACGATCATCGAGGTTGGCTTCCACGACACGGCGGCGGATGCCGACCTCCTGCGCGACCCAAAGTTCCGCTGGGTCGCCGCGCGGTCCTCGGCAAAGTCCATCATTCGCTTTCTCAACCAGCAGGGTGGCGGCGCGGTCCCCCTCGCCTTTCCCCCGGGCACTCCCACGCACGTTCGCGCCGTGAACTCGGGCGGCGGGGGCGTCACCGTGTCGTGGAGCGCACCGCCCGCGCAGCCCGCCGTCGGGGATCCGCCGACCGGGTACGTTGTGTATCGTTCCACGAATGGCCGTGGATTCGGCGATCCCGTGACGGTCGCCGGCGCCGGCACCACCTCAGTCGTCATTCCCGGGCTGGCCCCCGGGCAGGCGTACTACTTTCAGGTGGCCGCCACCAACGCGGGAGGGGAATCACCCGCCACGGAATCCGCGCCCGTCCGCGTTGGCGCCGCGAACGTCCTCTTCGTGAATGGTTACGACAGGCTGGATGCCTCGCAATCGCACGAGATACTGCGTTCTACAAACCTCGGCAGCACGGCCGGCGGGGGAGGGGTCGTCCTCCTGCAGCGTCCGCTCCGTATGAACGCGGGCGACTACGCCGCGGAGTTCGCCCCTGCGATGGTCGCCGCGGGCGTCACCTTCGATGGCGCGAGCAACGAGGCTGTCCTGTCGGGCGCGGTTTCGCTCGCCTCCTACGGGGCCGTGGTCTGGGAGCTCGGGAACGAATCCACTGCGGACGAGACCTTCTCGACGGCGGAGCAGGCGCTTGTCGCGGCCTACCTCGACGGTGGCGGGAGGCTGTTCGCCTCCGGTGCCGAGATTGCGTGGGACCTCGACCGTTTCACGGGCCCGAGCGCCGGTGATCGGGCGTTCTTCAACACATACCTCGGCGCCGACTACGTCGGGGATGATGCCGACACCTTCACGGCGCAGGGTTCAATCGGCCCGGGCCTCATTTTCGACGGACTTGGATCGCTGTCGTTCGACCCCGCCCTCGGCGCCCGCTATGGGGCATACTATCCCGACCGGGTCTCGGCACTGGGTGCCTCGGCGAGCGTCTGCATGACCTACGTCGGAGGGTTCGGCGGCAACGCGGCCGTGCAGCAGGACACCGGCAGTTTCAGGACGGTCTATCTCGGGTTCCCGTTCGAGTGCATCACCTCCCCGGCAGTCCGCGCCGACGTCATGACGCGCGTGATCAACTTCTTTGCGCTGTCGGGATCGGCCATAGGAGAGTGGTCTGAATACTGAGACCGGATCGGAGTCCCCGAAGCATGGAAGTCCTCCTCGCCCTGACCAGCCTCGTCAACTTGGTGTGCCTGATTGTCGTCTTCATCAAGATGCTCGCCGATGGCGGCCTGATGAAGGCGCTCTTCGGCCTGCTCTGCTGCCAGATCTATGTCTTTTTTTGGGGATGGACGGAGCTGGAAGGCGGCCTGCGCAAGAAGGTGATGATACCCTGGACGGTGGCCATACTCGCGCAGATAGTCATCGGTGTGATGCACCCGGAGCTGTTCACGGACCGGTAGGGAGGGCGGTTGCCCCCAACTCGGCTAGCTTCGCGCGCACCTGGTCGAGGTAGCCCTGCATCACCTTGTTG
>CAZUCD010000033.1:0-8328 GCA_964618855.1 uncultured Candidatus Sumerlaeota bacterium
ACGTCGGGTGCCATCACGACCAAAAGCCGTCCGTGATTCGACGGCAAGATTCACCGGACGGAACCCATATTCGCATGGCCGCGCAGCGGCCGGCGTCAGGCGGCGGCGCCTTGCGGAGGTTGCCCCATGTTCGCATGGCCGCGGAGCGGCCGGCGCCAGGCGGTGGCGCCCTGCGGCGGTCGCCCATGTTCGTATGGCCGCGGAGCGGCCACCCCTTGAATGGCCCCCGGCGACCGTAGGGAGCCGGGGGGTTGTCGGGCGCGCATGATTGCACCCCGTCAGGGGTGCCCCACTCCCAACGCGAACATCCGTCATTGCCTGAGACCAAGTCGGGTCATCGAACGACCAAGTTCGACGAGGAACTCACGCGACTCGTGGAAGAGGCGGGGCTGACATGGGATGATCGGCGCCTGTCGCAGTTTCGAGGGGCACCCCTTGCGGGGTGCGACGATTCCCCGGCCCACAACCCCCGGCGACCGTAGGGAGCCGGGGGGGTTGTCGGGCGCGCATGATTGCACCCCGTCAGGGGTGCCCCACTCCCAACGCGAACATCCGTCATTGCCTGAGACCAAGTCGGGTCATCGGACGACCACGTTCGAGGAGGAACTCAGGCGACTCGTGGAAGAGGCGGAGCTGACATGGGATGATCGGCGCCTGCCGTGGATTCGAGGGGCACCCCTTGCGGGGTGCGACGATTCCCCAACCCACGACCCCCGGCTTCCTTCGGTCGCCGGGGGCCATTCAAAGGGCGGCGCCTTCCCCAGTTTTCCCCCTGAGTTTCCGCTTCGGCTCTGACGGGCGTGGTGTTGCGCGTCTGCGCATAAGGTGACGTCTGGATTTTGGGGAATGTCCCCGGGGTTCCGGGCGCACCCCCTGTGATGGGTTGCGCTCGGGCGCCCCGTCCGGACAGCTTGTGCGCGTCTTGTCGGCACCCCCGGAGCACAACGGCCCCTTGGAACGATTCACAGACCTTTTCATAACCGGCGGCGCGGGTTTCATCGGCTCGCACCTTGCGCGCGAGGGCGCGCGCCGCGGCATGCGCGTCACCATCTACGACAACCTCTCGCGGCTGGGGACCCGGGACAACCTGGCCATGCTGCGCGGAGCCGTGCCGGGCCTGCGCGTCGTCGAGGGCGACATCCGCGATGCACGGGGGCTTTCCGACGCGGTCGCCTCCATGCCCCGCGGCGGCCGCACCGCCCTCTTCCACGAGGCGTCCCAGGTCGCCGTCACCACCAGCGTCATCGACCCCCGCAACGACTTCGAGATCAACGCCGCCGGCACCTTCAACGTCCTCGAGGCCGTACGCGCGCACGACCGCGACATCCCCGTCCTCTTCGCCTCCACGAACAAGGTCTATGGCCACATGGAGGGCGTCGGCACCGAGCTCCGAGAGGACCTGGGGGGCTACGCATATGCCGGGGGCGTCGCGGGCATCCCCGAAACGACCCCGCTCGACTTCCACTCGCCCTACGGATGCTCCAAGGGCGCCGCCGACCAGTACGTCCGCGACTACGCGCGCATCTACTCGATCCCGACCGTTGTGTTCCGACAGTCCTGCATCTACGGGACGCACCAGTTCGGCGTCGAGGACCAGGGCTGGGTGGCGTGGTTCGTGATCGCGGCGGAGCTTGGCCGGCCCGTCACAATCTTCGGCGACGGCTGGCAGGTACGCGACGTCCTGTGGGTGGACGACCTTGTGGGCGCCTACTTCGCCGCGCTCGACCGGATCGGGTCGTGCGCGGGATCGATCCTGAACATCGGCGGGGGTCCCGCCAACAGGCTGAGCCTGCGGGGGCTGCTGTCCTTCATCGAGTCCGAGACCGGCACGCGCATGGAGCCCGCGTTCGCGGACTGGCGCCCGGGGGACCAGCGCGTCTACGTGAGCGACATCTCCCGCGCCGCGGAGATCCTCGGCTGGGAGCCCCGCGTCGGGCCGGCCGAGGGCATCCGGCGCCTCGCCTCCTGGGTCCGGGAGAATCGCGCGCTCATCCTGCGCCTGCTTGGCGGCGCGCAGCACGACGGCATCGTCGCAAGGGCACGCGAAGCGGCAAGGAAGGGATAGGGGTTCGCGCCCTCCGCGGCCCGTGCGGTGTGAGAATGGTCTTTCACCGCAGTGAACGCAGAGAACGCAAAGCGCTGCCTTCGGCATCTCTCGGTGTTCTCTGTGCCTCTGTGGTGAACCTTGCTCTTCCTCCCCGGCCTTCCAATCCTCCGACTTTTCGACCTTCGACTTCTTTGTCCTTCCCCGCCGGGGGGCCCCTCGCAACCATCCCCCCCATGCGGCGACTGTCGATCGTCATCCCCTGCTACAATGAGCGCGCGCTCCTCCCGAAGGTGCTCGAGCGCGTGCGCTCCGTGCCGATGCCGCTCGAGGTGGAGTTGATCCTCGTGGACGACGGCTCGCGGGACGGCACGCGGGAGTGGCTCGCGCAAAACGAGCGCGGCAAACCCGGCACCCGCGTCGTCTTCCACAAGCGCAACCGCGGCAAGGGCGCCGCCCTCCGCACCGGCTTCAAGCATGCCACCGGCGACATCATCATCGTGCAGGACGCCGACCTCGAGTACGACCCCCGCGAGATTCCGGACATCATCCAACCCATCATCGACGGCCGATGCCAGGTCGCCTACGGATCGCGCTTCCTCGGGAAGAACCCCACCGGCATGCGCCTGCCCAACTATGTCGCCAACCGCATCCTCGCCTGGATGGTGACCCTGCTCTACGGGCAGGTGATCTCGGACGAGGCGACGGCCTACAAGGCGTTCCACCGCGACGTCCTCGCAGGCGTGCCCCTCAGGTGCGAGCGCTTCGAGTTCTGCCCCGAGGTCACCGCAAAGGTGCTCATGCGCGGGTTCCGCATCCACGAGGTGCCGGTGACGTTCTTCGCGCGCACGCACGCCGAGGGGAAGAAGATCGGCTGGCGGGACTTCATCACGGCGGTGAACACGCTGCTGCGCTGCCGGATCGGACTGATGTGATGCACACGCTGCGCACGCTGCTTGCCGCGTTCCTGGCCGTCGCCTGCATGCAGGCGGGGGCGGGGCCGCTCCCCGAGGACCCGCTGGACTGCCCGCCGTCGCGCTCGCCGAAGCCGGAGCGCGGGGACGCCGCCACCATCGGCCCCGCTGGGGACGTCGCCGCGCGCCTGCTCGACGAGTCCGCCAGCCCCGCCGTCCAGTTGCTCGCCCTCCTCCCCGAATCCGAGTGGCCCGCCGTGCAGCGCTTCGAGGTCCAGCCGCGTGTCCTCGTGGACGGCGAGCGCAAGGCCTTCAATGCGCCCGCATTCCTCGTCGAACGCGGTATCCCAGTCAGCCTCCGGGTCGAGTTCTCGACGCCGCTCATCGCGGAGAAGGCGCTATCCTCGGCGCCCGAGTCTGCCTCGGGGGCGGCATCCGTCATCCGCAAGGTCGCGTGGCACGGCGCGGCGACCGACCGGTTCACGCCGGCCGCCGACGGCACGACGCTGCTGCGCATGCTCGCCACGGAGGGCGCCTCGAGCGACATCACCGTCGAGGTGGCGGAGCTGCACCTGCGCGCGGGCGCGCCGCCCGTGCTGCTCTCCGGTGCGTCGGCGGTCACGCTGCTGCCGGGGCTGCTGTTCGACCGGTCCGGCGACGGCCTGCTGGAGGGCGTGCCGATAGGCGTCTATCCGTCGGAGACTGCGGCCGAGGCTCCGGAGATCGTGCGCGACCACGCCAAGCAGTACGCCCCGCCGCGCCTCTTCTACCGGCTGGACGATGCGTCGCGCGGGGTCATCCTCGCGCCGCACGTGACCCTCCACCTGCTCAACCCGCCGGCGATCCACGGTGAGGATGCGCCCGTCCGCCTCGTGGCCTTCGACCGCCGCATAGAGCGCTTCTGGAGCGCGTTCAACCAGATCACGATGGAGGAGGGGCTCGACGCGCACGGGCTGCGCGTCCTTCGCGGATTCGCCTCGCCCAACGAGCGCGCGCGCCTCGCCCGCCAGGGCGTCGAGCTGTCGCAGTACTCCCGGCACATGTACGGCGACTGCATCGCGATCGTCCTCGACAGGAACGAGGCGACATACATGACGGAGCCGCGCATGTCGGACATCAACAAGGATGGTCGCGCGGACCTCGCGGATGTCGAGGTTCTCGCCGCGATCGCGGAGAAAACAATGCGCGAGACGGGAATGTGGGGGGGCGTCGGCGTGTGCGGGAAGTTCGGCGGCCCCGGGCCGTCCACCGGCACGCCCTACCTGCACATCGACCTGCGGGGCTGGCACGTCCCGTTCCGCGAGGAGTAGCGGCCACTCCCGGCCCGCATCTGGCTCTCGGGGCCGGCGGGCACAGGGGGCCCCGAACATGGATCCAATCTCGCAGGGAGCACTGGGCGCGGCCGCGGCACAGCTCGCCTTCGGAAGGAAGCTGCCCAGGGAGGCTGCCATCCTTGGATGGATGGCGGGCATGGCGGCCGACCTCGACGTGCTGATGCAGGTCCCCGGCGACCCGCTTTCCACAATCATCCACCATCGCGGCATCACGCACTCCCTCGCCTTCATCCCCGTCGGCGCGATCCTGCCCATGCTGCCGTTCCTCGTGCGCGCGGAGAACCGCGCGCGGTGGCGCGACCTCTACATGATCTCGTTCCTGGGCTATGCCACGCACGGGCTGCTCGACGCGTGCACCAGCTACGGCACGATGCTCCTCCTGCCGTTCTCGGACGTGCGGATTTCCTGGGACCTGATCGGGATCATCGACGCGTGGTTCACGATTCCGCTGATCATCGGCGTCGTGGCCGCAGCCAGGATGAAAAGGCGGCTGCCCATCGCGCTCGCATCGGCGTGGGCCGCCCTCTACATGGCGACCGGCGCGGTGCAGCACGGGCGCGCGATGGATGCCATCATGCAGCGCGCCGCCGAGCGCGGCCACGCCGTCGAGCACGCGCGCGCCATGCCCTCGCCCATGTCGCTCGTCAACTGGAGGACCTCCTACCGCGCCGACGGCACCATCCACGTCGATGCCGCACACACGCCCTACTTCCGCACGACGACGATCATCGACGGGGGGAGCCTTCCCGTCGCGAAGCTGGAGGACCTTGCGGAACCGCTTCGGTCGGACCCCGCCGTGCAAAGGGGCTTCGGCGTCTTTTCATGGTTCGCGGACGGCTTCGTGGCGTGGCAGACGGAGGACGGCAACGGGCCGACGCTGGGGGACTTTCGCTATGTGACGAACGGGGAGGAGATGCGTTCGTTCTGGGGCGTGGAGTTCCGCGCGGACCTGCCCGCGAAGCTGCGCCGCGTCTCCTTCCAGGACCGCGGGCAGATGACGCGGCGGCTCCTCGGGCGGAGGGAGTAGCGGGGCGCTATCCCCCCACGACCCGCGCGGGCGGCGGCGGTGCGGGCTGCGGCCCCGGGTCGCGCGTCCACTCGTTGCGGTAGATGTGCACGTCCCCGTTGATGCCGGGGAAGACGCGCACGGGCCGCGTGTTCCGGTCCACGATGTCCTGCACCACCGGAATGAGCGGCCCCCAGTTGATGAGCCACGCACCGCGGCGGCTGCGCAGCGCCGACTCGAACTTGTCGAGCTGGTACACCTTCGGCCGCAGCTCGATCATCCGCAGCCAGTCACCGCCGTAGAAGATCACCGCGAGTTCCGACCACCCCTGCCCGGTCAGGACGATGTCCCCCGGCCTGGTGTTCGCCGCGAGGAATGCCGTCGCCTCCCGCCAGGGCTGCTTCTCAACGCGGTAGTACGCCACGTCGTCGCGGAGCTGGAGCAGGACGAGCGGTGCCGCCAGGAATGCGACCGCCGCGATGCGTGTGCGAACCGCCGTGCCGTCGACGCGCCCAGCCCCAAGCCGCCCCGCGATCCACTCCCCGATCGCCGCGACCGCCACGCCAATCAGCGCCATGTACGGGATGATGAAGAAGTAGAGGTACCTCGGCGGGAAGAAGTGCCGCACCGACGCGCTCTTCGCGAGGATGGCCAGCGGCACGAGGAACCACAGCAGCGTCAGGAAGAAGAAGCGCCGGTGGCGCGCCGCCGCCAAGCAGAGGCCCGCCAGAAACAACCCGAAGAACAGGAGCGACCACTCCGTCGAGAACACGCCGAGCTTGCGCAGGAAGTCGGTGAAGTAGCTCGCATCCCACCGGGTCAGGAACGGGTTGATGGGCGCGCCGTCGAACTCCGGCGCGGGAGGCGGTGGGGCGGCCTCCTGCGGGTGGTACTTGAAGACCAGCCGCGCGATCACGGGCACCCAGGGGGAGTAGCCAATCGCCGCGCTGCCCAGTGTGATCGCCAGGCCCGTCGCCCCCGCAAGCACGTGCGACCGCGCACGCGCCCGGTCGCCCGCCGCCACCACCGCGATCCGCAGCCCCGCGAACAGCACCACGATGAACGACGTCCACAGCGCGAAGTAGCTGATCCACGCGCCCAGAGCCATCGCGAACCCGCACATCGCCCACCAGAACCTCCGCCCGGTGTCCGCCGCGTTCCAGTACGCCCACAGCGTCAGCAGCACGAAGAACAGGAACACCGTGTACATGCGCCCGTCCTGCGAGTGCATCAGGTGCCACGGCGAGAATGCCAGCAGCGTGGCGGCCACAAGGCCCGCCGCGTCCCCACCGATCCTGCGCACGAGCAGGAACATCATCGGGATCGATGCGATGCCAAAGAGCGCGGACGGCAGCCTCACGCGCGCCTCCGTCTGCGAGGGGCCCATCAGGAAGTGGATCATGTAGTGCCGCCCGGGGGGCGTGTTCCCCGCGGCGCACACGTCCGCGATTTCCGTCAGGATCTTCGCCTGGTCCAGAGCATAGAGCTCATCGACCCAGAGCGACTTGTCCCCGAGTCCGTGCAGCCGCATGACCCCGGCGACGAGGACCAGGAGAAGGACGAATGCGCGCGGGCGCAGGAGGGACGCGGCCGTGCCCGACGGCGCGGGCCCCCCGTCGGTCCGCGCTTGTGGCGCGGAGCCCCCTGCTGTTTCATCGCCGCTCATCGATCCGCGAACCCGGAAACCATGCGCCGCATCGCCCTCTTCGGAACCTCGCCGCTGCCCTTCGAGCCCCACCCCGTGGCGGGGCCGGCGCTCCGCACGTGGCAGTTTGCGCACCCGCTGGCAGCGGACGGGCATGAACTCGCCATCTTCGCCCTGCGCACGGAGGGGTGCTACCCCGAAGGCGCCCCCGGGGTCATCACGGAATCCCCGATGCCCCGCGTCCAGGTCCGGCTGATGTCGCACGCGGCGTTCACGGATGCCACGGCGCTGCGCGGCATGCTCCGCGAGTTCGCCCCGGACGCCATCATCGGCGCAGGAAGCCTGCTGCCAACCCACACGGCGGCGCAGTTCGCTGACGTCGCCCCCGTCTGGGCCGACCTGTTCGGCGACGCGATCTCGGAAATCCAGAGCAAGGGGGGCATCTACGGGCACGAGTCCATCCGCGACGAACTGTTCCACGCGTGGAAGCTCCTCACCGCGACGCTCGTGCGCGCGGACAGGTTCAGCGCGCTCTCGAACCCGCAGCGGCTCGCGCTCATCGGCCAGCTCGGCCTGGCGGGAAGGCTGGGCGCGCACAACGACGGCACGGACCTCGTCGGCCACATCCCGTGCGGCATCGCGGGCGACGCCAATGCCCTCCCCACGCGGCAGGACGCGGCCCGGCAACTCGGCCTGCCCGAACTCGCCGACGAGTCCACCTTCGTCGCCATGTGGTCCGGCTCCTACAACACTTGGACGGATCCGGCCACGCTCTTCGCGGGCGTCGAGGCCGCGATGGGGCGCGACCCGTCGCTCCGGTTCCTGTCCGTCGGTGGCGGAACCGCGGGATACAACCCGAAGCTGTATGCGGACTTCCTGGCACGGGTGGAGGCATCGCCGCACTGCGGGCGGTTCATCATGCGCGGATGGGTCCCCTTCGCGGAGATGCCCGCGCACTACGCACTCGCGCACATTGGCCTGAACGTCGACCGATTCACGTACGAAGGCGTCCTCGGCAGCCGCAACCGCGTGATCCAGTTCATGGACCACGGCGTGCCCGTGCTCTCAACCGCGCTGTCGGAGCTGACCTCGGACCTCGCGGGCCGCGGGCTCATGCGGACCTTTGCGGTCGGGGATGCTGGCGCTTTCACGGAGGCGCTGCTGGCGGCATCGCGCGGGCGCGGCGGGCTCGCGGGGGAGGGTGCCCGCGCCCGTGCCCACGTGCGCGCCGAGTACGGCTTCCCCGGCACGACCCGGGGCCTGCGCGCGTGGTGCGCGGAGCCGCGCCGTGCACCGGACAATGCAGCGCTCCTCGCGTCACACGGCGCCCTCCCGGGGCCGGCAGGCTACATGACCGAACCGCAGCGCATCATGGACAGCGCGCA
>CAZUCD010000033.1:8428-28365 GCA_964618855.1 uncultured Candidatus Sumerlaeota bacterium
TTTCTATCTGCGTCCGCCCACCAGGCTGTCGAACACGCGTCGGACGATCGAGGCCGGATGCCCCGGCAACTCGCGCAGGCTCCCTGCGCCCTGCGGCTCCGGCTCGTCGAGCCGCCACCTCTCCGAACCGACGAGAGCGTTCAGCTCGATCTCGAGCATCGGGCACCACGTGACGCGCCTGCCCTCCAGCCGCGCCAGCGGCCGCGGCATCCGCACGGGACGGCTTGCGAGGCGCACCATCGTGCTGCCCGGGTAGGCGCGCAGCACCCCGTGCAGCGCATGCTGGATCTCCTCCGCGCAGTTCGCCGCGTCCAGGTGGATCGCGCGGACCCGGGCAGACCTCGCCGCAACCTCCTCCAGCGTCGAGAAGTCCTGCACGTCGATTTGCCAGGCATTGCGCCTGCCGGTGGCGACGCCGGTGGCGACGCACGCCTTGCCGGACAGTCCGGACGATGACGCACGCCGCGCCATGGCCCCGCGCAGGTGAAGCGTGACACCCGCGAACTCCGCGAGGATCGCGTCCGGGTCGTCGCTGTCGGGGCCGACGGCGTCCACAAAGCCCTCGAGCGAAACCAGGGCACCATCGTCCCGGTGCGACAGGGACCGGCAGATGCGCGCCCGCTCGCGCAGCCGCGCCTCCCCCGCGTCGCGGGTGGGCGCGCCGAGGAGTATGCCGCTCGTGCAGTCGCTGTCCCGCGGCACGGTGCCCGCCGCCGTGCCGCCCGGCTCCAGCTCCTCGAAGCCCTCCTGCTCGCGCAGCCACCACGCGCCGCTGTGCCCGAAGAACTCCAGGGGGTCCGCTCCGGACACGCGCTCCGCGCGCTTTGGGCGCAGGAGCGGCAGAAGCCGCTCGAGCAGCGCCGCGAGCTGGCCGCGCTCCAGGCCGAAGCTGTCCAGCGCACCGGCGCGCAGCAGCACATCCACATGGCTGTCCCGCAGGGCCTGCGGGTCGGTCCGGCTCAGCAGGTCCGCCAGGTCGTCGAACGCGAGCTCGCGCCGCCGCGTGATGATCTCGCGCACGGCGGAGGCGGGGAGGTCCCGCACGATGCACAGGCCCGGGCGTATCGCGCGCCCCTCCGCGCTCCATTCCAGCGCCGAGCAGTTGATGTCCAGCGGCTGGACGGGGATGCGCCGCACGTGGACCTCGTGCAGGAGCGCATGGAGCCTGCGCGTGTCCACGCCGGCCTGCGTGAGCGCCGCGGCGTGGAACGCCACCGGGCGGTGCGCCTTCAGCGCCGCCGCCGTGAACGCGAGGAGGATTGTCGGGAGGTCCTTTGGCGCCGCGTCCGATGGATCGGACTCGCAGGCGCGCACCAGGGAAACGACGTCGACCGGTGCGGCCATGCGGAGAAGCCGGCGCACCGCGGGGGGCTCGAACGGCGCGATGCCGGCCGTCGCGCCATCGCGGATGAACGCGAACGCGCGCTCGTCGTCCGGCGGGTACTCGGACGGGTTGAAGCCCGGCCCCTCGGACAGGCGCACCGCCGCCGTCGCGTCCCCGATCAGGTCGAGCAGCGCAACGTTTCGCGCCGCCGCGCCTGCATACTTCAGCCCGAGCAATTCCTCCTCCGACCACTCGCATATCCTGATCGGGATCCCCTCGCGGGTGGACTCCTCCCGCACGGGGAGGGACGCCAGGATTGGGTCCACGGTCAGGAAGTGACGCCCGGGCACGGGAACCAGCGACCGCGGCCGCCCCTCGAGCCTTCGCGCGAGCCACATCGCCCCCTCGGCGGACGTGATGCGCGTGTCGGGATCGGGCGGGTGGGCGGGCGCGGCGCGCGTCTCCCGATCGCGCACGTCGGCCCGCGCCTTTTCCCCGGCAAGGGCGCTGCGCTGCTCCCCGGAGAGGCCCACGGTCGCGCCGACAACTTCCAGCGCGCCGCCAAACCGCCAGCGCTGCCACCGCCCGGGACTGCAAACCTGCCCGCCAAAGAGGTCAGAGAAGGCCTCGAGCGCCGCGAGTTCCTGGTTGGCGGCGACCGAGAACTCCAGCAGCGGCATCCGCGACGCCACGTTCTCGGGGAGCGTGAACCTCAGCCCGAACGCGACCGGGTCCAGCCTCGTGATCCCAAGCAGCGACGCGACCAGCGACCCCGTGAACATGCCCGCGCCCGGGCCGCAGACGATGCCGCGCGCGTCGAACTCCTCGTGCAGGCGCGCCTGCGAGACGAGGGCGTTCGCGAGCCCCGCGTCCACCAGGTGGCGGAACTCGTGGTTCAGACGGTCCTTGATCGCCGCGGGCAGCTCCCCGTAGCGCTCCCGCGCGCGCTCGAACGCCGTGTTCCAGATGAAGCTCTCCGCGTCGACCCCGCGCGTGAAGTTGTGGACGGGAAAACGCCGGTCGGGTTCGGGGATGACGACGGAGCAGCGCCCCGCCAGCTCGCAGGCCTCCGCGACGGCCTCGGGATGCTCGGCGAAGCGCCTGCGCACGCATGCCGTGTCCGCCGGGATGCACCGCTCGTCCGGCGGGACGATGAGGTCCCCGATCCGCTCGGGAAGCTGCGCCGCGATGCGCGGATCGCGGGGCCTTCCCCCGCGCAGCATCGGGTCGCGCTGGAAGAAGCGCCATGCCATCTCGTCGGCGAGTTCCGCCGCGCAGATGCGCGGTACGGCGACGGCCGGGATGCCGTAGTGCGAGGAGGCGCGCGCCAGCAGCGCCACCGCCGCCGCCCCATCGCCGACTGGATCGGGGAGTTCGATGCGCACGGCGTCGGGTCCGAACGCCTCCAGGAGCGGCCGCAGGTGCGCCTCGATGCGCGGCACGTCGCGCGCCATAAGCGCCGCGGTCAGCTCCCCGCGCTCCCCGCCTGCCAGCACGACGAGTCCCCGAGCCTCGCCGCAGAGCGCGGAAAGGGAGAGCTGCGGGGGAACGCGCGCATGCGGGGCAGCCTGCCGCGGCCCCATGCGCGCGATGTTGCAGAGCCGCACCAGCGAGCGCCACCCCGCCTGGGTTTCCGCCAGCACGCGGATGCGCGTCGTCTCGGCCGTTGGGGCGGGCGCGCCGGGCAGGGTCAGGTCGAGCTCGAGCCCCAGGATCGGGCGGATTCCCGCGGTGAGCGCGGCCCGGTGGAACCGCGGCGCGCCGGCAAGCGTGCACACGTCCGTCAGCGCCAGCGCCGGCTGCCCGTGCCTCGCAACCGCACGGCAAAGGTCCTCCACCGTCGCGAACGACTCCCCGGAGGAAAACTCGCTCCGCGCGCCAAGGTGGATGAATTCGCCCGAACTGCCGGCCATGCAAGGGGACTCCGCGCCCAGTCTTGGCCCCGGCATCCCGTTCAGGTTGGGACAATGTCAAGAAGCGAAGAACGCCGCGGAAGGATGGAAGGTCCGGAGAACCTGATCCACCGACACCCCACCGGAAGGTTACCTTCCCAGGATGCCCCCCACCGCCTTGATTCCAAAGACGACTGCAAACACGAGCAGCGCCGCACCCCCGACCAGGCACGTTCCCGCGAGGAATCGCGGCTTCAGGAATCGCCTCGCGACCGCGATCAGCCCCACCAGCGTCAGGTTCCACGCCATGCAGCCCGCGAGCACCGCCCCGGTCGTCATGAGCACCATCGCGCGGCTGGGGGCCTGTTCCCTGAAGAACATGAGTGGGACGGTCGTCCAAAACACATAGGTGACCGGGTTGGCGGCGTGTATGCCGAGTCCGTACGCGAAGCCCCGCCAGAATCGATGCGCCTCCGGGGTGGCGGCGGCCTCCCCCGCGCCGGACACCGGTTGCGCGGCGGCGTGCCACCTCGCCCGGCCGTCCCGGATCGAGTCCAGGCCCATCCAGGCGAGGAGCAGGGCGCCCACCCCGTAGCACAGCACGGCGAACCCCTTGTTCTCCACCAGCCACCCCAGACCAAACCCGCTGGCCAGTATGCATATCGTATCCAGCGAGGTGGCCCCGAGTCCAACGGCGAGCCCCGCCACCGGGTGTGTTCCCACGCCCCGGCGGATCATCTCGAGGTTGATCGGGCCGAGGGGTACGGCGATGCTCAGGCCGAGCAGGAATCCTCCCCCCAGGAGGGAGATCGTCTCGGACGGCGTCACGCGGGGCCACCCGACCTGTTGCCCCCGCGGGGGCGCATGGCAACGCTTCCCCCAGAACCCATGAGGTCCCCGACCATGAATCCCGCAAACCTAATCAAGTCGCTCATCCTTGGGATGCTCCTCGTCCTCGCGCCCGCATTCGGCACCGCCGAGCAGACCGTCACGACCGGCTCCGCGGCCACGGGTGTCACGAAGGTCGTGAAGATCACCCACCGCGACGCCACCGGCCTCAAGGACATCCTCCAGGCGCACCTCAACGCGGCCTACACGCACGACGAGCTGAGCCGCTACGCGATCACGGCGGACCCGAAGACGAACACGCTCATCTTCCGCGCCGCGAGCCCGGAGGCCATCTGGCTCAAGGACTCGATGGACCTCATCCACCAGCTCGACGTGCCACCCCCGCAGGCAACGATCAGCATCGCGCTCATCGGGCGCGCCGCGGAGTTCGGCCCCGGCGCGACGGAGCTTGAGCGCCAGACCGCCGCGCAGAACGAATGGCCCGGCGCCGTCAGCCTCGCCGCGACCCGCTTCATCGCCGGCAACGAGGCCGTGCTGACCACCCCCCTCGACGCAGGGGAGGCCGGACTGCTTTTCCTCCAGGCCCGCGTCGCCATCGTCGACCCCGACGCACGCAAGGTCCTCTTCTCCTCCCTCGTCCTCGTCCGACCCGACCCCAATGCACCCTCCCGTTCCACGGGCAAGGTGAGCGAACGCGACCTCAGCGATGAGGAAATGCGCATGGCCGACCAGGCCGCCGAGGAAGAGGGCTCCCCCGACGAGGGCACACTCGATGGCGAGCCCGTCCTCGCCCTCAACGAGGTCATTCTCCGCGGCGCCGAGTTGCAGTCGCTCGGCCCCTTTCCAATCTCGAGTTCCGGTGCGCAGGCGATGCTCGTCCTCAAGGCCGACTTCGGCCCCGAGACCCCGAAGGCAGCCGAGTAGCAGCGCCGCCCGAACCGGGGCTCATGCAGACGGTTCTGGCGAGCCCTCCAGCCCCGCAGGCACCCCGGAGGTCCAGGCTCCAAGGGTGGCACGGGCGTCCCGCCCGTGAGGGCCGCGCTGAGACAATCCCCATGAGGTAGCCCGTCCCGGCCGTGGCCCGCTTGGCCGGGACGCGGCTCTCGGTAGTCGGCGGGCCGCCCCCGAATCTGCCCCAACGGCGCCGAGTCTTCCAGCCCGAGGTTGCCGCGAGGCGGCTGACTTGGGTGGCGAGATGCGCACCGCTTTGGGCGCCCGATTTCCCCTTGAAGCTGTTCGCGGCGCGCGTGTCGCACGGAGGCCAAGTCTCCCTGCGCCGAGGTCCCCGTCCGTGCAACGGCTGCTCCCACTCCTTCTCCTGCTCCTGATCGCGGCCCCTGCGGCCTCTGCCCCGCTGGACAACGAGGTGGCGCGGATCGCATCGAAGGGCGCCGCTGGTCAGGCCCTCTGGGGCGTCTATGTGGTGGACCTGAAGTCGGGGAAGGAACTCGCCTCCTACAACGCGAACAAGCTCTTCATCCCGGCGAGCAACCGGAAGCTCGTGACGGCCGCGCTCGCGACGCGCGCGTTCCGCGCGGACGAAAAACTACAGACGACGCTGACCGCCGAATCCATCACGGGGGGCACGGCGCGCGGGGTCGTCCTCCACGCCGCGGGCGACCCGAGCTGGACGCCTTCGCTCTCCGGGGGCCGCCCGGGGCGCGCGATCCTCAAGCGGCTCGCCAAGTCCGCCCGCGAGGCGGGCGTCAGCCGCATCGACGGCGACCTGGTCATCGACACTTCCGTGTATTCGGAGCACTCCCCCCTGCCCCCGGGCTGGCCGTGGGACGAGTTCGCGAACAGCTACGCCTCGCGCCCATCGGCGCTCGCGGTGGACATGAACCTGGCCGGAGTTCAGATCAAGCCGGGGGGCCAGGGGGAACCGCCCCAAGTTTCGTTCATGGGTGGGGTCGAGCCCTTCCGCGTGTCGAACAACGCGGCGACGAACCGCGCGGGCAGCGCCCCGACCCTCCGCCTCTCGATGTCCCCCGGCGGCGACACCATGATCCTGGACGGCACCATCCCTGCCGATGCGCAGCCCGCGAGCCGCTCCGTTCCGATGGGTGCCCCCGCCGAAATCGCCGCACGCATGTTCGAGCACGCCCTGCGCGACGAGGGGATCGAGTTCCCGGGCACGGTCGTCATCACCTCCTCCCGCAGGGAGCGCGGCCCGAAGGTCCTCGCGGCAGCGGAGGGCTCCCCCATCTCAGAGATGCTCACCCTCTGCATGGAGGAGTCGGACAACTACCTCGCGGAGTCGCTCTACCTGCTGTCCTCGGCGCGCCAGGCGGGGCGGGGGAGCTACACCGCCGCGCACGACGTCGAGCGCGCCTACTGGAAGGCCCTCGGCGTCGCCCCCGGCGACGCGGAACCCGCCGACGGCAGCGGCCTTTCCCGCAAGAACCTCGTCACGCCCCGCGCGCTCGTCGCGCTGCTGCGGGAGCGCTCCACATGCGACTGGTTCGTCGATGCGCTCCCCGTTTCCGGCAGGACCGGCACGATGCGCTACCGCCTTTCGGAGGGTGGCCTGGCTGGCAAGGTCGTAGCGAAGACGGGCACGCTCGACAGCGTCGGCTCGCTGAGCGGCTACGTCCGCGCATCCTCTGGGCGCACCATTGCCTTCAGCATCATGGCCAACCACCACACGTGCAGCAGCGCCGCCGTCCGCGCCTCGATCAACGACATCGTGGAGTTGCTGGCGAAGCAGTAGGGGCGCTTCCTGAGTCTGAGCGTGCAGGCATGGTGCGGCGCCTCATGCGCAAGCCGCCCAGCTTCCCGGCCTCCTCCAGGCCGGAACTCCCTCGGTTGCGGGCACTTGCTCCCCGACCCCCCCGCCCCCGTTTTGAAGCTTCCGCCCCCTCTTGCGTATCATACCCCCATCGGGGCATGATTCCCTGAGGCTTGAGGACTTGGGCATGGAACCGGGCGACAACGAACTCATGCGGCGGGCGGTCGAGGGGGACATGGGCTCCTTCGATGAGCTGATGCGCCGCCATGAGCAGCCCCTCCTGCGGTTCCTTTGGGGCATGCTGAACAACGCCGAGGAGGCCAAGGACGCTGCGCAGGATGCCTTCCTCCAGGCGTGGCGGCACCGCGACCGGTTCAACTCCTCGCTAAGCTTCAAGTCATGGCTGTACACGATCGCGCGCAACCGCGCGATCAGCATGCTGCGCCAGCGCAAGCACCGCGTCGCCGTCCGGTCCCCGTGGGGCGACGGCTCCGGCGAGGACGACGGACCCGACCCAATCGAGGAGATCCGCGACGAGGCGAAGAGCCCGCGCGAGGCGCTCGTCGCGTCGGAGAATGCCGCTTGGCTCCACCGCGCCCTCGAACGCGTCGACGAAAAGCACCGCGTCGTCCTCCAAATGAAGTACCTCGGCGGAATGAAGAGCCGCGAGATCGCCGACCTCCTCGGACTCGAGGTGGGCACCGTCTGGTCCCGCGTGCACCATGGACTGAAAAAACTGAAGTCGCTCTCGGCGGAAATGAACTATGAGCCCTGAATCACGCGATGAACTCCTGATTGGATTCCTCGAGGACGACCTGCCGGCGGCGGAACGCACGCGCGTGGAGGACGTCCTTCAGGCCGAGCCCGACACCGCGGCCCGGCTGGAGGAGCTGCGCGCCGTGGACCGGCGGCTGTTCCTTGTGGGGGAGCGCGCGTGGCAGGCGAGCGGTCTCGCGGGCGTCCGCCTCCAGAACCCCGCGCGCATCGCCGGGGGCGCCGTCATCGTTCCGACGGAGAGCGCCTTCGCCCGCATGCGGCGGTGGATCGTCGGGCCGTACGCGGCCCCCATCGCCGCGGGCATCATGGTCGCCCTCTTCGGCGGGGGCGCCTACGTCTCCACCCGCGGGAGGAACGAGGTCGTCTCCACCGCCCCGGTCGTCATCGGGACCATCCACGAATCCGAGATGGCGACGCTCCCGCAGGGGGAGCGCGTATGGACGCGGCGCGACTACGATGTCGAGGCGGGCTCGGTTGCGGCGATTGCGCTCTCGGACAACTCGAACTCGCTCATCTACGCGACGGGGCGCGGCACCCTGAAGTTCGACACCGACCGCGACGTCCGCCAGGACGGCGGCTCGTGCTACTACATCCTCCGCCCGTCGGAGAAGGTGTACCACGTGGACCTGCCCGCAGGGGTGCGGATCTCGACCCTGGGCGCCACCTTCGAGGTGCACGCAGGCGGGGTCCGGGTCCAGGACGGCTCCGTCAGCGTCAGCGGCGGACCCATCGGAGCCGGCGTGACACTCCTCGCCGGCGAGATGATAATGCTCGACGGCACGACGAAGGCACCGACCGAGATGACCACCGCGGAACGTTCCGCCATCGGATCGTGGACGGGCCAGTTCTCCGGCCGCGCGGCCCAGGGCGCCGCCAACCGCACGGCAGGGGTGGAAAAAAAAAACCCAGTAGAGATTGACGCAAGGCAGCAGGAGTTCCTCCCGCCCGCCGCCCTCGCCTCCATGATCCCGCCGGACGCGTGGGGGGCATTCTCCCTGCGCCTGTCGGAGGGCACATCGGAACGCCTGGGGATCCAGGGTCCCGTGCTCGTTGCCTTCACCGGCAAGACGCAGTTGCCGCTCGTTCTCATGCAGAGTTCCGACCCGGCCGCGGCGTCCCAGTTCCTCGTGGACGCCCTCGGCACCATCGTCCGGCCCGCCATGGGCGAGCAGGACCAGCCCGGCACCATCGAGCTCAACTGGCGGGAGACGGCCCGCTCCGTGCGCCCGCGGACGGCCGGATTCCTCGTCCAGCGCGGGTCGCTCGTCATGCTCGTCGGCGCGGAGTCCAACGGCCTGCCCCCGCGCGAACCCATCGCCTCCTCGCAGGACTCCCTGAACCTGCGGTCGACGCCGATCCCCGCCTACCTCGCAAACGACGAGGCCAGCGTGGACCTTTCCTTCGTCGTGATGCTCGGGAGGATGTTCCAGGCGCGGGGCGGGGGGCGCGAGTGGCTCGGGTTCCTCGGCATCGACTCCGACGCCCTCCTCTCCGGGCGAGGCATGCAGGCGAACGGCGCCATGCGCCTCGCCGCCAAGATCCCCACCCGCACGGAAGCCGCGGGGGAGATGCTCGCCGACCACGGCGAACTCGGGCTCCTCGCGCACGTCCCGGAGAGTTCCGGGGTCTTCGCCGCCCTGACATCCGTCGGGGCGGAACGCCTGCTCCAGACGTGGGAGCGCATCCTGCTGACCGAGGCCTACAGCGGGGACGCGCAACTCATGACGACGCAGCGCGCCGAGCTCGAGGGCGAGATCGGCTTTAGCCTTTGGGAGGAGTTCTCGCAGGTGTGCGACGGCCGCGTCGCCTTTGCCGCGATGAAGCCCAGCGAAGGGATGGAGGGCGTGGTGTTGATAGGCCTTGGCGACCGGGCAAGGGCGGCCGAGTTGCTCCGCCGCAGGCTGTCCGCCCTGGAGGTGCCCCGTGGCGTGGAGCCGCCTGCCCAGGGCGACGCCCCGCGATCCAGCGCGCGCTGGCGCATCGAGGGGGATGTGCTCCTCTTCGGCACCTCGCTCGCCGCACTCAGGGCGACCGAAACGCCCCTGATGTCGCGCGACGAAATCGCCGCACTCGAACTCGAGGGGCCCACACCGCCCCTCCTCCTTTGCATCTCCCCCCCCAAGCTCGCCGAGTGGGGTGGACGCAGGCTCGACCAGCCATCCGCAGAAACAGAGCCCATGATGATCTGGGTTCACCCAGCCCGCAGCGGCGGCGGATGGCAGCTCTCCGCCTCCATCCCCTCCTCGGACGGCGATGTTGAGGCCCTCCTCGACGGCATGGGGCTTCCCGTGCGACGCTCCATCGAGGTGCGGGCGGGCATCCGCGCCCTCGGACACCAGCTCGATTCCCTCAACAAGGCTGTCGCGAGCTTTGCCCGCGCGCGCAACCGCCCCCCACAGGACCTCCGCGAACTCACCGACTCCGGGTTCCTCCCCTATCCCATCTCCGACCCGTTCAATCCAAACGGCGGCCCGCCGGCCTATGAAGTGGACGTGGACCGCGGATACTGGTCGCTCTGGAGCTACGGCCCCGACCGGCGCAACGACGGCGGCATGGTGCGGTGGGAGGAGTCGATGTCCCTCGCCGACCCCGGAGACATCGTCGTCCGCGGCTCGATGAAGTAGGCTGGTCCCTCAAGTCGCCCTGCGGGGGCGCCAAGACGGCGCCTCCGCAGGGACTTGGGACAGAACTCCACACCACTGAAGTCATTGCTGTTGTGCAGGTGTCGGAAAAAAACATCACCACGGCGTTGACATACGTCAGTCTTCGTACGTATAGCTTTCCACGACAGTCGCCGAGCCGCGGCGTGTCCGGGCGGGGCCTCTACCTTGGAAGAGGCCCCGCTTCTTGGACCAAATGTACGTCGAGCATCGTACGTTCGGCTGCGTGGCGCGCTGAATCCAGTCCCGAAGGTCGTTCTCATGCAATACGCCGTTCGTCCCCAGTTTCCCACCGTCCGCGCCGCACTCGCCGTCGCGATGGCCGTACTCGCCGCGGGGGCATCCCACGGACAGACCCTGTTCGACGATGTTCGCGTCGACCACCCCCTACCCTCGCAGCCCGACCAATCCGTGACGGCGGACTTCGACGGCAACGGGACACTCGACCTTGCTCTGGTCCACATGAACCCGGGCAGCGTGACGTTGTTTCTTTCCAATCCGGCCGGGGATTTCCTGCCGCCGCTTCCAACTTCGGTGGCGCAATCTCCGAGGGGAATCGCCGCAGGGGACGTCGATGGCGATGGGGACGTGGACCTCGCCGTGGCCCTGTCCACAGGCTCGGGCGTGCGCCTGCTGCTGAATGACGGCGCGGGAAACATGTCGCTGGGGGCGGTCGTGGCCACCGCCGGCGGATCCCCGCTCGACGTGGCGCTCGCCAACATGGACGGAGGATCGGACCTCGAGCTGGTCGCGGGGTCGGGCAACCTTCTCCAGGTGTTCTCCAACAATGGCTCGGGGAGCTTCACCTCCCTCGCGACGGTCGCGACCACGGGATTCGTCCTCCACTTGGCTGCCGGCGACCTCGATGGCGACGGGGACATCGATGTGGCTGCATCGCAGATGGTGCCGGCCGGGATGCTCGTCTCCATGAACAACGGCTCGGGATCGCTCGGCGCGCCCTCATACCACGCGACGGGTGCCAATCCGCAAAACCCCTGCATCGCCGACGTGGACGGGGACTCCGACAACGACATCCTCGTACCGAACACGGACACGGGGACGATCGGCATCCACTTGAACAACGGTTCGGGAGTGTTCTCTGCGGGGACGGGCCTGACTGGTGTCGGATCGCCCTCCGCAGTCAGCGCCATGGACATGAACGGGGACGGCGACCTCGACATCCTTGTCGCGGGGCAATCGGGTGGACTGTGCGGTTTCTTCGTGAACAACGGGGGCGGTGTCTTCGCGCCGGTGGTGCTTTACCGGGCAACCGGGCCCGCCTACACCGTCTCGTGCGGCGATTGGGGTGGCGACGGCCTTCCTGACGTCGCGTTTGGAACGGATGCGGCCCTCTCGCGGTTCGCTGGAGCGGGGGACCAGCTTCGGCGCTGCGCGCGCGTGTCGGGGCACTCCCCGCGCGCGGCCGAGCTCGCCGATGTCGATGCGGACGGCGACCTGGACATTGTGCACGTCGCAACCACCGCCTCCCAGATCGGCGTGAACAGGAACGACGGATCGGGAAACTTCGGGGCGTCGGAGGTGAACGGCATGGGGACGGTGAACTCGCGCGCGCTGCTCGTGGGGGACTTCAACGGCGACGGCTCGCCCGACGTCGCGACCTCCGGCCTGAGCGGTCCCATCGCCTTTGCACTCAACAACGGTTCGGGGACCTTCGCCGTGCAGCCCTCCCTCGCGGTGCCGGGCCAGACGGTGGCGATGGCGCTCGCCGACTTCGACGGCGACGGAGATCCGGACATTGCATCGGCGCAGTTTTCCGCCGACGTGGTCCGGCTGCTGCCGAACAACGGGGCGGGCGCCTTCTCGCTCGGGGGCAGCACGGCCGTGTCCGCCGGCCCGAGCGGGCTCGCGCACGGCGACCTCGACGGCGACGGGGACGCGGATCTTGTCGTTTCGTGCAACGGCGCGGACTCCGTGGCGGTCCTGCTGAACAACGGCGCGGGCACCTTCTCCGTGTCGAGCTTCGCCGTCGGTGACGGGCCCCAGCGCCTCGCCCTCGGCGACCTCGATGGCGACGGCGACCTCGACCTCGCCGTGCCCAACGAGAACGCCAACACGCTCGGGCTCTACTCAAACAACGGGGCGGGCGTCTTCACGATGGTGTCGGTGCTTCCCGCGCGCACGGGACCCGTGCAAGCCCGCATCGCCGATGCCGATGGGGACGGGGACAACGATGTGCTGGTTGCCTGTGCGAGCGCGGGCCGCATCGCCCTGTTCAACAACTTTGGCGGCTTCGCGTTCGGGGAGATCGCGGGATACGAGGCCGACTCGTTTGCCCAGTCCGTCGCGGTCGGCGACGTGGACGGCAACGGATCGCCGGACGTGATCGGCGCGTGCCAGTTGGCGAACAACGTGACGATCCTCCGCAACAGCGTCCCCACGCTCGCCTCCGTCGAGGTGGTGACCGACTCCCGGATCGTCGCGACCTTCAGCGAGGAAGTCTCGGGCGCGGACCTCGCCGCGGCGAGCTACGTCCTCTCGGGTTCCGCGAAGGGCACGTTTGCCGCGCAGCCCTCCAGTGTTTCCGCCTCCAGTCCCGGCCAGCGCATGCTCCAATGGACGATGGGGGAGATGTTCGACGGCGGCGACGCGATCATCACCGTGACGGGCGCGATGGAGGATGCGCGCGGCAACAAGCTCGGGCACTTCAAGTCGCGCACGCACCAGGGGGGCGGCATCGGCCACCCGCCCACGGCCGCATTCACGAGCTCGACGGGCGAGTACACCGTGACGGACTCGTTCGACGTCGAGCTTACCTTCAACGAGAAGCTCGACGGCTTCTCCGACGCCGACCTGCAGATCACGGGCGCAGAGCTCCAGGCCATGGACGTCAACGAGCCCAACTACACGCTGCACCTGCGCGCCATAGCGGAGGGACCGGTGACGGTGACGCTCCCCGCGGGCGCCTACGCCGACCTCGCGGGCAATGCTGGAATCGCGACGGAGTCCATCACGGTGACTTACGACGCGACCGCGCCGGGGATAGCGCTCTCCAGCACGGCTCCAGACCCGACCAACGCCGCTATCACGGTGACAGCCACGCTGACCGAGCCATCGTCGACGTTTGGCGCGGCGGACATCTCGACGGCCAACTCGGCCGTGTCGAACTTCGCGGGGAGCGGCGCCTCGTACTCATGGACGCTGACTCCATCGGCCCAGGGCGCGTTCTCCTGCTCCGTTCCCGCGGCCACGTTCACGGACGCCGCGCTCCATCCAAACACCGCGTCGAACAGCCTGGCGCGCACCTTCGACTCGGTGGCACCGTCGACTCTGCTGTCCACCAGCGCGCCGAATCCGACGAACGCGCCGCTGCCGTTCACTGTCACCCTGGGCGAGCCTTCCACCAACTTCGAGGCCGGGGATGTTTCGGTGACGAACGGATCCGTCACGGGCTTCTCCGGGAGCGGCACGGCGTACTCGTGGACGGTCACTCCCGCCGCGCAGGGCGCGGTGACATGCTCGGTTCCGTCGGGCGTCTACACCGACGCCGCGGGGAACGGCAACACGGCCTCCGGCGTCCATTCGCGGACCTACGACTCGGTGGCGCCGACGATCTCGATTTCATCCACGGCGCCGGCGGCGACCAACACCGCGATCACGGTCAGCGCCACGCTGAGCGAGCCATCCACCAACTTTGGAGCGGGGGACGTCTCCGCCGTGAACGCCACGGTGGGCGGCTTCTCAGGCAGCGGCGTAAGCTACTCTTGGACGCTGACCCCATCGGCCCAGGGCGGGTTCTCGTGTTCCGTCCCGGCTGGTGGATTCACGGATGCCGCAACGAACCCCAACGCGGCCTCCGGCGTGGTGTCGCGCGTCTTCGACTCCGTGGCGCCTACGATCGCGCTCTCCACCACGGCCCCCGATCCGACGAATGGCGCCATAACGGTGAACGCCACGCTCAGCGAGCCCTCGACGGACTTCACCGCCGCGGACGTCGCGCCCACGAACGCCGCCGTGTCCGCATTCACCGGCAGCGGCACGAGCTACTCGTGGACACTCACCCCATCGGCCCAGGGCGCGTTCCTCTGCATCGTGAATTCCGGGACGTTCAGCGACGCCGCGGCGAACGCAAACGCGTCCTCCTCGAACGCCCTCTCGCGGACCTTCGACTCGGTCGCGCCGACGGTCACCCTCACCAGCACGGAGCCCGACCCGACGAACGGCGCCATCACGGTGAACGCCACGCTCAGCGAGCCATCCGCGACGTTCTTGGCTTCCGACGTCGAGGCGACGAACGCCTCGGTCTCCGGCTTCTCCGGAACGGGCGCCTCGTACTCGTGGACGCTTACTGCGCTTGGGCAGGGTACGTTCTCCTGCCATGTGCCCGCGGGCGCGCTCGAGGATGCCGCGGCGAACGCAAACACGGCGGCCTCGAATGTTCTGGCGCGCACGTTCGACTCCGTCCCGCCTGCGATCTCGCTGGCGTCGACCGCCCCAGCTGCGACGAACGGCGCGATTACCGTGACGGCGACGCTCACCGAGGCTTCCGCGGACTTCGATGCGGGCGACATCTCGCCTGTGAACGCCTCGGTCTCGCTCTTCTCCGGAAGCGGCGCATCGTACTCGTGGACGCTGACGCCGCTCTGGCAGGGGACGTTCTCCTGCCAGGTTGCCTCGGGCCAGTTCTCCGACGCCGCGGCGAACGCGAACACGGCCGCATCCAACGTGCTCTCGCGCACGTTCGACTCCGTCGCGCCGGCGATGTCGCTGACGACGGTGGATCCAACGCGCGTGGGCCCGGCCCCGATGGTGATCGACTTCTCCGCGACGGACGCGGGGAGCGGCATCGCCTCCGGGCAGGTCTTCGCCCGGCTCCTGGGTGAGACCGCGTGGTCGCCGGTGGGCGCGATCGGCGGCGGCGTGGGCGCGGTCGACTTCGGGCCGGCGCAGGACGGCGTCTATGAACTCACGATGACCGCACTGGACGCGGCCGGCAACGGCGTCGCTGCTCCCGGCGGGCCGATGCTCTCCGTGATCTACAACGCGGACGGCGGCGCCTTCCAGCACACCGCCATGGGCGCCGGAACGCACGTCTTCCCGATGACGAACGAGATCGACGTGGAGCTGACGCTGCTCGGCACCCCGGTGCCCGCCGCCAGCATCACCGTCGACCGCGTGACGGGCGACGGCGCCCCCTCCGGGCTCAGCGCCCCACGCCTCATCGACGAGCGCCTCGTCATCTCCGGCGCCCTGAACTCGGCGACCGCATCCGTCAAGTGGCCGTTCGACCCGGCCTCCGCCGTGGGGCTCATCGGCGCCATCGAGGCCGTGTTCCAGGTCGAGGGCGGCGCAGTCACGGGCCAGTTCCCGGCGACAGTTGCGGGCGGGGCGATCGAGTTTGGGCCGGTGACCTCGTTCTCCGAGTGGTGGGCGGGCAACCAGCCCTCCTCTGTGGAGGACTGGACCCTGATGGAGGCTCGGCGGAACTGATGAACGCGGCGCGGCGCGTGCCGCCGCGCCGTATCGAGAACGTCGCCATGCCCGCCGGGACTCGGGTCTGGCGACACCCTGCGCCCCGCGGCCTGCTCCGCCGCGGGGCGCCTTCCTTTTGTGGGACCCCTTGCCCGCGTCGGGCGGGGGCCGGAGCCTCCCCGCTCCACCCATGACCCGTCACGCGCCCACGTCCGACGCCACCGCAGGCCGCCGCGAGCAGCTCCTCGCGACGCTGCGCGACGTGTGGGGCTACGACTCATTCCGTCCCCTGCAGGAGCGGGCGATGGAGGCCGTCATGGAGCGGCGGGACTCGGTCGTCATCCTGCCGACGGGCGGGGGAAAGTCCGTGTGCTTCCAGGCGCCCGCGCTCCTCCGTCCGGGCACCGCCGTCGTCGTGTCGCCGCTGATCTCGCTCATGCGCGACCAGGTGGCGCAGCTCCGCCAGAACGGCGTCATCGCGGGGTGCCTGCACAGCGGCCAGCCCACGGAGGAGCGCTCCGCCACAATCGCGGACATGCGCTCGGGCGACCTCCGCCTGCTCTACCTCTCCCCGGAGCGCCTCGCGCTCGAGGACTTCGGAGGCATCCTCCGCGGCGTGGACGTGTCCTTCCTCGTCGTGGACGAGGCCCACTGCATCAGCATGTGGGGCCACGACTTCCGCCCCGAGTACCGCCAGATTTCCCGGCTGCGCGAGAATTTTCCCGGCGTGGACATCCACGCCTACACCGCGACTGCGACGCAGGAGGTCGCCCGCGACATCGCGGTGCAGCTCGGGCTGAGGTCGCCGGAGATGCTTCGCGGATCCTGCGACCGACCAAACCTGCACTACGCGGCGCTGCCCCGAAGCGGCGGGCAGGCACAGGTCGAGCAGGTGGTCCGCCGCCACCCCGGGGAGTCCGGCATCGTCTACTGCATCACGCGCAGGGAGGTGGACCGCACCGCGGCCGCCCTCGAGCGCGCCGGGCACAGGGCCGTCCCCTACCACGCGGGCATGGAGGCGGGGGAGCGGCTCGCCAACCAGGAGGCGTTCGTGCGCGACCGCGCATCGATTGCCGTCGCCACCGTCGCCTTCGGCATGGGCATCAACAAGCCCGACGTCAGGTTCGTCGTCCACATGGGGATGCCGAAGTCGATCGAGAACTACCAGCAGGAGAGCGGCCGAGCGGGGCGCGACGGCCTCGCGGCGGAGTGCGTCCTCCTCTTTTCCTACGCGGATGTCGTCACGTGGAGGAAGATCGGGAGCGAGGCGCCCGACGAGCTCCGCAGGGCCTCGAACGCCAAGCTCGACGAGATGCTGCACTTCGCGCAGTCGACGGCCTGCCGGCGGCGGCTCCTCCTCGCCCACTTCGGGGAATCGTTCGCGCCGTCCAACTGCGGCCGCTGCGACAACTGCACCGGGGGCGGGCCACCTGTCGCCGACTCGACCATCATCGCGCAGAAGATTCTCTCGTGCGTGAAGCGCGCCGGCGAGGCGCACCCGGCGGGCCACATCGCGCGCGTCCTCACCGGATCGCGCGACGCCCGCATCCAGGAGTCCGGCCACGACAGGTTGAGCACCTTCGGCCTGCTCTCGACGCACGACCGCGTGCTCGTGGGCGACTGGATCGCGCAGCTCGTCTCGGGCGGACAGCTTGAGGAGGTCGATGGCCACGCCCTCGTGGTCACGCCCGCCGGGTGGGAAGTCCTGCGCGGATCGACGCAGGTGGCGCTGGTGGACCGGATGCGCGCTCGCGCAACGGCGAAGGCAACCGCCGACGCGGGGCTCGGGGAGGGCGAGTCCGCGGACTTCGCGCGCCTCCGCGAGTTCCGCAAGTCCATCGCCGCCTCGCAGAAGGTCGCCCCCTTCATGGTCTTCAGCGACGTCACCCTGCGCGAGATCGTGCGCTCGCGCCCGCGCAACCTCGCCGAGTTCGCCCGCATCCGCGGCGTCGGACAGGCGAAGCTCGATGCCTACGGCGAGTCCTTCCTGGATGCACTGTGGGAGGGGAAGCCCCCGGGCGAACCCGCGGCCCCTTCTCGCGGCGTCGTGAAGAGAACCGGCCGCGGGGAGCGCAGGGAGGAGGCGTACAGGCTCTTCGCGCAGGGGCTCGCCCCCGCGGAGGTCGCGCAGCGAATCGCGCGCGCGGTCTCCACCACCGAGGGATACCTCGCCGAGTACCTCGATGAGAAGCGGGTCACGGATCCCTCCCCCTGGGTCGACCCGGAGATCGCCCGCGAGATAGAACGCATCGCCGACGCGAATCCCGACGGGCGCCTCGCGCCCATCAACGAGGCGATGCAGGGACGCGCGACATACATGCAGATCCGCGCGGTCCTCACTTGCCGAATCAACCGAATCGCAGCCGGGAACTGAGCACATGGAACCACGCGACGGGGAGCCACGGCAGGGTACGAATCCGCACCAGTCGATCTTTGTGCGCGAGGGGGACGAGGCGCAGCCCGAGTCCCTGCGCACGATCTCGCATGGCGGCACCAGCATGCCGCCCACGGAGGCGCTCCCCGGATCGCTCCAGCGCTGGGTGCTCTCGGCGTCGGAAACGCCGCCGTTGGACCCGACCGTGGCGGCCGTGCGGCGCGGCGACCACGCGACCCCGGCCGGTGCCGAGGCGCCAGCCTTCGAGCTTCTCGCGATGGTCGGGCGCGGCGGCATGGGGGAGGTTTACGAGGCGGTGCAGACGTCGCTCGGGCGCATCGTCGCCGTGAAGAGGCTCGCCCGCCACTTCACGGAGGGCACGGAGGAGACCCTCGCCGGTGCTTCCGCCGCCTTCCGGACCGAGGCCGTCATCGCAGGCGCCCTCGAGCACCCAAACATCCTGCCCGTGCACGACCTCGGCGTGGACGAGTCGCGCCTGCCTCTGCTCGCGATGAAGCTTGTCGAAGGCGCCTCCTGGGACCGGTTGCTGCACGCGGACTTCGAGGCAAGGCTCACCCCCGACGAACTGCTCGCGCGCCACCTGCCGACGCTTGTCGGCTTGGCGCAGGCCGTCGCGTTCGCGCACAGCCGCGGGATCGTGCACCGGGACCTCAAGCCCGCGCAGGTCCTCGTGGGCGCGTACGGCGAGGTGCTGCTCACCGACTGGGGACTGGCGATCCATGCGCCCGCTCCGGGCGCGGACGCCGGCTCAGCGGGCAGGAGGCTCCCGCGATGGATTCCCACGCGCGACACCGCGTCGTCGCCCTCGGGCACGCCCGCGCTCATGGCGCCCGAGCAGACGGCCCGCACTGCGGCCGCCGTCGGCCCGTGGTCGGACGTCTACGCCCTCGGGGGGACGCTCTACTTCCTCCTGACGGGCACCTACCCGCACGAGTCCGCCACGACGGCGGCGTCCCTGGAGCGCGCGCGCTCGGGCGTGGTGGAGCCACCGTCCGCCCGCGCACCCGGCCGGGCGAATCCCCCGGAACTCGAAGCACTCGCGATGGAGTGCCTCCAGCCGGAGGTGGAAAGGCGCCTGCCATCGGCGCGCGCCTTCGTCCAACGCCTCGTGGACTACATGACGGGCTCCTCGCGGCGCGCGGAGTCCATGGCGCTCACCTCGGACATGCGCGCTGCACAGCCATCCGGGGACTACCGCGCGCTGGGAGACCGGATCGCGAGGCTGGACCGCGCCATCGTGCTCTGGCCCGCCAACCAGGAGGCGGCCGCGCTGCGCGAGGTGGCGCTCGGGGAGTTTGCGCGCGCGGCGCTCGCGCACTCGGACCTCACACTCGCGCGCGCGATGGCGAACCGCATGGCGCCCGGCGCCGCGCGCGCGGAAATCCACGCCTCCGGGGACCGCGCAGCCGCGGAGCTGCACCGCAACGCACGCGCGCGCCGCCTCGCCACCGCCGCCGCCGCCGCGCTCCTCTGCGTTGTCGTGGTCGGGGGGGCGCTGTCCTACCACCAGATCCGCCAGGAGCGCGACGCCGCCCGCGAGGCCCGTTCGCTCGCGGACACCCGCCGCGCAGAGGCCGAGGCGAGCCTCGCCATCGCGGGGGAGCAGGGTCGCGGCGCGAACGACCTCGTCTTGTTCGTCCTCGACGAGCTCAAGTCACAGCTCGACTCGCAGCTCACCGCCGAACGCGGCCTGACCGGGGACCAGGCCAACGAGGTCTCTCACGCCATCGCCGGCGGCGTCGCGGGCCGCATGCTCGGCTACTACAGGTCCCTCGACACGCGCGCGTGGCCGGTGGAGCTGCGCAGGCAGCACCTCTACCGCATCCTCGATGCGACGGACCGGGTCTCGGAACTCTCGCGGATCGACGAGGCGGTGGAGCTG
>CAZUCD010000034.1:0-28359 GCA_964618855.1 uncultured Candidatus Sumerlaeota bacterium
TGCCGCGCCGCTTCTCCGCGATGCGCCGGACCACCTCCGGCATCTTCAGCTCCTCCATCGTGCGGATGACGGTCGGGATGACGCGGAAGACGGCGCCCTCCCCGCGCATGGTGTAGAAGCAGTTCACGCGGAACCGCGCTGCCGCGCCAAACTGGAGCGCGAAGTCCAGCTCCTTGTCGCGTTCGAAGACGCGCCGCTGGTCGTCGTCAAGGATGTCGTAGAGCATCATGTGCATCTGCTCGCGCGAGAGGGTCGGCAGACTCGTGCCGACAACCTCACCGTGCAGGCGGTACATGGGCGGGTCGCCCACGGAGAAGTGGATGTCCGATGCGCCGATCTCCACGGCATGCAGGAGGATCGAGGCCATGTCCGCCCCGCTGGGCACATCGATGGTTCCGCGGGTTTCCTCAGCCATTTGAGACGTCCCGTCGAGTGAATCCGCACCTAATCGTCAATGCCGCGATTCCGCGCCCGCGCCCTCGAGGGGACAAACGGAATAAGGCATCGGGGGCGCCGCGAAGGGCGTTCACGCGAGCCCGATGATCTCGCCGTCGTCCGTGAGGTCGATGTCGGCGAATCGCCCGCGCTCCGGCAGGCCCGGCATGAGCTGCATCCGCCCCGTCAGCGCGACGATGAATCCGGCACCCGCGCTCACACGCACCTCCCGCACCGTCAGGCGCCACCCCGTGGGGGCCCCGCGCCGCTTGGGATCATCGGAGATCGAGGACTGGGTCTTCGCCATGCAGATCGGGAGTCCTGCGTAGCCGTGCCGCGCGGCCCACTCGATCCCAGACAGCGCCTCCGGCGAGAAGTCCACCCCGTCGGCGCGGTAGATGGAGCGCGCAACCGCCTCGACCTTCTGCTCGATCGTGTCCGAAAGCCCGTAGCAATACCTGAGTTCGGTCGGAGTGGGCTCCGCGGCCCGCGCGACGGCCTCGGCCAGCTCGGCCGCCCCCGCCCCGCCGGCACGAACGCAGTCGGAGACCGCCACGGGGAGGCCCAAGGACTCGCCGAACCGGCGCACCTCCGCCAAGTCATCCTCCGAGTCGTCCGAGAACCTGTTCAGCGCGATGACCACCGGCATGCCGAGGCCGATGAGGTTCTCCGCATGCACCCGCAGGTTCGGGAATCCTCCGGCCACTGTGCCCGGTGCTCCATCCGCGCCCGCGCCATGGTGCCGCAGAGCGCGGACCGAGGCGACGAGCACGACGCACGAGGGTTGGAGGCCTCCCATGCGGCACTTGATGTGGACGAACTTCTCCGCGCCGAGGTCCGCTGCGAATCCCGCCTCCGTCACCACGTAGTCGGAGCAGCCGAGCGCCATGCGGGTCGCGATCAGGCTGCTGCACCCGTGGGCGATGTTCGCGAACGGGCCGCAGTGCATGAGCACCGGCGCGCCCTCGGTGGACTGCACGAGGGTCGGGCGAAGGGCATCCCGGAGCAGGGCCATCATGGCCCCGACGCACTTCGTTTCACCCGCGGTGACGGGGGAGCCGTCGGCGCGCTCCGCCACGATGATGCGGGAGAGGCGCCCGCGCAGGTCCCGTGCGTCCGCCGCAAGCGCAAGGGACGCCATCACCTCGCTGGCCGCCGTGATGTCGAATCCGCTCTCATGCACAAAGCCGTTCGCCGAACCTCCCCTGCCCGCCTCGATGTTCCGCAGTTGCCGGTCGCATACGTCGAGTGCCCTCCTCCAGCGCACGCGCGAGATCCCCAGCTTGTTGCCGTGCTGGACGGCGTTGTCCGTGCACGCCGCGAGCAGGTTGTGCGCGGACGTGACGGCGTGGAAGTCTCCCGTCAGGTGGAGGTTGATCTCCTCGCGGGGATGGAGTTGCGCGCGTCCCGTCCCGCTCGCGCATCCCTTCATGCCGAACACCGGCCCGAGCGAAGGCTGCCGCAGGCAGCCGACTGCGCGCCTGCCGGTGTGGCGGAGTCCCTGGACCAGGCCGATGGAAGTGACCGTCTTCCCCTCCCCCGCCGGGGTCGGCGTGATCGCGGTGACAAGCACGAGCCGCCCGCGCGGTCCCGCGGCCGTGCGGCGAAGCACGTCCAGGGACACCTTCGCCTTTCCCTTGCCGTGGAGTTCGATTTCCGCGGGAAGCAGGCCGGCCTCCTGGGCAACCAACTCAAGGGGTGTGGAGCCTGGCACCATGGAGAACCTCTCGGGCTGTGGGATGCTGACCGGTGAATCGTGCCGTGCGGCGGGGATGCGGGGCGACATCCGAATCTCCCCCACGTCCTCCGTTCGGGGCGGCAGGGCTGCCCCCGGCTGAAAATCTGCGGCACTATCCTGTTGACCTGTGGGGGGAGCGACACCCACCTTCTGCCCTCTCGTTCGGACGGGGTGTGGCGCAGTTGGCTAGCGCGCACGGTTCGGGACCGTGAGGTCGTGGGTTCAAGTCCCACCACCCCGACCATCCACTCAAGACGAGAAACACGAGCGGCCCGCCAGTGCGGGCCGTTTTCTTTTTTGCGCCCTAGCCCGGGGACTCGGCAGGCTTCCCACCAGCCCAGCAGAGGACATGTCCATGCGCATCCTGCTCGTCGGTGGCGGCGGCCGCGAACACGCCCTGGCCTGGCGGCTCTCCCAGTGTGCATCGGTCCAGGGCATCGTCTGCCCCGGGGGCAATCCCGGCATCGCCCGGCACGCGCGCGTTGACCTCCCGCCGGCTCGCGCGCCCGAGGACTGGGCTGGCCTGGCCCGGGAGGAGCGGATAGACTTGGTGGTTGTGGGCCCGGAGGCGCCCCTCGCGGATGGGATCGGGGATGCATTGCGCGCACGCGGGATCCCGTGCTTCGGGCCGGGAGCCGACGGCGCCGCCCTCGAGGCGAGCAAGGCCTTCACGAAGAAGCTGTTGCTCGACCACAACATCCCCACCGCGCGCGGGGATTGGTTCACGGACGCCGCGCGCGCCTGCGACTTCGCAGATTCGCTTGGGACGCCCGTTGTCGTGAAGGCCGACGGCCTCGCGGCCGGAAAGGGCGTCACCGTCGCCGCCACACGCGAGGAGGCGCACCGCGCGGTCCGGGAGTGCCTGGTCGATGCGCGGTTTGGCGCCGCGGGAAGCACCGTGCTCGTCGAGGAGTGCCTCACGGGGCCGGAGGTCTCGCTCATCGCACTGGTCGATGGGGAGCGCGTGCACCCGCTCCTTCCGGCCGAGGACTACAAGCGCGCCTTCGATCGGGATGAAGGACCCAACACCGGCGGCATGGGGGCATGCGCTCCGACCCCAGTCATGGACCAGGAAACATACGCGTGGGTGTTCGGCGAAATCCTCCGCCCAACGGTGGATGCACTCCGTGCGAAGGGGATCGACTACCGGGGGGCGCTCTTTGCGGGGCTGATGCTGACACCGGAGGGTCCCAAGGTGCTCGAGTACAACTGCCGATTCGGCGATCCCGAGACCCAGGTGCTGATGCCGCTGATCGAGGGCGACTTCGCTGCGGCACTGCTCGCCTGCGCGGAGGGCCGCGACCCGGGACCGATCGGCTTCAGTCCCGAGCACGCGCTGACAATCGTCCTTGCGAGCGGTGGCTATCCCGGGGAGTTCCGGCGCGGCGTCCCAATCGTCGGTCTCGAGTCGGGCGACCACGGGCCCGGCTGCATGGTGTTCCATTCGGGCACGGCGCGCGGCGCCGACGGCCAACTCGTCACGGCAGGGGGCCGCGTCGCGTGCGCCACGGCATGGGCGCCGACACTGGGGGCCGCGAAGGAACGCGCCGAAAACCTTTGCGCGCGGCTCGAGTTTGAGGGCATCTCCAGACGTCGCGACATCGGCTCGCGAGCGCTCAGTCACGGGGGATGACGATGGCGGCCAGAAAACCGACTACGAGTGGGAAGGCCAAGGCCCAGCCCAAGCCGGCAAAGTCGCGCGGGCCGGCCAAGGCGCCCAAGGCGGCGACGCCGAGGGCGTCCAGGAACACGCCGCCCACCGGAATGCCGGGCACGCGCCAGATCATGAGCGCCGTGCAGCTACGCAACACGCTCGAGGCGCTCGCGGAACAGGTTCACCGCGACTTCCCGGAACCGGCAGGGCTCATGGTGCTCGGCATCCGTACGCGGGGTGCTGTGCTGGCCGAGCGACTCAGGGATTTCCTCAAGGCGCGCTACAAGGCGCCCGTCGGACTCGGCACCCTGGACATCACGCTCTACCGGGACGACCTGTCCGCCCTCGGGCCGCAACCCAACGTACGGGACAGCGAACTGCCATTCGACGTCACCGGCGCGAAGGTCATTCTCGTGGACGATGTCCTGTACACGGGGCGAACCATCAGGGCCGCCCTGGACGAGATTGTCGATTTCGGCCGCCCCGCCCTCATTCGGTTGCTGGTTCTCGTGGACCGGGGCTGGCGGGAGTACCCGATTCAGGCGGACTACTTCTGCGCCCGGGTCGAAACCAGGGCAGACGAGTCGGTACAGGTTCTGCTATCCGAGATCGAGGATGAGGATCGCGTCGTCGTCATCGGCTGAACGCGCTATTGAGAACACATTCTTAGTTGGGACTTGAGGCTCTGCCGGGACCGATGTTCATTGGGCCCGCGGATCGAGGGCCCAAGATGTCAGGGCGTCTGCGGAGGCGGGCATGGGTGAGTCGGTGCCGGTCATCGAGGTGAGGGACCTGATCGTCGACTACGGCAAGGGCGCCAAGCGCCACCGAGCCGTGAATGGCATCTCATTCGCAGTGGCCCCCGGGGAGTGCGTCGGATTCATCGGGGCGAACGGCGCTGGCAAGTCCACGACCATGAAGACGCTGATGGGGTTCACCTTCCCCACGAGCGGGTCCGTTTCCATGTTTGGCCAGCCGTGCGGCACGGCAGAGAGTCGCCAGCGCGTCGGCTACCTTCCCGAGGTGGCGCTGTACTATCCGTTCATGAAAGCCCGCGAGTTGCTGGAGCTCTACGGCGGCCTCTCCGGCCTGACGAAGGGCCAGTTGGCGGAGCGCATCCCCTCCACCCTTGCGCGGGTTGGTCTCGAGGGGCGCGGAGAGAAACTCCTGCGCGAGTTCTCCAAGGGCATGCAGCAGAGACTGGGCATCGCTCAGGCCATCATCGCCGACCCGGAGCTCCTCATCTTCGACGAGCTGTCGAGCGGCCTCGACCCCGTCGGCCGGTTCGACCTTCGGGAGGTGCTCCTGGAGCTCAAGCGCAGGGGCCGCACGATCTTCTTCAGCTCGCACGAGCTGTCCGAGGTGGAGACGCTCTGCGACCGGGTCATCATGATTCACCGGGGGCGCGTCGTGACGCAGGCCACCGTGCGCGAGCTCATGAAGCCGTTGAACGTCTTCGAGATCAGCTTCCGCCTTCCCGATGGAAAGGTGGCCCCTCCCGAGGTCTCCCGCTTCTCACCCGCCCGCGATGGGGAGGTGCTCACCGTGCGCATCCCCGAGGTAGACGCCTACTCCGCGGCGGTCTCCGCGCTGTCCCAGGCATCCATTGGCATTCAGGCCACATCCTCGAAGATGCGATCCATCGAGGAGTACTTCATCGACCTGGTCCGCCAGGAGGAGAAGGGGCGCTACGTCTCCTGACCATGCGTGGATCGCTGCTCATCGCGAAGAGTGTCCTGATCGAGGCGGTGCGTCGCCGGGAAGTGTACGCCATCGTGCTCATCTCCACCCTCATCATTGGGGCGGTAATGACGGTCGACTTCTTCAACGTTGAGGGATTGACGAAGTTCTACCGCGAGATGGCGCTGAAGATCATGAGCACGGCGACGGCGCTCACGACGATCGTGCTCGCGGCACGGCAGCTTCCGCGTGAGTTCGAGAATCGCACGATCTACCCCCTCATGGCGAAGCCGATAAGCCGGGTGGCGTTCCTCTGGGGAAAGCTGCTCGGGGTGCAGGCTGCCGCCCTGTTCTGCTTCGCACTGTTCATGGCCATCTACGTGGCCGGTGCGACGTACCTCGGCACGCCCGTGCCGGCGGCGCTCTTCGCGCAGTACATCTACCTTCAGATGCTCATGATGCTTGTGCTATCGACGTTGTCGTTCTGGCTGTCGATGCTGTTCAACCTGGACGCAGCGATCACCCTGGCGGCGGTGATGTACTTCGGCGCAAACATCCTGACTTCCGCAGTATCCGAGATTTACGACCACGTCGGGCGCATCCAGCAGCTCTTCCTGCTCGCCGTGACGTTCCTGGTGCCTCAGCTCACCCTGTTCGACCTCTCCGGCAAGGCGGTTCACTCCTCGGCGTGGGGCCCCCTTGATGCCGCCGTAATGCTGAAGCTGAGCGCCTACGGGGCTGTGTTTGCGATCGCATACTTCGGGGCGGCCCTGTGGTGCTTCAGGAGGAGGCCGCTGTGAGCACTCGCCTGGTGCCCCCCGCTGCGGCGATTCGGTTGGTCGCGCGCGGCGTCTTCATCGAGGTCGTGCGGCGGCGGGAGTTCGCCGTGCTTCTCATCCTCATGGGGGTCTTCGCCCTCGGCGCGATCGTCAGCATGATCGTGGGCATCGAGAACGCCGCGACGGCATCGCTGCTGCTGAACCTTGGCCTGTCGCTGGCCGCAATCGCCTCGCACGTGCTGGCGGGCCTGACCGCAGCGCGGCAGATTCCCGCAGAGATCGAGGGGCGCACCCTCTTCCCGATGCTCGCGAAGCCCATCGAGCGAGGCGAGTACATCGTCGGCAAGTGGCTCGCCTCGGCCGTGTGCGGGTGCATCGCATGGACGGCGCTTTTCCTGCTCGCGTGGCTGGCCGTGCCCAAGCCGATGGGCGCGTACAACTTCACCCTGCTGTGGCAACTGTATGCGCTGATGTGCGCGTCGCTCGCGTTGCTCGCCGCCGCTGGGGTGGCGCTTTCGCTCGTGGTCCCGCAGGGAGTGAACATCGTCCTCATGGTGCTCGTGGTCGGCGCGTGGGACAAGGTCGCAAACTTCGTCCTCGCCCGCTTCGAGGGGGATTCCCAGCGCCGCATTGTGCACTGGATGCTCCACTATGTCCCCGACTTCGGTAACCTGAACCTGGTGACACGGTACACCGATGGAATTGGACCGCTCCCCGCAGGCGACTTCCTCGCGTTGGGCGCGTGGGCGGGGCTCTTCGCCCTGGGCGCGCTGATGGCCGCCGTGTGGGCGATCGAGAGGAGGCCCCTGTGATGCGCGCGAGTGGCGGGTTCCTTAGCGCCAGCTGGTCCCGGGGCCTGGTGCTCGCACTGGTCCTGGCAAGCCCCGCGGTCACGACGCGCCTGACCCCCAACACCTACAGGGGTGGGTACTCGCGGGACATTTCAAACGTCCAGCAGCGCAACTCGAGCGCCATCGCCGCCATCATGGGGGAGTTCCGCACCAGCATGGCGGACATGATCTTCATCAAGACGGAGCGGTACCTGCACAACGGCATCGCCTACGGCCTCCACCTCGATCTGGAGGCATCGACGCAGAAGGGGTCGCTCGTCTCCGTGAAGAAGGAACCCAAGGCGAAGGATGAACATGAAGGCCACCATGACCACGAAGGCCATGACCACGATGAGCACGGCCATGGCGAACCGGGTCATGTCCACGGCCCCGATTGCGAGCACGGACCGGACCCGGACGCAGGAGCCATGGCGATGTCCGGGGAGGGTGGGGAGGATTTGGAGCACTCCGACGATGACCATGGCGACGAGCACACCCCGACGCTGATCCGAACTGCGGAGAACGACTTCAGGTCGTTCATCGGCGACCTCGAGAGGGCTGTGAAGCCGTGGCAGTCTCCCGAAATCGCCCACCAGCACACGGAGGGGACGGAACTCCTTCCATGGTACAGGATCGTCACGCTGACGGATCCGACCAACGTTCGGGGCTACATGATTGGCTCCTGGTGGCTGTCCCGCCAACGCACGAATGAGAGCATCGAGGAGGCGATCTCCTTCGCGAGGGAGGGAATCCGCAACAACCCCGACGCATACCAGCTCCACCTGATGGTCGGCAACCACCTGCGGGCACTGAACCGCGGACGGGAAAGCCGCGAGGCGTACCGCCAGGCCGCGACGCTCGCGCTCAAGCAGCGCCCCCGGGACATCGCCGCGAATCCATGGTGGACTCACTACATGGAAGAGGATGCGCGCGCCGCCGCCCGGCTGGCGGTCATGTCGGAGAAGGAGTGGGGCAGCCTCCCCGAGGCCGTCATGCTCGCGCGCACGCTCATCGCGGAGTTCGAGGACGGCGACGGCGTCCTCCGGCGCCAGATCGACGAAATGACCTCCGCAGGAATGGCGCTCGACACAAGGGAGCCTTGAGCCTTCGCCACCCGGCGTGGTCGATGTGGGCCCACGACCATGCATGCGACCCGACAACAGTTGACCGAGGACCTGCGCCGAGTGGTGCGCGGCGAGGTGTACGACGATGCCGCGCGGCTGGGCATGTTCGCGACCGACGCGAGCATCCACCAGCAGATGCCCCGCGCCGTCGTGGCGCCCATGGACGCCCGGGACGTGGCGGCCACGCGCGCCATCGCAGCAAGGCACGGGATTCCCATCGTCGGGCGCGGCGGCGGTACGTCGCTCGCCGGCCAGGCCATCGGCAACGGGATCACGCTGGACTTCACGCGGCACCTGCGCCTCGTCGAGGGGGTGGATCCCGCCGGGGCGGTCGCGACCGTCCAGCCCGGTGTTGTGCGCGACGAGCTCAACGCAATGCTCGCCCCGCATGGCCTCATGTTTGCCCCCGAGACCTCCACGAGCAACCGCGCGACGGTCGGCGGCATGGTGGGCAACAACTCGAGCGGCATGATGAGCATCCGCTACGGCCGGACCAGCGAGCACATCCGATCCCTGCGCGTGCTTCTGGCGGACGGGGTGGAGGTGACGATGGGCCCGGGGACGATTCCGCCACAGTCGCGGCGCGAGGAGGAACTTCGGCGCGCGCTGCTGGACCTCGCCGACCGGAACCGTGCGCTCATCGAGTCGCGATGGCCGCGCGTGCTTCGCCGCGTTGGCGGGTACTCGCTGGATGAGCTGCTGCGGCCGGCCCCAAACTTCGCGCGGTTCCTCGCCGGCAGCGAGGGAACGCTCGCGATCACGCTCGGCGCCACGCTGGACCTGGTTCACCTGCCCGGAGCAGTCGCGATGATGGCGGTCCACTACTCGGACTTCATCGGCGCCCTCGAGTCCGTCCCCGCGATCCTCGCGCACGATCCGCTCTCCGTGGAGCTTCTTGACCGCCGCACGCTGCGCCTTTCGCGCACCAACTCCGCCACGAGGGACCTGTGCGGTTTCATCAAGGGCGATCCGGCATGCATGCTCCAGATCGAGGCTACTGGTGCCTCGATGGACGAGGCGCGGGCGGCGCTCGACCGGATCGCCGCGGCGCTCTCACCCCTGCCCGTGGTGGAGCACATCCACCGAGCCGCGGACGCCGCCGAACGCGCGATGATGATCGAGCTGCGCCGCGCCGGACTCGGCGTCACCATGCGCACGGAGGGGGACGCCAAGCCCGTGTCCTTCATCGAGGACGCCGCCGTTCCCGGCGAACGCCTGGCGCAATACATGCGCGAAATGACGGAGCTGATCTCCGGGGAAGGGTTGGAATGGGTCGTCTATGGGCACGCGTCCGTCGGCGTGCTCCACTTCAAGCCGATCCTCAACCTCAAGTCCGCCCGCGACATCGAGCGGATGCAGCGCCTCAGCCGCGCGGCCATGGAGCGGGTCAGGGAGTTCGGAGGCTCATGGAGTGGCGAGCACGGGGACGGCATCCTGCGGGGATGGCTGAACCGCGACTTTTGGGGACCTGCGATGTACGAGGTCTTCAGGGAGGTTAAGCGTCTCTTCGACCCAAAGGGACTGCTGAATCCCGGCAGGATCGTGGACACGCCCTCTATTTCGGAACTGCAGCGCACCGGACCGTCGTACCGGGTCGGCTGGCAAGGCGAACACTTCCATTTCAGGGCGGAGGGTGGATTTGCCCACGCCGTCGAGATGTGCAATGGCACTGGGGCATGTCGGAAGCGCGGTTCTGGTACGATGTGCCCGAGCTACATGGCCACGATGGCGGAGGAGCATTCGACGCGGGGCCGGGCGAATGCACTCAGGCTGGCAATGAGCGGCCAACTGGGAGCGGACGGCCTCGATGCGCCGGGACTGCGGGGCGCCATGGATCTGTGCCTTGAGTGCAAGGCCTGCAAGGCGGAATGCCCGTCCAATGTCGACATGGCGAAGATGAAGTCGGAGCTGCTCTCGCGCTGGAACGAGCGCGACGGGGTTTCGCCCGGGACGTGGATGCTCGCCCATCAGCGCACGTTGGCCCGCCACGCCGCCGGGAGGATGGCACCCGTTGCGAACGGCTTCCTGGGACTGCAACCGGTGAGGAAACTCATCGAGCGCGCGTTCGGCATCTCAGCGTCGCGGACCCTTCCTCGGTTTGCGGCGCGCACCTTTTCAGATTGGTGGAGGTCTCGGCCCGCAATTGGTCAAGACCAGCCGGACGTGATCCTCTTCATCGACACGTATACGGAGTACTACTCCCCCGCCATCGGCCGGGCCGCCGTGGAAGTGATGGAGGCCTGCGGCCTGCGCGTGCGGGCGTTTGCCGGTGGATGCTGCGCGCGTCCGCTCATGTCCAAGGGATTCTTGGACGAGGCGGCGTCCGTCGGCGGACGAACCATGCGGGGCATCGCTTCGCTGCGCCCACGCGGGGTGCCCGTCGTGGTCCTGGAACCGAGTTGTCTCTCCGCCTTTCGGGACGACCTGCCGGACCTGCTTGATGAATCCGAGGTGGTTGGCACCGCCCGGGACCGCGTCCAGTCCTTCGAGGAGTTCATCGCGCCTCTCACCGCGAGGCTCGCAAGGCGATCATCGGCCGCACGGTTCCTCCTGCACGGCCATTGCCACCAGAAGGCGCTGTGGGGCACGACCGGCACGCTCGCAGCCCTCCGTGCGGTCGGGGCGTGCGAGGAGATACCTTCGGGATGCTGCGGCATGGCGGGCAGCTTTGGCTACGAGGTGGGCAAGGCGGAGTTGTCGCTCCGCATCGGGGAGGACCGGCTCTTCCCGGCCGTCCGGAGTGCCCCGCGCGGAGCCTGCATCGTCGCGCCCGGCTTCTCCTGCAGGCACCAGATCGCAGACGGCGCCGGACGCCGAGCCCTCCATCCCGCCGAGGCAATTCGGCGCGCACTGGGCGCCTGAATGCCCCGGCAGGGGCGGGTCGCGCGCCAGATCCGGGAGACGGCGGTTGCGTCCCCGGGGATTGGTCGCATGCTCTCACTTCCCGTCCCGCGGACGGGCACTCCGAAACGGCTTCCCAAGACGAGACATGGTCAAGTCCTTCACCGATGAACTGACGACGCACCTGGAGGACAGCGTGCGGTCGATGTGCCAACAGGGCGGCGTGACCGCCCCCGCGCGGGAAAGCTACGCCCTGGCACCGCCCCGAAGCTCCGGCGTCGGCGACCTGGCCACCAACGCGGCGCTCGCCACGGCGAAACTCCTGCGCAGACCCCCGATGGAAGTCGCCGCAGTCCTCGCGGGCGAGTTGCGCGCCCACCGGTACGTGGCGGAGGCAAACGTCGCCGCTCCGGGGTTCATCAACGTGAAGCTCTCCGATGCCGCTTGGGGCGCCGTCCTGACATCCGTCGCCGAACGCGGGGACTCCTTCGGCGACACGCGGACGGGCGCCGGCCAGCGCATCCTCCTCGAGTTTGTTTCCGCAAACCCGACGGGGCCGATGCACGTCGGGCACCTGAGGCACGCCGTCACGGGGGACGTGATGGGACGGATCCTGGAGGCCGCGGGATTCAAGGTCCACCGCGAGTTCTACATCAACGACGCCGGCAACCAGGTGGCGACGCTTGGCAGGTCGTTCAGGGTCCGCTGCTATCAGGCCGTTGGCGTGGACATGCCACTCGAGGAGGGGATGTACCCGGGCGACTACCTGCTGGGCATGGCGCGGGAGTACGTCGGCAGACACCACCTGACCCGAGAGCGGCTCGACGAGATGTCCGAGCAGGAGTTCACATCGGAGGGCAAGGCGCTCTGCCTGGCACTCATCAAGCACGAGCTGCAGCGCCTGGACGTCCGCTTTGACGAGTTCGTGAGCGAGAAGTCGCTCTATGAAAGCGGGAGGGTGCAGGCGACGCTGGACAGGCTGAAGTCCACGGGTGCCACGTTCGACAAGGAAGGGGCCACCTGGCTGGCCACCACGAAGTATGACGACGACCGGGATCGCGTCCTCGTGAAGAGCGATGGCTCGCTGACCTACCTCGTGCCGGACCTCGCCTACCACGGCCACAAGTACGAGCGGAACTTCGACCTCTACATCAACATCCTCGGGTCGGACCACATCGGCTACGGCCCCAGGCTCCGCGCAGGCATCGAGGCGCTCGGCCATGATCCAGAGAAGCTCGAGATCATCACGCTGCGGCTCGTGTTCCTCATCGACGCGTCCGGCGAGCGTTCCAAGGGGAGCAAGCGCAAGGGAGACATCGTCGAGGCGATGGATCTTGCCGATGGGATCGGCATGGACGTGATCCGCTTCTTTCTGCTGATGCGCTCCACGGACTCCGAGATCGACTTCGACCTCGAACTGGCCAAGGAACAGAGCGACCGAAATCCGGTTTTCAAAGTGCAGTATGCGCACGCGCGGATACACTCGCTGTTCGCAAAGGCGCACGCGGCGCACCTGTCCCCATCGAAGGACCCAGGCGGCGCCGCGGCGCTGCTTGCAGCCCCCGTGGAACGGGAGATCATCCTCGCGATCTCGGCGTTCCCGGAGACGGTGGAGCGCTGCGCCCTCGAGCGGGCACCGCACCACATGACGCGATACCTGCTCGGCATGGCGGAGCTCTGGAACCGGTATTGGTCCGCCGCAAAGACCGAAGAGTCGCTCCGCATCATCCGGCCGGAGGAGCCGGAGTGCTCCGCGGCGCGCCTGGCACTGGCACGCGCCGTGCAACAGGTTCTGGCGAACGGCCTCCGCCTCATGGGCATCAATGCCCCGGACCGGCTCGTTCGAGAGGAAGAAGACTAGGGGTTGGTTCGAATGGAACGCACGAAGTTCGCCAGGATGCTGGTCTCCGCAGCCGTTGCGATCCCCATCGCGGCGACCTGGGTGCTGTTCCTGACGGGAGAACTCAGCGCGGAGGAAGTGACCAGCGCATCGATGGAGCCCACATTGGCAGTCGGTGACCGCGTCATAGTGCGCCGGTGGCTCGACAGCGACCTCGTGCCCGGGGACATCGTCGTCGTCATGCCGCAGACCGACAATGGTGACCCGCTCGTGAAGAGGTTCGTCGCCGGGCCCGGCGACACCATAGAACTCTCCCACGGGACCATGCTCGTGAACGGGCACGAACTCGAGGCGCGAGTCGCACCGTTTCCGGGATCATACCACCTGCCACGCGTCATGCTTGAGGATGACCAGTACTTCGTTCTCGGCGACAACTATGGCAGGTCGGACGACAGCACCACCTTCGGCCCCGTGCGCCGCACCGCGATCATCGGCAAGGTCTGGCTGCGGTACGCTCCCTGGGAGCGCCGCGGGGACTTGGAGTGAGGAGGCTCGCAGCCGCCGCGGTGCTGGCTGCCATCGCGTGGACTCAGGCACGGGCGCAGGGCGAGGACACGCTCCCCCTCGGGGGCGAGACCTCGCAGACCATCGGCCTGGTCCTGGTGCGCTCCGGGGAGTTCAAGATGGGCTCGCCCGAGTCCGAAATCGGCCGCAAGCGCCACGAAGGGCCGCAGACCCGCGTTAAGATTACGCGCGACTACTGGCTGGGCAGGACCGAGGTCACGCAGCGTCAGTTCGAGGCCGTCATGCTCCGGAACCCCTCCGTGATCGATCTCGGACCGGACCTTCCCGTGAACAACGTCTCCCGCCACGAGGCGGAGGAGTTCTGCGCCAGGCTCTCCTCCTCCACCGGGCGCACCGTGCGCCTGCCGACGGAAGCCGAGTGGGAGTTCGCCTGCCGTGCTGGAACCGAAACGCGCTATTTTTGCGGAGACGATGAGGAATCCCTGGACGCTTTCGCGTGGTTCGACGGCAACTCAGGGGGGCGCCTCCACCCGGTGGGAATGAAGAAGTCAAATCCCATGGGGCTGCACGACATGACGGGGAACGCGTTCGAATGGTGCTCGAACCCGTACGGGCCCTATCCCGGCGGAACCTCGACTGACTGGAGGGGACCGGACTCCTCCCCGTTCGGAGTTCTGCGCCCGGGGGTGTTCTACCTCGACGAGTTCATGTGCCGGTCGGCCGCACGGAGCTTCTGGCCACCCGATGCTCGGGACCGGTACTTTGGTTTCCGAGTGCTCGTGGAGGCAGGCTCCGGGGAGGCCGGGGCACCTGCCGGCGATGGATCGGCGGGCGGGGCATCATCCACCGTGTCCGGGGGATTGTCCCCCCAGAGCGCGCGGGTGTTGGGGAAGTAGAGGCTCCCCCAACTCTGGCCGGGTTTCTTCCACGGATTCAGGCCCGCCGGCCAGTTCGGGTACAGGGATCGGCAAACGAGGTAGTCCACCCCGCCGAAGATGCCCGAGAGCGGCTTGAAGACAAAGTAGCCGATGCTGTAGCCGATGCCCATGGTGAAGCCGCCGTTCCAGCTCCAACCCACTCCGGGCGTCGGTGGCGCGAACGGATCCGTCCGGTCGGCCCACAACTCGAACACGTTAGTAAGAGTCACGAGGGGGGCGTCGACCGTGTCGCGGACCACGGTCAGCGGGGTCGCGGCGATCTTTCCGGCGACGCAGCCCGTCGAAACCATCGCCGTGAACGCTGTCGCAAGCAGCAGGAGGAGGAAACTCGGGCGTGAGGTGGTCATGTGAATGCCAGGAACTCCCCGGATTCGAGGATCTGTTCGAGGTCGAGAATGGATATCAGCCGCCCGGAGCGCAAGAGTGCTCGGGAGACGTGGGAGTCCCCTCCCGGATTTGCTTCCGCGTCGACGGTTTCCTCCGCGGAGATCGTAAGGATTTCCTCCACCGCATCCACGAGCACACCGAGTGTGAAGCGCGGGGTTGCGACCACGAGAAGGCGCGGGGCGGGCGGGGGTCCGCGCCTGCCCACCCGGAGACGCGCGGATATGTCCACCGCGCTCATGATGTCGCCGCGGCGATTAAAGACGCCCAGGAGCCACTCGGGGGCGCCGGGCACGGGGGTGATCGGCGGGGGCGCAAGTATCTCGAGCACCTGGTGGATGGGGGCGGCGAACCGCTGGTCCCCGAGTAGGAACACGACGTGTCGCCCCGCCGCGGGGGCACCACCGCTCACGCGCGCGCCTCGGCGAGGAGGCGGTCCACCGTCTCACGCAGCACCGCCGCCTCGAAGGGTTTTGCGAGGAACGCATCGGCGCCCTGGGAAAACCCCCATCGCGCGTCCGACTCCGCTGCCCTGGCCGTTAGAAGGACCACTAGCGTCCTGCATGTCGTGGCCGAGCCGCGCAGCTCGCGGCAAAGGCGGAAGCCGTTCGTGCGTTCCATGACGACATCGACGATCGCGAGGTCGGGGGCGCTGTGCTGGGCAGCGGCGAGTGCGTCGTCGCCATCGGGGAACTCACGGAGGACGTGCCCGCAGTCCTCCAGAGCCTCGCGGACGGCCATCCGGGCGGTGGGCGAGTCATCCACAATGAAGATGGTGGCCATGGCGGAGTCCTACTTCGCACCTGAGAGGTACTCGGCCACGATCCGGCGCAGCTCCCCCGCCTCGAAGGGCTTCGTCATGTAGGTCGTCGCCCCGGCAAGCTTGCCCTTCAGCATGCTGAACGTCCCGTCCTTCGCCGTGAGCATGATGATCGGGACATCCGTGCCGCCGAGGATCTTGCGTAGTTGCGTGCATGTCTTGAACCCGTCGATGCCGGGCATGACAACGTCCAGGATGACGAGCGCCGGACGATTGGCCTCGGCGCGCCGGATCGCTTCATGTCCGTCGTCGGCCGTTTCGATCTCGAGGGACAGTTCCGAGTCCTTCAACGCCTCGGTGACCATTTCCTGGATCGTGGGGCTGTCATCGACGACGAGCACGCGATGGCGCCTTTCCGTCATTGAAGCCGCCCCCGCGGCCGGGGGGGCGGGCACGCTGGTGGAAGGCACGGCGCCCGGGGCGGGCTTTGCCAGCTGTGGCGCCGGGGTCTTGCCAAACCCGATGGTCTCGCTCGTGTCCGTCGCGTCGGGATTTCGGACGGCCGCGACTGCAAAGAGGGTGAAGAGGGTCCTGTCAAACTCCTCCGGGGGGAGGATCGACCCGGCCCGCAGTCGGGACAGCACCACCGGCCCGTCCACCTTGAGCAGGAGTTGCAACTCCTGCGGCAGGAGTTTCATGGTCTGGGAGGCTTGGTCCGCGTTCGGGCCGGGGATCAGCTTCGAGTCGGGCGATATCAGTTGCTGCAGGAGTTCGCTCGGGCCGGGCACGTTGCGCCCATAGGCCAGCGCGATCTCGGAGAACGGTATCCTCGAAAGCTGCCGTGGCGGTTGGATCGCTTCGGCGGGCTTGAAGACATAGGCCCCCGTCCGCGAGAGCATCGCATCGAGGACGGCGCCTTTGACGGCGCCGCCGACGGCCGCAAGCACCTGGGGCATCGTGATGCGGCCCTGCTTGACGAGCACTTGCTCCGGCAGCATGTCCTTCGCGCCCTGAGCCTGCGCGAACCTCTCCGCCTCTGCGATCTGCTCCCCGGTCACAAGGCCCTGTTCGCGGAGGATGTCGCGAATGGGTAGGTTCAGGATGCTGCTGCACGCGACGACGCAGCCCGCGGATATGTACACGAGCTCCTGCAAGGGTGCGCCCGTGTCATCCTTGATCAGCATGAGATGGCCCGTCGGCCGCATCTCGCAGATCGTCGCGACGACCCGGTCCATCCCGCACGCGATCTCGCGGATCATGCCTCGGTAGAGCGACTTCATCGACTGGCTCCTGAGGGGAAGAAGTGCATGCGGTCAGCAATCGCAAACAGGTTGAGCACGGCCACCTGGCGGTCCTGGGAGAATCCAACGGCGCGCACGTAACGGCCGGGGATCTCGGCCTCGCAGAACCCCGAGTGCACAAAGTCTTCCAGCACCAGACTGGGCATCGACTCAACGCGTGTCACCGGAAAGGCAATCGCCACGCCATCGGCTTCGGCAATCACGGCGAGGCGTCCATTTGTCTGCGCACGCCCGAGGACTCCCGCCAGGTCCACCGTCGCGACGAGTCCCCCCCGCCAGCGGATGACTCCCAGGACATGGGGCCTTGGCCGGGGCACCGCCACGAGGCCCCGCCACGGTACGACGGCGCAAACCTCCGTCGTCGGAAGCGCCAGGGAGAGTCCCGACACCCGGAAGATCATCAGCGGGATGCGCGTGGCCGGTGCCGTCACGAGTACAGCGCCCCGCCAATCATGACCAACTCATCTTCGCTGAACAGGCCGTCCATGCGGAGCAGGAGCGACTCCCCCCCCGTGTGGACGACCAAGCCCGGCAGATTCTCCGCGCATATGTCCGTAACCGCGGGAGGCATCGGCAGCCACTCCGCTTCCCCACCCGAGGCTACGCCGACGACCTCGTCGATCTCCACCGCGACGCGCACCCCGGCGACCTCGAAGATGAATCCGCGCCCGGTAGGCGCGCCGCGCTCGAAGCCAAGCTTTTCGCAGAGCGAAATCCATGGGATGTCCTCGCGTTGGTGGCGGACCGTGCCGAGGACCCAACCAGCTCCCGCGGCTCGCACGAGGCGGGCGGAGGCGGGCAGCAGGCCCACAATGCGATCGAGTTCCAACGCCACCTGGAAGGGACCGATCGCGGCGATCAGCAGGCGAGACGAGGGGCATGCCGACGCGCTCATGACCTGGATGTCCCGATCGCATGGCGGCCGATCTGTGCCCCGATCATGGGCAGCGGCAGAACCATGTCCACGCAGCCCGTCGCGACCGCCGCCTGCGGCATTCCGTAAATGCGTGAGGTGGATTCGTCCTGTGCAATCGTCCGACCCCCGTACTGCCTCACCGCGCGGACGCCAGCCTCCCCGTCGGATCCCATCCCCGTCAGGACGACCGCCAATGTTCCCGCGCCGAAGACAGCCGCACCGCTGCTGAACAGGATGTCGACGGAGGGGCAGTTGTCGCCTCGCGCCGCCGCACGCTCGATCTCGAGTCGCCCTCCGCGCACGACGCGGATGTGCGACCCGCCCAACCCGACGTAGACGGTCGATGGGGACAGCACCTCCCCCCCGGCGGCCTCCAGAACCCGCAACCGGGTCTCCCCCGCCAGCACGCGTGCGAAGTCCTTCGTGAAACCCTCCGGCATGTGCTGCGCAATGACGATGGGGAGGTCGAAGTCGGAGGGGATCGCGCGCAGCACGGCCCGCAGGGCCTCGGGTCCTCCGGTCGAGGAGCCGATGAGCACGATCCGCCCCCCGGGAAGAGGCGTTGCCGCCCCGCTGGTCCACGGGGTCGGGGTGCGACGGCCGAGAGGCGTGTTCGAGGACTCGGGCGGGGTGCCCCCTCCCACCATGCGCACGACCTTCATGCGGCCCGCGCTCCGCACCACGGGAAGGAGTCGCGCCTGCAGGCGATCACGCACGTTGTCCGCGTTGCTCAAGTCGGGCTTGGGCACGCAGGCAACAGCTCCCAGCAGGGTCAGCCTGCGGTCGCAATCCGCGACGTCCCCGGATTCGGGGACCAGCATCACCGTGGCCACGGGCGATGCCTGCATCAGGTCGCGCAGGACGCGTGCCCCGTCCCCACGGGGAATGTCCAGCGAGAGCAGCAGTACATCCGGCTTCAGCTCCTGCGCGCGCCGGATGGCGTCGACTCCATCGTGGGCGAACCCGACGACGGACACTCCGGGTGCGCCGCCCAGCGCCTCGGCGATGGTGCGCGCAAGCGTCGCCGAGCCCTCGGCCACGAGTACCCTGATGCCGACGATCGGAGGGGGAGTCAGCGCAGGATGCCTCACGATTCGCCCGCCCCCCGCGGTATGAACCTCGCCATCGTCTCGATCAACTGCTGGTCCTCGAAGGGTTTCACGAGGTATGCGACAGCCCCGAGTTCCAGTCCGGTGCGGCTGTGCTTCTCGCCCATGCGGCCGGTAAGGATCACGATGGGGATGTTGCGGTGGTGGGCGGTGTTCTTGACTTCCGCGATCAGCTCGAACCCATGCATGCGAGGCATTTCAAGATCCGTGAGTATCAGATCGAACCTGCCGTGCTGCAGCTTCTCCAGGGCATCGATGCCGTCGCACGCCTCGGTGGTGCGGTATCCCGCGCCCTCAAGGAGGGCGGACACGTAGGTGCGCACGGACACGGCGTCGTCCACGACGAGGATGTGCTTGGCCTGTGCTGCGCGGGCCGCGAGGGCGTTCGCCGGGCGTTTGGGACCCGGCGTCTGGGGCGTGGCGCGTGGCGCTGGGGGGGGGGCACCCGGCCCCTTCCGAGCGGGCGCGGCCTTCCTTGCCGGACGTGCGGGTGGCGCCTCCTCCTCGATGTCGTCGGGGAGCGGGGCGGCATCATCGGGCTCCGCGCGGCGCGTCTTGGCCGGGCGGCTCTCCGTCGCGGCCGGGCCCTCCACGGCACGAAGGTTGATCTGCAGGCGCCCATGCGCCTCCCCCGTGAGGCCGGCAAGCTGGGCACCGTCCAGAATGAGTGTCACCCCGCCGTCCGCGAGGATCGTTCCGGCCGAGATGAACGGCACGTTGCGAAGGTGGCTGCCGAGGCTCTTCACGACGATTTCCTCGCGCCCGATCAGCGAATCCACGATCAGGCCGGTCCGCTGCGTCGGCTCGCCGATGATGACCACCTGGCGGTCCTCCGGATCCACGTCGGTCAGGTTCAAGTGCCGTGTGAGGTCGACAAGCGGAATCAGCGCCTTCCTCAGGGAAAGGACCTCCACGCCCTCAACGGTGAAAACACCCGTCCGATTGAGGGAAACAATCTCCAGCACGCTCCCCAGGGGGAGCGCGAACCTCTGCCCGCCAGCGGTGAAGAGCAGTGCCTGCGTGATCGCGAGCGTGATGGGAAGTCGAAGTGTGAACGTCGTGCCCTCCCCGGGCCGGCTTGCGATGGAGAGGGCACCCTTGAGCGAAGCGACCGCGCCCGCAACGACGTCCAGCCCGACGCCACGCCCCGACACATCGGTGACCGACCGCGCAGTGGAAAACCCCGGCTGGACCAGGAGATTCATGAGTGTCGCTTCGTCGGCCTGGGCGGCGGCCTCCGGCGAGAGGAACCCCTTCGCCACGCCCGCGGCGCGCAGGCGCTCCTGGTCAATCCCGCGCCCGTCGTCGCGGATCTCGACGATCACCTGGTTGCCGGCCTGCCGCGCGGACACGAGCAGGCGCCCCGCGTGCGGCTTGCCGGCCTCCGCCCTCTCTGCGGGTGTCTCAATGCCATGGTCCACCGCGTTGCGCAGCAGGTGCATGAGCGGGTCGCTCACCTCCTCGACGATGGTCTTGTCGAGTGGCGTCTCTCCCCCGCGCATCTCGAGCGTGACGCGCTTGCCGAGGGACTCGGCCAGGTCGCGGATCGCGCGCGGGAAGCGCTCGAACACCTGCCCGATGGGGATCATGCGCACGCGCGTGATCGACTCGTGCAGGTCGTTCGCTATCTGCGAGACGAGCCCCACGGTCGCGTCGGCGTCGTTCGTCATCGCGGCGAGTGACTCGCCGATGCGCTCGAGCCTGGCGATCTCCTCGCGCAGGTCCCGCCGCCAGACGTCGATGCTTCCGAAACGGCTGAACTCCATCGCGTCGAACTCGCGGAGCAGGTCGTGCCCGGGGCGTCCCGCCCTGGCTCCCGCGGCTGCCAGCGCCGGCGCCGTCCCAGCGCGCCCGACGGAGTGCTCCAGGCGCCGCCCGAGGGCGAGCATGGCGCGCCGGACGTCGTTGAGGCGCGCCACCTCCGCGCGCACCCCCCCCATCGACGCGCTCAGGCGGGTGCGGTTGATGATGAGGTCCGCTGCGAGGTTCATAAGGCGGTCGAGCTGCGTGATGTCCACGTTCACGTAGCGTGTCTCGACACGGCCGCGGGCCTCTTCCGCGTGCGCGCCGATTTGGAGGGCATCCCGCACGGCGGCATCCGCCTCGGCTGGGCGCTGGCGGAACTCGTCCAGGTTGGCAATGATGTGTCCGGTCAGTTCCCGTACCTGCCGCGTGATCAGTTCCGTCGCCGCGGGGCTGGACTCCTCCCCACGCTCCGCCTCCTCCATCAGCAATTGGAGCGTGTCCACCCCGCGGAGCGTCAGCGTCACCGCACTGCCTGCCATGGGCAGGTTGTTGTCGCGGAATGTGACGAGGAGGTCCTCGAGCGAGTGCGCAAAGGTCGATATCTCGGCGTACTTCGCGACCGCGCCACCACCCTTGATCGAGTGGGCGGAACGCATAAGCGCCCCGATCACTTCCTGGTTTCCGGGTTCCCTCTCGACGAGCAGCAGGTTGCGCGTCATGAGGTTCAGGTGCTGGCCCATTTCCCGGAGGAAGATCGCCTGCAGCTTGGTCAGTGTCCCCGTGGCTCCCGGTGGGGGCGATGCATCGCCCGTGGCCTTCGCAGGGGTGTTGTCCGCAAGGGTGCTGCGCTCGGCTGCGGCCTCCTCCTCGATGCGTTCGCGGAGGGCAGCGAGCGACTCGACGACGTCGTAGTATGTTTTCCGCTTCGCGCACCTCCCCTCGAGCATGCCGCCGACCAGGCCCACCGCGTGCCGGAGCAGCACCCGCAATTCCTCAGGCGGCTCCAGCCGCGACGCCGCGGTTGCCTCCACCGTCAGGTCGATCGAGTCTGCGAGAGTCCGGAAGGTCTTGAAACCCATCCGCCACAGTATCCGGTCCACCGCCATCAATCGGTCCCGGATCTCGAAGAGCAGCACCTCGTCCCCGGGCCTGGCGTCGAGGAGGTCCATCAGCTCGACCAGATTCGCGTGGCCCAGGCGCGCGACCTCCGGTGCCGTGGATGCCGATCTCGGTGGGGCGTCTGGCGAGGCGGGAGCCGGCCCCTCCGCTATGATCGGGATGGACATGAACTCCTCGGCATTCGCGGGGGAGGGGGCCGCACCGGAGTTTGGCGCGAGCCCCAGCAACTCAGCGAAGAGCGCCTCCTCCTCCGGCGTCGGCGAGCCGGTGCCGAACGGATCGAACGGTTCCTGGCCACTCACTGGACCCGCTCCGGCTGGGCACTGCGCGCGACGCGCCTGTAGACAGTCGCATCTCCGACCTGGACCGTCTTCAGTTCCGGCGACACATGGTTGCACACCTCGGCGTGCCCCACGAAGAGGTAACCCCCGGGGGCGAGCGCGCGGACGAGGCCCGAGAGGACCCGGTCCGCGGTCGCGCGCTCGAAGTAGATCGTCACGTTGCGGCAGAACACCAGGTCGAAGGACTCAGGGGGCAGCGGCGCGAGCAGGTTCTGCTGGCGAAACTCGACGCCACGCCGGACTTCCTCGGCCAGTCTCCACCCCGAGTCCGAACGGCTGAAGTACCGCTCGCGCAGGTCGCGCGGCATGCCGCGCATCTCGACGTCCGAGTAGTGCCCGCGACGCGCGTAGCGCACGGCGGCGTCGCTCAGGTCCACGGCCAGTATCCCGGGGGCGAGTCCCCCCGCCGGGGGCGCCATCTCCGCAAGGGCGATGGCGATCGAATAGGGCTCGTGCCCTCGGGAGCATCCCGCGGAGAGGACCCGAAGGGACCGCTCCCCGCTGAAGGACTTGTTCGAGACGAGCACTGGCATCGCAAAGTCCCGCAGCGTGCGGAACTGGTTCTCGTACCGGAACCACGAGGTCTCGTCGGTGACGACCGCGTCGAGGACGCCCCTCCAGAGCTCCCCCGGGGGATTCTCGGCGAGCAGGGACTCCACAAACTCCGCCAGCCCGCGGGTCCGCGCAGACCGCGCGCACTCCTCCAGCCGCGAGTGCAGGAGCATCCGCCGCTGTCCCTCGAAAGTCATGCCGGTGTCCGTCGCGAGGCGCCTCGCGACCGCTTCCACCGCCGACGCGTCCCGGCCGTCCACCGCGGGCTACCTGCCCGGCTCCCGGAGCTTGAACTGGAGCACGCCGTTGCGCAGGTCCTCCGACATGCGGAGCAGGTCCCGGGTCGCCTCGCTCGTCTGGCTCGTCCCCGCAGCCGTCTGCTTTGCGATCCTATTGATCACCGTCATCGACTCAACGATGTGGTCGGACGCGATGGCCTGCTGCTTCGCGGCCATGGAAATCTCGGAGATGAGCTCCTTGGAGTGGTCGACCTGTTGGACGATGCGCTCCAGGGACTTGCCCGACTTCTCGGCGACATGGGCGCCGGTGGCGACATCCTTGGTGGCGTTCTCCATCGCCTTCACCGCCTCCTGGGTGTCCCCCTGGATGCCCTCGACGATGATGGCGATGTCGTTGGAGGCCTTCGAGGTCTGGTCCGCCAGCTTGCGGACCTCATCGGCGACCACGGCGAACCCCTTGCCGGACTCGCCCGCCTTCGCGGCCTCGATGGTGGCGTTCAGCGCGAGCAGGTTCGTGCGGTTGGCGATGTTGTTGATCACTTTCACGATCTCGCCGATTTCGAGCGAGCTTTCGCCCAGGGCCCGGATCCGCTCCGCCGCCTCCTGGACGGTTTCGCGGATGGCGAACATGTGCTGGATGCTCTCCTGCACGGTGTCGCCGCCCTCGATCGCGACGGTCGAGGCCATCGCGGAGGCGCCCGCCGCGGCGTCCGCGTTCTCCGCGACGCGGCGGATCGAGACAGCCATCTCCTCGATGGCGCTGGATGTGTTGGCGATCTGCATCGCCTGGTCCTCGGCGCCGCGCGCCATCTGCGTGGCCGATGCCTGGATCTGCTGCGTGGAGACGGCAACCTGCCTCGCTGCGCCGTTCACCTTCGCGATGATGGCGCCCAGGTCGTTCACCATCGAGTTGAAGGACTCCGCCAGGAGCCGCAGTTCCGCCTCGCGCGCCTCCGCCGACACTGTGAAGTCCCCGTGCGCGGCGCGCGCCACAATCCCCTGCATTCGCTGCACGTCGGCCTGGAGCCTCTCCGCCTCCTCCCGGCGTTCCCGGGCCTGCCGCTCCGTTTCCCGGACCGTACTCTCGAGTTTCTCGAGCGTCGCGTTGAGCGACTTCGCCACATCCCCCAGTTCGTCCCCGGTCAGCACCGCGCACCGGGCGGACAGGTCCCCCCCCTCGACGCCGCCAAATGTCGCCTGGATGGCCGCGGTCTGGCGCGTGATCGCGCGAGCTATGAACCACGACACGAACAGGGCGAGCATCGTACCGCCCATGATGGACACGTAGGCCGTCACGGTGGCGCGGGCAAACTCGTCCCGCCGCCTCTGCAGCAGCCGGTCCAGGTTGTCCAGCGATGCGCCGTAGAAATCAAACGCCGCACGAAGCGACGTGCTTCCGCGGTCGAAGGTCTGGGCGGGGTTCTGCGGCTCGTGACTCTCGATCTGTGCGCGCACAAGGCCACCCCACCCGTCCACGTCCGCTGAAAACGCGCCAAGCTTGGCGGAGAGCGCCGTGTCCAGCGTCCCATCCTCCTCGTCCCGGTTCCACTTGAAGCCGGACGCCATGCCGTCGCGGATGCCGGCGCCGTTCACCGCGATGGACCCGAGCAGCGTCGCCATCTTCAGCGTCGTCGACTCGTCCACGCGTTCCGCATCGCCGACGGACGCCGAGAGCGTGCGCAGCCTTCCCAGATCGGAGAACAATTGCGGGCCCTGGTAGGTCGTGAGCGCCATCAGGTAGTACGTGTCGAGCTCGGGATCGAGGATGAGCTGCGACTTGTCCCCGACAAGGCCGATCAGGCGGATCGTGTCGTCCACGAGCGCCTCGGCGCCGACCTCGCCGACCTTGGGGGTCCGTCCGCGCACGGAGGACCAGCGCGACTTCGCCGACGCGATGAGCTGGGTCGTCGCCCCGTTGTTGTTCACGAGTTGCGATGAGAGCTTCAGGTCGATCGCCTCCACCTCCTGGAACGACTCGTCGAGTTCCTTCTCGAGGGCGAAGAGGCGCGCCTGCTGTCCCGCATCGGCGCGCATCGCGGCGAACTGCCAGGCGTCGCGGTACTCGATCGCGCGGTGCAGGAGCCGCCCGACGGGGCGGTAGTACTGCGCCCCCACGAGTTCATTGCGTGCCAGCCCCGTCGTCAGCTCATCGCTCTTCCCAATGAAGTAGAACACCACGGGGAAGAAGAGCCCCATCAGCAGAACGATCAGGGCGAGTTTCTGCCAAATGCGGAGGTTGCTGGGCGATGATCTCACGGTCGCGGCGGCTCCTTCGGATGGGGAGGGACCTCCCCGCTTTCACAGCAAAGCTGTCAGGCTCTGGTGGAGTAGGGGAAAACCCCGATGAACCGGCAACAGGAATGGTCCTATGTCCATATACGCACAAACGCAGGGGAGCCTAACCCCAGCCCAGCGTGCGCGCAATCAAGGCCCACGGATCGAGCGCCCCCCCCCGGTCGATCCACCGCAGGTGGAACGCCACCGCAAGCACCGAGTTCCACCCCGCGAGGAGCGCCGTTAGAATGATCAGGCACCAACGCGCCGCCGCCCTTCTGCGTGCCAACGTCCACAGTTCAGCCAACCCCACGGCGAAAAACGGCAGCGCCGAGAGGAACGGACGGGACCCGAAACTGTCCCCGAACCACCAGATCGAGAAGCTGGCGCCGATCCAGGCGAGGCCGCACCAGGAGGCGAGGAGTGCGCCTGCAAATGGACGGCGATGTGCCCCGCCAGCCCGCCCACACGCCCAAGCCAGGAAACCGGCCATGGCAAGGAGGAGCACGGGATGCCACGAGAAAAGCCCATGCCTCCAGGAGAACAGCAGGTTGATTGGCTGCGGATCGAGCCAGTCAAAGGTCGCGTAATCGCTGTAGGTACCCACAATCCAGGAACCATCCCTCCACTTCCAATGCAGGAACTGGGGGAGGAACCCCGCGAATCCGCCGAAGGCGAGGGCCGCCAAGCGGCGGAGCCTTTCGCCGAAGGGCAGCGGGTTGCGCACCGCAAGCCACGCCGCCACGACGCCGAAGGCCCCGAGCGCCACGTCGTGAAGACGAACCATCACCGCGACGCCGCAGGCGAGCCCAAGCATCCCATAGGTCGCGGGGCCCACCTCCCGCCTCGACTCGATGCGGCAGAACAGGTGAGTGATGACCCCGACGGCGAGGATGGATGAAGTGTGCGAGTGGAACGGCTGGATGAACCAGTAGAACCCGAGCATCGAACAGGATGCGAGGGCCAGCACGGCGAACGCGGCGGAGGACTCGCCATGCGTGCGCCCAACTGCGCGGCGAATCAACTCAAGTCCCAGAGCAGCGGCAACGAGGCAGGAGAGCCCGTAGAACAACTGGCAAGTGACCGTGAAGGGATCGGAGTTCCCTTCAATGGCATAGGCCACGAGCCTCCCGACAAGGGTTGCCGGCAGGTGCAGCAGTGGGTGCCCGATTGGGTAGAAGTTGTAGATCCGACCTGTCGCGGTCCGCTTCGAGGAGTCGAACACCCTCGGGTCGTTACCCTTGGCACGAAGGGCGCCGTAGGCCGCGTCGAGGTCGGATTCCGCCGTCGCCCAGGACGCTGCATAGGCATAGTAGAAGTTCGCGTCGTAGCCGTTGATGCCCGGCCTGCCGCCGAAGTAGTTGGCGAGGAACACCGGAAGCCCCAGGGCGAGCAGGAGCCAGACGACGTGGCGGCGCGCTCGCTCGAGGAGCGCAGGGGCGACGGCCTCGTGGCCGCTCACGGCGCCACATCCCTGACCATCACCATTCCCTCGCTCTCCTGGACGAGGAGCCTCTGCGGCAGGTGCCGCGCGGGACCCCGAAGGATGCGCGTCGCGTCCAGCGAGAAGCGGGACCCGTGGTGGGCGGATTGCCAATAGGCGATGTGTCCCGTGCGCCTTGGACGCAGCCTGGTCCCAAGGTCGGGACACTCGGCCCGGATCGCCACGAGCCTGCCTTCGCCATCGCGGAAGACTGCCGCCGGGACGCGGCGACCATCACCGGCGCACAGGACGACGAGGATGGGACTCGAAGGCTCGCGAAGCGGGAGCGCGCGGTCGGCGGGAAAGACGGCGCCGTCGGGCAGCAGGTCGGCCTCGACCTCAGGCATGGGCAGGTCCCGTCCATCCTCCGGGGCGGACAGGGGGCCTCGGACGGGACGGGCGCACGCAGCCATGGCCATTGCGGCTACGGCGGCGAGGAACCCCCGGCGCGACAACGTCACGGGCCGCGCAACCCCGCCGGTCAGACCAGCCGCGCGCGGACGATGCGATCCAGCTTGTACACGGAGAATGCATCGCTCCGCGTCCGGCAGCGGGCGAGGAGCTTGCCGCCCTCGAGGCTCTCGGGCGCAACGCGCTCGCGGACCTCCGTCTGGTTGCTCTTCACGTACTCGATCTCGACCTCGTGCTCATGTTCGAGGGCGAACTCGAGCATCGCCTTGATGTCGTCGCGGTCCTTGGCGGGATTCGGTCCGTCGAACCCGTGCACGCTGCTGGACCTTTTCGTGGAGGTCTGGCCCACCATGCTGGCGAGCTTCTCCGTGTAGAGGTCGCGTATCTCGGCGACGCGCAGTTCGACGCTGGCCTGCGCGGCGCGGGTCCACACGCTGACGAGCTGGTCGCTCAACTCCATGAGCCCCTGGAACGTCCGCACGTTGGGGCGCAGCCTCTCGAGCAGCGGCGCGAGCCGCTCCTCCGCGATCGGCCGCCCGCGCTCGTCCTGCACCGTCATGGCGTACTGAACCGCGGCCAGCAGCGTGTACATGTCCTCACGGTTGAGCGAAAGGTGGTACGTGTCCTCGTCCGAGACGTGGACGTGCTCCCCCGCCAGGCGTGGCATGAACCCGATCTTTTGGAGTTCCCGTGCGTAGCGCCGCACGTCGATGTCGGGATTGAGCAGGACCACCCGTTCCTCGATGACATCCTTCACGGCGGGGCCCAGCTTCTTGTTCGCTCGGATTTGCGCCAGGAGGTTGGGATCGTCCACGACAAGGTAGCCGCCGGCGAAGCCCATGTTCACCTCGCCGTGCTTCTCCCCGCACTCGCGGATCAGGATCACCAGGCTCTGGGGCAGCGAGGCGCGCGAGCCCTTCTCCAGGAAGGAGAGTATCTCCTCCGCCCTCAGGCCGCGGTCCATGCCCGCCCGCAGGCTCTCGCGCGTGATCGCGAGGATCGACATGACGTCGAGCGACCGCACCTCGGCGATCTCGTTGAGCTGGTAGAATGCGCGCAGGTTCAGGTCCGGGGGGACGATCACCTCGTGCGTCTGCTGGATGATGAACTTGTCCGCGTCGTAGCTCAGCGGGGTCACCTCGTCCCGCCCGACGGAGGCAAACAGGCCGTGCCATTCCTCGACGGGGCGCGAGAAGACGAACCGTCCGAGGTCGGTGAAGCGGAACGTGAAGTGAAGCTCCGCCTGCTTGCGCGGGCGGCCCCTGCCGGAGCCCTCGGCCTTCAGCTTTTTGCCGTCCCCGAGCCTCGTCCCGATGATCCCCACCTCGTCCTCGGTCTGG
>CAZUCD010000035.1:0-28265 GCA_964618855.1 uncultured Candidatus Sumerlaeota bacterium
TCCAGCGCGGGGTAGCTGACTTTTGGCGTGACGGTCGGGAAGGGCATGGATCGACGGTTCCTTGTGACTGCCCGCGATTGACCCACGCGGGAACCCGGGATTCAGGGACAAGTGGCGCCCTTGCCGCAAGGATTGAGGGGACCCGGCGCGGGGCGAGGGAGAGGGAATCGGTTGATTGAGTGCGGCGGTTGGACCCGGGACTACTCGTACATCTCCCACTGCGGCGCGTACGCCGCCACCGTGGTGCCGATCCAGATGTCGGGCGTCTGGAAGTCGCTGCCGCCGTTCGCTCCGCCCAGCATGATCACTTCGCCATTGTGCACCACGGTTGCGATCCGGATGCGGGGGCCGAATGTGGCGCTTGTCGTCAGCAGATTCCAAGCGACCCCGTCTTGGGTCCTCCACAAGTTCGAGGAAATCACTTGGGCAGGATCGCCACCGAACTTGTACCCACCGGCTGCATACAGCCAGCCTCCGTATTCGAACAACCCTCCATCGAACCAGTATCCATCGATGTTGGGATTCTCCATCTGCCAGGAGATGCCATCGGGAGAGCTCCAGATGATCCCGCCCGTAATCTGTCCGCCGTTGTAATCATAGCTTTGGGCGAGCCGCGAACCCACCAGGAGGATTCGGCCACCGTAGGAAATCAAGCCGCCGGGCACCCGACCGGGGAAGGCGCTCGCGGCGTCCTGCCTCCACGATGCGCCGTCCGTGCTGGACCAAACGTCACCGAGGTTGTTCCAATTCATGAATCCCCCGATGATGTAGATGCGCCCGTCATGCGCGACCCCGCGCGAATGCGCCCGGGGCCCGAACGGTGCATGGTTGATGGCGCACGTCCAGTTCTCCCCGTCCTCCGTCCACCAAACATCATCCATCAGGCGGTCCGGCGCCGCCCACCATGCCGTGTACTCTCCCCCATACAGCCAGAGCTTGCCATTGCAGGACACGAGTTGAGGTTTCCAACGCCGGGGCACGTTGGCCGGGACGCCTTCCCAGTTCCGCCCGTCAATGGACCTGACGAGACAAAAGACGAAGTCGGTCGACTCGAGCGCATAGATGTACCCATCGTGGACCGTCGCGATTCCGTGGCTGCCGAACTGGCCCGATGAGTACGAAGTCGTCCAATGAAGCCCATCAGCCGTGGAGAAAATCCTCTCCCTGTGCAGGTCCACCATGTGGAGTTTCCCCCCCACGGAAAAGCCCCCGCCACATAGCATTGAGCCGGTTCCCGGGATGCCGGGACGTATCGACCAGGGGCCACCATCCATCGATTCACGGACGACCAGGCTCGGTGCAGCATCATAGGTTGAAGGTGTCTCCACCCCACCGATCAGCAGATCCCGACCCAGAAACTTCGCCACGGCCGCCGAGTACCGGTAAGGACCCAGTGATGGACTTGCTGAACGCGTCCAACTCTGTCCATCCGTGGAACTCCACTGGTCCCAGGCAGGGTCTGAACTTCCCCAGTCCTGCGCCATGGCGGCCAGACCCGTGGAGGTCGCGTAGGCACATAGCCTCTGGGAGCGATCCACCGTGAATGGGAGGAGGGCGGTGATGGTGCTCCATCCCAATCCGTCCGCTGAGCGAAGCACCGTGCGGGACGTCGTCCAGGAACTCCCGCCCGCGGGAATCTCCCCCCCAATCCGCCAGAGATCACCACCACGCGCCACCAGCGCGTAGTTCGAGTGACCCGCGGGGACGCCATTGGCGTTTCCGAGCAACTCCCAGCGCACCCCATCCACGGACCTCCACGTCTCGTCACGACCGTTGGTCGTGCCAACGAATGCGCCATTGAACCTGACGACCGTATTCACGTCCATCCCGGGTACGGCATCCTGCGCGAGTTGCTCCCAAAACCCACCTCCCGTCGAGGTCCAAATCCCGGACTCGACCTGTCGCGAACCGGTGAAGGGGTTCTTGCGCGACTCCATCCAATAGAGTCTGGCTCCCTCTGTGTAAAAGGTCGAGCCACGCATCATGGGTCGCGCCCCCGCCATCCGCCTCCACCCGGCCGCTCCCTGCAACTCCCACACATCCCCGAGGAACTCCAGGTCGGCGTCCCCCATGGCTGCGCCCCCCAGCACCAGCAGCCGCCCCCCGTGCACCACGGCGCCATGACCGGCGCGCGCGCGGAACGGCGCGCGGTCCGTCTCCCGAATCCACGATGCGCCGTCGGTGGAGCTCCAAACCTCGCGGGAGAACTCGAACCCGCCACCGGATGCCGCGTGGCGCCCACCCACCAGCCACAACTTGGCGTCCACCTGGGATAGCGTGGCCGCATCGAGGCTCCCAAAGGGCGCCGCAGGCGTCGCTCGCGTCCAAGTGGCACCGTCGCCCGTGCTCCAGACGTCCGCGAAGTCCGTCGCACCGTTCGAGCCCCCAACCAGCCAGAGCCGCCCCCCGTGCACGGCGCAGGCATGGAGCCCTCGCGGGGCGAACCCCGCCGAATCCGTCAGCCTCGTCCAAGTGGCGCCGTCGGTCGAACGCCACACGTCGGCGAACTGCTGCGTCTCCGTCGCCCCGGCCACCAGCGTCAGTGCGCCCTGAAACACCGTGAGCTGTGCGCCCCCCCGCGCCGGAAAGGCCGCGTTCGCCGTCACCAGCGTCCAGTCCGTCCCGTTGGCCGAGGACCACACGTCCGCCTTGTAGGTACCGTCCTCCTGCTTGAACCCGCCGAGCACCCAGAGCCGGCCATCGAACGCGACCATCGAGTGCCCCGCCCGGTGGCCAAACGGGGGATCGGGCTCCGTCCGTGTCCAAGTGGACCCGTCGGGCGACGACCACATGTCAGAGAGGCGTGTGCTGAGCGGTGCCCCGGCGCCACCGGAGATCCACACCTTGCCGCCGAGGGACGCCGCCGCCGCGAAGTAGCGCCCGGTGAACGGCTTACCCGTGCCGGCCACCGTCCCCACCGTCCCGGGCTTCCACTCGAAGGGATCCTCCGCGTGCGTCGCCGCGGCCAGGACCATTGCTGCCGCCGACAGGACCGACCACCGCGCCATGGCAGGGCTCCCTCCTTTGCAGAACAACCTTCATTGCGCGAAGTCACACCACTCCGGTCACCGCCCGTCAATCGCTGAAGTCGATTTCGTGCCCCCCTTCCCACTTTACCCGAACATCTCGCCCGGCCACGCTTGGTTCTTCCGTCCAAACCAGAACCCGCGAGGCCAAGCCCCCCATGGCACCCAAAGGCAACCTCGTCGTCGGCCAGTCCGGCGGCCCCACCGTGGTCATCAACCAGTCCCTCGTCGGCGTGGTGGAGGAGGCGCTGCAGCACGAGAACATCACCGGCATCCTGGGCACGCGCAACGGGGTCGAGGGGACGCTGCGCGAAGACTTCGTGGACCTGCGGCGCGAGCTCCCCTCCACCCTGGAGGCAGTCGCCCAGACACCGTCGGCCGCGCTTGGCTCCTGCCGCTTCAAGCCCAAGGAGGAGGACTGCCGCCGCATCTTCGAGATTTTCACGAAGCACGACGTGCGGTACTTCTTCTACATCGGCGGCAACGATTCCGCGCTCTCCGCCGGCATCATCAACAAGATCGCGCAGGAGAAGCAGTACGACCTGCGCGTTTACCATGTCCCGAAGACGATCGACAACGACCTGCTCGTGACAGACCACTGCCCCGGGTACGGCTCCGCGGCGCGCTATGTCGCACAGGCCTTCATGGGCAACGACCTGGACAACCGTGCGCTTCCCGGGGTGAAGATCGACGTCTGCATGGGGCGCAACGCGGGTTGGCTGACGGCTGCGGCAGCGCTCGCGCGCACGCGGGCGGACGACGGCCCGCACCTCATCTACCTGCCGGAGCGCCGCTTCACCCTCATCCAGGTCCTCGAGGACATCGAGAAGGTCTTCCTCGCGAACAAGCGCGCCTCCATCGCCGTCAGCGAGGGCCTCGCCGACCTGGACGGCTACGTCTTCCTCGAGTCCGACCGAATCCGCGCGGAACTGAAGGAACTCAAGATGGAGTCGATCCTGGGCTCCTTCGATGCAATGGGGAAGGTGGAGGAGGATTCCGGAGGCGCGAAGAAGGACTCGTTCGGCCACACGCAGCTCAGTGGCACCGGCGCGCTCGCGGACTTCCTCGCCTCCGCGGTGAAAATCCACATGTTCAGGAAGACCGGAAAGAAGATCCGCTGCCGCGCGGACACGCTCGGCTACGCGCAGCGCTCCTACCACGGAGTCGTCAGCCCGGTCGATGCGCTGGAGGCGCGCGAATGCGGCCGTGCCGCCGTCCGCACCGCCGTCACGTCCGACCGCACGAGCGGCTCGATCGTCCTGCGCCGCCACGCGAGCACATTCGGAAAGTACCTCTGCGACTGCGAGGTTGCCCCGCTGGAGGACGTCTCCGGCGTGAACTTCCCCAAGGGCGTGAAGCAGTACCGCCCCATGGAGGACGAGCTGATCGCCGTCTGGGGCAACGACGTGACGGAGGCGTTCATGGACTGGGCCCGCCCGCTGCTGGGGCCCCTGCCAGTGAAGGGGTTGCTCGAGGGGTACAAGGTGGGGTGAGGGAGGTGGAATTTGTTTGTCACTCGACTGAAGGGAGTGCAAAATAGCATCATGATTGTCACCCTGCTCCGATTGCTTCCCTCGCCCGCCCGATGGGTCGCGATCCTTGTCAGCGTCCTTCTGTCAGGCTGCGCCATCCCCACTGCATACCTGCAGACTCCCGTGGTTCGAACCCAGTTGGGAGGAGGTGCCAATCGTCGGGTGACCCTTCTGCCTACGGACATGTCTGGCGTGACACCAGAACGACATCCAGACAGGCCGGACGTGATGCAGTACCGTGGTGGCGGCAGCCAGGGAGCCCCGATCGCCACAGATGTTGGGGGGTGGGTACACAAATCCGTGAAGGAGCTGATACAAGGTGGTGGCTTCGAGGTTGAGGAGGCTGAAGCACCTCCACCGGACGGCAGGATGTGGCTACAAGTTCACGTCCAGGAGTTCTCCATGACCTCGTCGAGGAACGACGGGTCCGGCACCCTTTCACCCAATAGGTTGTATGAGGCGAGCCGCATCAAGTTGCTCATCGAGGGAACTGGTGACAAGGGCCTGAAGTTTGCACTCCCCGCCGACAAGCAGACAGACCATATCCCAATCGCAGACTCGCAGGCGGGACGATCTGCACAGTTGGCACTTCAGGCGGCCCTGGAGGAGATGCGCCCCCATCTTCAGGCGGCACTCGCGCCAGACTACGAGTCCCCAGCGGAAAAGGCAAAGAGGGAAGAAGTCGAAGCAAAGCGAGAATACGAGAGGAGCGTGCCCCAGCGCATGAAGGAGGAGCCACCGGCGGACGGGCACTTCCTAAGCCATGGTCTGGCAGGATCCGATGGCACGCGCGAGCGATCCATTCATGATGAGATTTCCGATGCCATCGCCGAGAGCCAGCGACTGGAAACGAGCGCCCCCCTCATGCTCCTCCGCGACAGGTATCCGAAGAACGCCGAGATTGGAGCCGAATTGGACAAGTTCCGCGCAATCGTAACCCCCCTCTTCGAGATTTCCATCCACGAGGAAGCCAAGCCAAGATCACGGGTCGTGTGCCCCCTAACTCCCGGTGAGTCCGCCATCGTGCTGGAGGAAGCAGGGGCCTACTACTATGTCCGGGTGAAAAAGGGGAAAAACCATTTCGTTGGCTGGGCAAGGAAGGACGATGTCGAAGTCACGCGGGAGGCTCGGTACAAATGAAGTGGATTCCCGAGTGGGGGGGGTCTCGCGTTCTTCGGTCACTCGCGGCGGCAGTGGCCCTCATGATCGTGTCGCTCCTCCCGATGTTCGCGGTCGCAGCCACTCCGGCCGAGCACGTGCAGAAGTACCGGGAACTATCGGAGACCGAGAGGAGTCTCCGGGCCGAGGTGGAGGCCCAGCGGAAGGAGTTGAGACATTCCAAGGGCCCCAGGCCGTTGTGGTCCCTGTTCGTTGGGAGCGGGGAGACCGAGTCGAGCTCGAAGTCGCAGGCGGCGGCTTTGTACCGGTGGAATCTCGCGATCGTCGCGGCAGGTTTGCTCTTCTTCTGCCTGGCACACAGACGGGAGGTCTCCTGGCTGCTCTCCGACCAGTCCCTGCGGAGGCTCCAATGGCACAGACAGATTCCTGCCTTTCGTGCCCATCCAGTTTCCCGTGGATTTGTCCTCTGCATGATCCCGCTTGGTGTGGCCGTTCTCGTCGCCATAGTTCACCCCTTCTGGCTTCCAGAGGCGGTCGACTCCACGGGAAAACCATCCTTTCCCGCCGCAAAGAAAATCGCCATGGCAGGGGAAGAGCGCCCCAAGGCGGCTACCCGGCAGCCGGACACGGGCACCTACGAGGATTTGCCCAGATCCGCCAAGGAGGCGAGAATCGAGATAGAGTCGGCCCGACGCGACAGGAGCCGACCCCAGAAGAGGAGGCTCGTCGGCCTGGAGCCATACAGCTACGGCCACATCCACCGACTGGGCATAAGCGGAAACCTGGCCGATCCCTTCGACCCTGGAGCCGCCTACATGGAAGGGGTCATCAAGCTTCAACGCGTCGAGTGCCAACTTGCTCTCCAGGATTTCCTGAAGTGCGCGAGGTTGGTGCTCTCCAACCACGAGCCTCCGGGGCAGGATGAGTGCCGTTACCTGGCTGCCTCGATCCTGGAGGTCGCCACAGGGTCGAATACCGAGGACGGAAGGCAGGCGTGGGAGGAACTGAAGGGGGCTTTTCGGAGGGCCACCCCGGAACGACGCCTGATAGCCGCGAGGGCGAATCTGGACGCACTTCGCCTGCTTCCCGCATACTGGCAGTCGGCAAGGACTGCCGGAACTCAGGACACATGCCACTCGGAGGGTGGAGTCGCGTTCTTTGCCGCGGAACTGAAGGATTGCGTCATGGAACTTGGCGCCGGGGACGAGGAAGTGGTAGCCGGCCTCCTGGACTTCCTCGATTCGGGGGATGCGGGATTCCTTCGCGAGGAATCGCCTGCCCTGAAGGCGCAAGCCCTCCTGGACAGGTTTGCCGAAAACGTCCGTCCGGACGACGAATCCAGGAGCCCTGTCCCATTCCTGCGCGCGGCAGCCCGGCACTTCGGCACGCGTGATCCGGATTCGACGCGCAAGGCCATGGGACTGCTCGTGGAGCAGGTGGGGACGACGCTCCCCGCCCTCCTGGAGCTGGGAGGATTGGCGCGCGAAGTCGGATATGGTCCCGAATGGGAAGGCATACTGTCGGTCAAGCTCCTCGGCGCCTCCGATGAGAACCTCTCGACAGCTGTCCCGTACAGGTACTCGGGTCGGCTTGCTCCGGCGGGGAACCTCGGGCTGGCCGGCGATAGGTTGTCGGCGGGAGTAGCAGCGTTGGATTACATCCCGACGTGGCTCGTTTCGGACATCGTCCGCAGGTCGCTCGCATTCGACTATGTGGATCGAGAAACGCTGAATGGAGCTGGAATGTCGGACTGCTCTCCCGCCACCGGAGGCTGGTCGGCCTTCGAATCCCGCCCCTGGGAGTACTTGAGGCCCAACCTCTCCGAGGCGGTTGAAAAGGGCGATTATCGGACGCTTGACAACCTTCACTTCGCGGCAGTCGCTCGACCGTCCGAGGAAATCTCGCGAGGATTCGCCCGCGCGCTGGATGAATCGGCGGACGCGACTCTGGCAGAGTTGGCGAGTGTCATTGGCAAACTCGAGAAGGAGAAGGCGGCTCTCCAAGTCGAGGAAAGGAAAGCGAGGAGCCTCAGCCGCCTGGACCGGGTGGTCGAAAAGGTGGATTGGGCGGTTTCGATTGCCATGCTCTTGTTCTCGGTCGCCGCAGGTTGGTCGGCGTGCGCCTTGTTCCCCAACCACAGACTCCTGTGGTTCTTCGTAAGGAGCTTGGAAGTGTGGGGATGGCTGCAGGTGATCTCGATTGTGGGAGCAGTCTTCGGATTGCCGTGCATCATCGCCTCGCAGATGTTCCGCTGGTGGTCGCGGTTCGGCGACTCCCCCCTGTTCGACAGCCAGCAGTTCAGGGTACTTCCGGTGGCGCTCGAAGAGGTCGACGGGCAGACGTGGAGATGAACTCGTTCGGTCCGACAGAGGATTCCCCGGGACTGCGCCCACCCCTCGGGATGGAGGCGCGTGCCGTCACCCTGCTGTTTACGGACCTCGTCGACAGCACGAAGTTGAACGAGTCGCTTGGCGACAAGCGCTTCTCGATGCTGATGGCGATGCACGACGAGATGATGCGGTTCGCGCTTGCCGCCCACCGCGGGACGGAAATCGACAGAACGGACGGCTTCTTTGCCGTCTTCGACCGGCCCGTGGAGGCCGTGGGATGCGCCCTCGCCTATCACAAGGCGATCGCGGAACTTGCCGGGCGCGAGGGAGTCGGCCTCGCTGCCCGTGCAGCCATCCACCATGGCGAACTCTTCTTCCGCAGGGTGCCAGAGCACGCCTACGGCGGCGTCTCCAAGCCGGTGGAGGCCGAGGGATTGGCAAAGCCCCTGGGTGCCCGCCTCCTCGGACTTGCCGACTCCGGCCAAACGCTGCTTACCCGCGAAGCCTACGCCATCGCCATGCGAGCCTCCACGGACCCGGGAGCACTTCCCTTGGGGACTCGGTGGATCGAGCATGGCACCTATTGCTTCAAGGGCGTCGCGACCCCCATGGAAGTGTACGAAGTGGGCATTGAGGGGATCGCCCCCATGAGGCCCCCCTCGAGCAAGGAGAAGGCCTGGAGGGAGGGCCAGACGAGGCCCGCCGGTCCCAGCCAGGGCCCTCCACCCTCGTCGCCCGGCCCGGGAGGGCGCTCTGCGCTGGCTGTCGCTCACTCGCGGGATCGCATCATTGCGGCGAGCGAGTCTCCACCGACCCGCGAGGCTGCGGCTGTGACGACCGTGCAGGTGGGGGCCGCACTGTTGATGTCCGGCGCCACCTTTCTCCTCGCCTTTTCGATTTCCCAGTGGGCAGCCTCGATCACACATGAATTAGGTGAAATCGCCGGGTTGGCGATCCTGCCCCTCGTGCTGATTGCCGCATGGATTTCCATGCAGCGGGACGTGCTGACTCCGTTCCGCACGGTGTTGGCTCGGATCACGGGCCGGAGTGGACCCGCACCGCTCGACTCGGCGTCCCAATGGGCCTGGGAAATGCTCTCGCACGCCTACGTCTCCGCGCCGTTCCTCCTGCTCATCGCTTCAACCGGAGGGAGGGTGCAGACGCTGCTGGCCCTGCCCGCGAGCATTGCCATGTCGGTGGCAGCAATGCGGGGAAAAGTGGTCGCGGCCACGACTTCCGCATTGGCCTACCTGGCTGCGTTCTGGGGGCTGGAGCGGCTGCTCGCGCTGAGTTAGGCAGGCCCACCGGCAGCAGAATCATCATGGCACATCCCTGCCAGCGGAGAACGCGATAGGGGCGCCCTACATCCCCGCCAGGCGGCGCGCCTCCTCCAGCATCGTGTCCGCTCCATCGATCCCTCCAAGGACCCCCGGGTCGTTGCGGATCGCGGAGATCGCGTTGGCGGCGTGTTCGCGGGCCGCAGCGGTGGTGCCCGCCTTTTCGGCGTCAATGGCAAGCGCCAGGTGCGCACTGAACAGTAATCGGCGTGCCTGGATCGAATGGGAGTGCTCACGCCCGAGCGCGGGCTCGAAGGCGGCCAGAGCGGGCGTGAGGACTGCCACCGCCTCCTCGTGCCTGCCAAGCTGAGTGAGGCAGTTTGCCCGCAGGCACGCCGCATCCGCCGTCATCTTGTGCGCTTCCCCCTTCGTCGAGATCCGCAGCGCATGGAGGCGCTCCGCGGTCGCCAGGGCTTCAGCGTGGCGACCCTTTCTCTGGAGCAGCGAGGCGCGCAGCTCATGCATCGCCGCCTCCGTGTCCGCGCTGACCTCGGCCCCCGCAAACGAGCGCTCGCACTCCGCCAGCACCTCCAGCGCCGCTTCGACGTCCCCCGACTCCATCTCGACGTTCGCCAGGAGGATCGCGCTCCTGATCGTGAACTGGTGCGCTGCGCCGATGTTCCTGCGCCGCACGTCGAGCGCGCGGCGCGCGTTCTCCCGCGCCTCGTCGAACCGTCCGAGCTTCAATTGCGCCAATCCAATGTTGTTGAGCACGAGCGCCGTGTTGGAGTGCTCCGGCCCGAAGAACCGGAGCGTCACCTCCAGCGTCTCGTTGTAAACGTCCAGCGCCTCAGCGATCCGGCCCCCCTTGAAGTAGTCGTTCGCGAGGTTGGAGAGCAGGGAGTACCCAACCTCCTGTTCAAGCAGCGGGCCGGCGTCGCGAACGACCTCGATGCCCTCGCGATGGAGACGTATCGCCTCGTCTAGGCTCCCCGCATCGCGCTCCGAGTTGCCGACGTTCTGGAGCGCATGGGCGAGCCGCCGTGCGTCCCTCTCGGGCAAGCGGCGGATGATTTCCAGGGCACGCCGGTTGAAGTCGAGCCCCTCGCGCAATCGTCCCGCCAGGTTCATCGTTCCGCCGAGGTTGAGCAGCACATCGGCCAACATGGGGCTTCCCGGGCCGTACACGCCCTCGCCCAGCGCGAGGGTTTCTGAGAGCAGGGACTCGGCCTCGCCCAGGCGGCCGGCTTCACGCAGGATGGTGCCCCGGTCGTTCATCGCGACGAGCACTTCGACGGACCGCGGCTCGCCATCCTCGCGGACGAGGGCCAGGGTCCTGCTGGACAAGTCCACCGCGCCGTTGATCTCGCCGAGGCGCAGCAGTTTTCTGCCGGCCTCCCCCATGGATGCCGCAAACTCGCGTTTCATGTCCCGGCCGAACGCCGCCGTCTGCGTGCCCGCGAAGTGCGAGGTGACCGTGCCGGCGATCCTGGCGGCCAGCGCCCGGTCCTGCGCCCGCTGCATGTCCAGCGTGCTCCCCAAGTGGTCGAGCATCGCGATGGCCAACGCGGTCGCGGACTTCATCTGTTCGGCGGCAAGCCTGCGCTGCTCCTCGGCCTCCCGCTCGCGCTCGCGGGCCGCCCGCGCGCCCTGCTCGGCCTGGATGCGCAGGTCGGCCTCGCGCCTGGCGATGGAGCGCTCCCTCTCGATCAGTGGAATTGCCACGGCGGTCGCCACGACGGCGAGTGCCGCCAAGATGCTTGCCGCGACTGTCAGCATGCGGCCCAGCCTCTCGCGGCGGCGCTGCCGTTGCCTATCCGGGAGCGAGCCAAGCCGGACCGCGAGTTCCCCGGCCGATCTCAGCCGCCTGTCGGGCCTCGCGGCCACGCAGTCGCGAACGTCCTCCCTCAACAGGGGATCGGGGATGTCGGCCTCCCACTCCGCCGTCAGGGGCCGGGCGAAGTCCCCAACGATCGATTGGTACAGCAGCACCCCAAGCGCGTAGATGTCCGACTGCACCGAAGGGGCGCGGCCCGCAAGCAGCTCCGGCGCCATGTACAGCCGCGTCCCCGTGCGGGAGGAGAGCTCCGTCCCGCCCAGCGTCGAGTCCGTGAACCCGGTCGAGTCGATGCCCGCCTGCTTCAGGAGCGCCTTGTCCGTGAGCTGCCCGATGCCGAAGTCGGTCAACTTGGCCTGCGCGCTCCCCCCCGCGCCCTCGACCAGGATGTTCGAGGGTTTTATGTCCTTGTGGATGATCCCGATGGAATGTGCCGCGGCGGCGGCGTCGGCCACCTGCGCCACGATCCGCAGTCGCGCCGCAAGGCCCACCGCGGCGAATCCCCCGCGCGACTCGACCCACTGCGGCAGCGCCCCGCCGTCCGCAAAGTCCATTTCCAGGAAGTACGGCGGCTCGTCGAAGTTCAGGTCCCGCAGCCTCTGGATGTCAGGCCTGTCCCCAAGGGCATCGCGTATGAGCATGAAGAGGGCGAGTTCGCGCTTCAGGGAGCGGAGGCGCTCCCAGACGAAGCAGAACTTGAAGACGCGCCGCTCCCTCGTGCGCGCATGCTCCGCCAGCCAGACCTCGCCGAACCCCCCCTCGCCCAGCTTCTCGCGCAGGACCCAGCCCGGACGGCGGCGCACCTCGTTCCCGATCGCGGGCCGCCAGCCCAGCAGCTCCTCCTCCCCGGGCCGGATCGCGCGGTATGCCTTGGGGGAATCCGGGGGCGGCGCCAACCCCTCCGCCCCGCTCGGGGCCACCTCGAACAGTTCGACCGGCTCCTCGCCATGCCCGGAGCCGACGCCCTTGAGGACGTAGGGGCCGTGCGCGAGCCACTGGAGTCCCTCCGGCAGGAGTCCCGGATCCGCCGCGGCGCGGCGCGCCAGGTCGAATGCCGCGCGCGTCAGCAGCGTCCGACCCCCGGGTGCCAGCGCCATCACGCGCGCCGCGAGCGGCTTGGCAAGGCCCTCCACCTCGATCTGCTTCGCGCCGCGCTGCACATCGGCCGCCGGGGTCTCCCTCAGGATGACCTCCCCGAGGTGGATGCCCACGCGCATGCGAAGCTCGTGGCCCTCCTCGGCGCCCAGTGCCGCGAGCGCGGGATGCAGCTCCAGCGCAAAGGCGACCGCGTCCACAGGGCGCTCGAACAAGAGGAGGAACCCGTCCGACTTGTCGATCTCGCGGCCGCGGTGGCGTGCCATGATGCCCCGGGCGGCCGCATCCACCCGCGCCAGCAACTCCGCGGACCGTGCGTCCCCGGCCCGCGCCACCAGCCGGGTGCTATCCTCCATGTCCGTCACGACGAGGGTGGCCAACTGCGCGCGCATGTTCACCTTCCCTGCACGGGCGCTGAAGCGAAGCAATCGCGCCGAAGGCTCGACCCGGCGCGGGCTCCGCGCAAGCCCCGCGTGCGGTGTTTTCCGCCCCGTTTTTTCGGGGGGAGGACGAGCGGACAACTTCTGTCGAATTCGGACAAAACTGTGGATTGTTGGGGGTGGGGTCGGGTGCCGTTGTGGTGCTGGGTCCCGCGGACACACCGCAGTTCGCGCTAAGTTGGGAAACTCGAACAGCCTAGGTTTGGGGCCGATTTTTCTGCGCAAAACTTATCCACAGGCATTTTTTTCTGTTCTTTGTTCTTGACATCCCGGAATGAGGGGTCGAAGCGTTCCCACAATCAGGTTCGCGTTTGTCCTTGACCTTGCGTTCGACCGGCTCCTGTCAGGCCACCGGCGGCGGGAAGGGCGGAGGGGAAGGGGCGGCGGACCTGGCAGTGCCACACTGAGACCACCAAAGGGACGAGGTCCACAATGGCTGACGACGCCAAGAAGGCTGCACCGAAGAAGGCCGCGAAGAAGCCGGCCAAGAAGGCCGCCGCGAAGAAGGCTGCCCCCAAGAAGGCCGCCAAGAAGCCGGCCGCCAAGAAGGCCGCCCCCAAGAAGGCTGCCAAGAAGCCGGCCGCCAAGAAGGCACCGCAGGCCAAGAAGGCTGCCAAGCCGGCCTGATAGGCCGACCGTCGAGGTCCCGTCACGCGCCGTCCCCCGTGGCGGCGCCACCGCAGTTAACGACAAAACCCGACACACCGGCGAATCAACACCCCCGGCCGGCCAGCGACAGCGGGGGTGCTTCGTCGGTTTCACAATCTTCGCGCAGGGAGCAGCGCCCCCCAAGGGGCCTCCTCCCTGCGCTTCGTCTTTTCAGGGGTCCCCACACCCCGCCACTAGGGGAGTCGCCAGCCTCTTGTCCCCGAATTCCCTTGCAATTGAACGGGGCCGCGCGTGCGGAATACTCCGGCGACACATCATCGCAGTCCCAGGAGCACATCCATGAGTTCCCCACGCAGTGGCGGATGGGGGGGCACGCTCGCCTCCATCGCCATCGCAGCCGTCACCTGTTGCGCCGCCGGCACCGCCGGAGCAGCAAACGACTTGGACCTATTGTTGAGCCCGACCTGGAGTCCCGAGGTCGAGGCAGCCATCGCCTCCGCCAGGTCTGCCAACGGCCTCGCCCCCGCCAAGGGCCAGGCCACCTTCTCCGATGTCGCCGATTACTCGCGCGGCGCCTCGTGCGTGGACTGCACCGGCGCCAATGTCGTCGAGGTCGAGGCGAACTGCGGCACGCCAACCGACAACACCAACGGCGGCTGCAACTACGCCGGCAACCTGATGACCCCCATCAGCATCGGAGACAAGATCTGCGCCGGCGCCTCCGCCTTCGGAAGCATTCGCGACCTCGACTGGTACAGCTTCACGCTCACCTCGACGACGACCGTCACGTTCACGATCAACGCCAACTTCCCCACGCTCAACTACATCACTACCGCGGACTGCGCGTTCGGCATCGTCTTCAACAACTTCACCGGTCCGTGCGTCCCGAATCAGGTGACGGCCACGCTTCCCGCGGGCAACTACGTGGCCATTGCCGCAATCGACGGTTTCGACGGCCTCCCCTGCAACACCCCGTACACGGCGACGCTGTGCCTCGGCGGCGAGGAATGCGGCGGAGTCGTTGACCCCTGCGACGAGGACACGACGGCCCCAGTCATCCTGGACTGCCCGGATTCCTTCACCACGACATGCAACATCGAGGGCGGCTTCTTCTTCAGTTACACGCCGACCGTCGACGAGACCTGCCCCTACGAAGTCTCCTACTCGTGGACGAACCCGATTCCGTATGGTGAGAACGAACTGACCGTCACCGTGACGGACCAGGCCGGCAACCAGGACTCCTGCTCCTTCACGGTCACCGTGGTGCCGGACCCGAAGGACCCCTTCCGCGGCTACTCCGACCCCGTGCTGGACGGCTGGGTGCGCGAGCCGGACCTTGTCAACATGGTCGAGGGGCCGATCAACACGAAGGCCTCCACGTTCGACGTGGGCGACGACTCGGCCAACTGGGGCCGCCGGTCGATCCTCTCGTTCGACACGAGCAGCATCCCCGATGACGCGACGATCACGGCGGCCCGCATCCGCCTTACGCGCTCCACGGTCTCCGGGACTCCGACGGTCCTCGGCAGCCTCATGCTGGACATGGGTTCCGGGCTCATCGGCGCCGGTGCCGCCGTCGAGCCGACGGACTACGACCTCGCCGCCGCGGCCTTCACCGACGTCGCCTCCTCGTTCCCGTACCCTGCTGCGAACTCCTACACGACCTTCGCCGAGCTCGGCGCGTACTACGCCGCCGGCATCTCGAAGACCGGCCTGACGCAGTTCCGCGTCCGCTTCAACAGCGAGTCCGACGACGACAACGGCGCGGACTTCATCTCGTTCTACTCGGGCGAGGCCGGCACGACCGTCCGCCCCGAGCTGATCGTGGAGTTCTACTCGGAAAGCTGCCTTCCCTGCTACTCCGGCCTCCCCTGCGGCTCCCCGACCACGGTGACCCTGTGGTCCACGCCGGCCGAGGACGGCGGCCTGATGGAGTCGCACTTCACGTCGGAGGTTGGCGGCACCGCCAACGCCGGCGCCACGACCTCCCCCGTCGGCGACACCGCGCAGCGCCAGCAGCTCCAGGTGCTCCTCAACTTCGACACCTCGTCGATCCCCTTCGATGCCATCATCGACAGCGCCGAACTTCGCGTCTACCGCGCGAGCGCGACCGGAAGCTGGGCGTCCTTCGGCCCGATCTGGGTCGGCATGAGGAACCCCTGCGCCATGCCCTGGTGGTACGGCGGCAGCGGGGCCTTCGAGGCGATCGACTTCCAGGCCATCAGCTCCGCCGCCCCGGTGGCGACGCTGACGGTCCCGGCATCGAACACGTACACGTCGGCCTTCCTCAACCCGGCTGGCCTTGCGGCCATCAACCGCGCCGGCATGACGCAGATGAAGCTCTACTACCCGACAACGGACGACGGCGACGCCGTCTCCGACCAGGTCCAGATCGGCACTGGCAACTACGGCCTCACCTCGCCCGGGCGTCCGCGCCTTGTGGTGACGTACAGGTTTGCCTGCCTCGTCCGGGACTAGGGTCCAATCCCTCACCAACCCGTGGTGCAATCCCCCCGCCGAACATCCGGCGGGGGGATTGCTTTTTGCCCGGGACCGCAACCCCCCTTGACGGATTTTTCCCCCATGGAGGTAATGGCTCGGAATTCGCCACGCGTAGAACGTTGCGCGGCGACGTCCCACAGCCGACAAAGCAGAAAACCCGCCGATTCGAGCACCATGCGCCTCCCCTCCGCACTCCTGACCGCCGCCCTGTTGGCGGGCCTTTGCGTCCCAGTCCCCGCGCAGGAGGGCACGCCCTCCGCCACGGATGCCCCGCAGGGAACCGGAGGCATCGACCCGCTGCAGGAGAAGCCGCTCCTCCCCCAGTGGCTCGAGGAGGCCCCGTTCGAGACCGCGTTCCCCGGTTCCGGCATCGACCCGGAGGACCCGGTCACCCGCCTGGCACGGCGCAAGTACGCCGCGGCCGCCTACGCCGCCGAGACGGGCCCCCCGACGCGCGCATTTGAACTCTTCAAGCTCGCCGCAGAGGCCGATCCCGAGGACCCATGGATCGCGATGCGCGCCATCGACGCCGCCATGCTCGTCAATGAGCTGCAGTACGCGGAGGAAACGGCCCACCGCATCCTCGGCTACGATCCCAGGGAAACCCGCGCGATGGTCCGCCTCGGGCTCATCGCAATGTACCGAGAAAAGTACGACACAGCGGAGGAGTGGTTCCAGAAGGCGCTCGAAGTTCATCCGAACAACACGGAGGCGCTGACGCGGCTCGCCCAGATCGCATACGACGTCCGGCGCGACTTCGAGAAGACCAAGGAGTACACGGGCCGGCTTCTCAAGATCTCGACACTCGACCTGCAGGCGATGCTCTGGAACGCGCAGGCGCACGCCCTGACGGGCGACGTGGACCAGGCCGCGGAGCTCTACGAGCGGCTGCTGCGGTACCGGCCCAACCTGGTCGCGCAACTCGACGACCTCGCGCGGCGCATCCTCCGCCTCGGCCGCGAGGAGGACGCCATGCGCCTTTACGCGCGGGGCGTCGCGATGGCCCCCTTCGCGCGCGGCCTGCGCAACAACTGGGAGGCGCTTCTCCAGTCCAAGGGCGGCGACGGAGCCGTCCTCGCCGGCTACAAGAAGCTCGTCGAGGACAGCAAGAACGACCAGCAGATCCAGGAACTCTTCGCCGAGTACCTCCAGCGCACGAACGACACGGAACGGCTGCGGGAGCTGCGCAAGTGGATGCTGGAGGCCGACCCAGCCTACATCCCGGCCATCGTGGACCTCGCGCGGATGGAGCTGATGCAGAACAACCTCGAGGCCGCCGATGCGCTCGTGAAGCGCGCAATGGAGATCGGCCCGGATGACGGGAGCGTCTATCGCCTGATCGGGAAGGACTACCTGGGACTCGGGCACCGCGCCCGCGCCCGCGAGCTCCTCGAGCGCGCCGCCGTCCTCGACCCGCGCGACGCGGAGGCCCAGCGCCTCCTCGGCCTGCTCCTGGAGGAGGAGCGCGACTTCAAGGGCGCCGAGGCCCGCTTCCGCGCCGCGACGGACGCCGAGCGCGCCAGCCCCGAGTACATGCGCGCCCTCGCGGAGTTCTTCATGCGCCGCGACCGCACGCGCGAGGCCCTCGAAGTCTTCCAGCAGGTCCTCGCCATCGATCCCCGCGACTACCAGGTGCAGGTCCTCGTCGCGGAGCTCTACTTCAAGCTCAACGACCAGCGCGGACTCGACATCATCGAGCAGTCCTTCGCCAACCGGACCCCCGAGATCGACGAGATGCGCCTGCAGTACGGCATCCTCGCCCAGCGGTTCGGCGAGTTTGAGAGGTCCCGCAAGGCACTCGAGAAGGTCGTCGAGCTCGTGGCGGGCCTTCACGAGGCGCGCTACTACCTCTCCCTCGCCTACTTCAACCTCGGCCGCAAGGACCTCGCCGACAAGACGATGGAGGAGGGGGCGAAGTTCACCGGCTCCCAGGAGCAGGCCATCCGCTACCAGATGATGCTCCTCTCGTACTACGACGAGACGGGCGAGACGGAGAAGCAGGTGGAGGCGGCCGCGAAGCTCGCCACGCTGCAGCCCGACAACATCGAGGTCGCGCGCCAGCACGTCATCGCGCTCGCCACAGCGGGAAAGCTGGAAGAGGCGCTCAAGGCCGTCGAGGCCGCCCGCGCCTCCGCCCCCGCCGAGGATGCCGTTCAGTTCGACCTCCTGCGCGCGACCGCACTGCGCACCGCGAAGAAGCACGAGGACGCCCTGGCCGCGCTCCTGGCTCTCCGGAGGGACCACCCCGGCAACGCGGAGGTCACGTTCCAGACCGCATACGCCGCCGGTGATGCGGGCCGCATGGACCTCGCCGAGCAGTGCTACCGCGAGCTCATCCACGCCCGCGACCACGGCGATCCGCGCTCGATCTCGCTTTTCGTCCTAGCCTCGAACAACCTCGCCTACCAGCTCGCCCGCCGCGGGGAGCGCCTCGAGGAGGCCCTCGAACTCGTCAAGGGCGCCCTGGAGGAGGACTCCGACTCGGGCTACATCCTCGACACCTTTGGCTACATCAAGCTGAAGCTCGGGGACCTCGGGGAGGCGCAGGAGTACCTGGAGCGGGCCGCGCGCCGTTCGCCACGCGACGCGGAGGTGCACGCAAACCTCGGCGACCTCTACGTGGCGCAGGGCAGGCTCGACGCGGCGAAGGCGTCCTACGAACGCGCCCTCGCGCTCGACCCCGCGCTCGAGGGCCTGCGCGAGAAGCACGCCTCCGTCTCCTCGGGGCAGGTTCCGCCGAAACCCTGAGGCTGGACAACAGCCGACCATCCCTGCGGGAAACGAGCGGAAACCTTGGCTCCCCCGTGCAGGGCGAAGCGATGCGAGGCGTGGTCGGCGCCCCGCCGTCGATTTCGGCTGACATCGTTTCCACGCGCGTGGGACGCGGCGGGGCACGCCCCAAGCCCGTCCCGCCGAAAGCCACAGAACGATGCGCCTGCTCCTCCTGATTGCACTGATCCTCGCCACGTCGGGCTGCGCCGTGCGCCAGCGCGCCGAGGTGGAGGAAAATCTCTCCCGCTTCATGCGCGGCCACGACGGCTGCTTCATCATGAAGGACACCGCGCGCAACCTGATCGTCCGCCACAACCCCGAGCGGTGCGCGGCGCGCTTCCCCCCCTGCTCCACCTTCAAGATCCCCAACTCGCTGATTGGCCTCGAAACCGGCGTCATCCCCGGCACGGAGCATGTCGTCGCGTGGGACGGCGTCGAGCGCGACAGGCCCGAGCTCAACCGCGACCACACGCTCCGGACCGCGTTCCGCGACTCCGTCGTGTGGTACTATCAGGAACTCGCCCGCCGCGTCGGCGAGGAGCGCATGCGCGCGTGGCTGCACCGGCTGCGCTATGGCAACGAGGACATGTCGGCCGGCCTGACCGAGTTCTGGCTCGGCACTTCGCTCGCCATCAGCGCGGAGGAGCAGCTCCGGTTCGTCGAGAAGCTCCACCGCCACGCCCTGCCGTTCAGCCGCCGCACGGAGGATGCCGTCCTCGACCTCATGGTGTGGGAGCGGACGCCTGCCTACGTCCTGCGGGGCAAGACGGGCTCCGCGCGCGGACGGGACGGCGCGCCCGACCTCGGCTGGTACGTCGGCTCCGTCGAGACACCCGGGGGGATGTGCTACTTCGCGATCAACATCAGCGGGAAGGGCGCGTGGGGGCCGGTCGCGCGCGAGATTGCGATCGATATCCTGCGCGACCGCGGCACCCTGCCCCGTCGCGCGCAGTAGCTTCAATCCCGCGCGACGCGAGAAAGCGGCTGACCCAGCCTCAGCATGACCTTCGAATCCGCACCCATGCGCATCGTGCTTTCGGGAATCACCGGGTGCCGCAACCGAGGGGTCGAGGCGCTCATCGTCTCGACCGTCGAGCAGATGCGTGCCCGCCTGCCGAACTCGGCGTTCGACATCCTGACCCTGACCCCGGAGGAGGACGCCGCTGCCCTGAAGGGCCTCGCTGGCGCGCGGTTCCACCACGCCAATGCGCGCGGGGGAGCCGACCTCTGGCGCCACAGGCTCGCGAGGGTCGCGGGTGCGGGGCTCTCCCCCCTGTCCCGCGTCATCGCAGGCGCGAACCTGCTCGTCGTGTCCGGTGGGGACCTCTTCGGTCCCGACTACGGGAGGAACGCGATCCGCTGGGGCCTTTGGGCGGCCCGGGTGGCGGCGGCGCACGGCGTGCCGTACGCCTTCGAGGCCCAGTCCCTCGGCCCGTTCGCGGACGCGGCCGCGCGGGACGCCTTCGTGCGCGTCGCGCGGGGTGCCCATCATGTCGCCGTCCGCGAGCAGCTCTCGCTCGACTACGCGACGGGGGACCTCGGGCTCGAGGGGGCGCGCGTGCCGCTCGTGGCCGACCCGGCATTCCTGCTGGAACCATCCGCACGCGGGGGGGAACTCCTCGACGCTTGGGGACTCGGCGGCGATCCGTTCGTCGTCCTGGCCCCCGCGCGCAGCCTCGCGCGCATCCGCGGCCTCGACACCGCGCGCCTCGCCGGGAGCTGGGCCGCCGTTGCGGCGCACATCGTGGAAACGTGGGGCGAGTCCGTGCTCCTGGTCCCGCACGTGCGCGAGCGCGACCCGCTCGGCGACGATGCGATCCTCGCCCGGGAGGTCGCGGCGCTCGCGGCCCACCCCCGGGTGCGCGTCGCCGATGGGGAACTTCGCGCGGCGGACTTCAAGGCGCTCGCCGCGCGCGCCGCGATGGTGGTGTCGCAGCGCATGCACGTCGCGATCGCCGGGCTCTCCTCCGGCGTCCCGACCGTTGCGGTCGGCTTCTCCGTGAAGTACCCCGGCATCACTTCGGCCGCGATTGGCCGCGACGCCACGAGGGAGGGGCTGTTCGTCACGGTGGAGGACTTCACGCTCCGGACGGCTGTTGCGCTGGGCGTTCTCGACCGTGCGCGCGCGCGCCGCGGCGAGGTCGCATCGTGGCTGGCCGCGAACCGCGCCGCCATGCGCAGCCTCGCCTCGCGCGGCTTTGACCTGCTCGCGGAGGCTGTGCGTTGAACCTCGTCCTCGTCGCCGACCGCGCCTGCATCGACCCGGCGATGGGGAGCGACCTCCGCATGTGGAACCTGTTGGGCGGCGGGGATGCGGACCACATCTACCTGGCGGAATCCGAGCAGCCGGTGCCCCGCGATGCACGCGGCGCGTACCCATGGCGCTCCATCGCCCGCGTGCCCGTCGCGACGGGTGCCTTCTCGATCCGGCGTTCGGACTTCCGGGAGGGAAGCTACGCAGCGCGGCACCGTGAGACCATCGCCGCATTGCGGGACCGGCTGGCCGCCCTGCGGTCGGCGACCGGGGGATTCGGCGTCATCGCGCACGGGCACCGCAGTGCACTCCTCGTGGCCCGCGCGCTTGAGGGGCCCTTCGTCGTCGAGGCCGGGGACAGCATGAGGCTCTACTTCAACCGTCGGTCCACCGCCCTCGGGTTCTCCGACCCCGTCCGGATGGTGAACTCGTCCGTTTGGTCGCAGGTCTATGGCCGCATCGAGCGCGAGATCGGCCGCCTCGCGGCGCTCTGGGTGCTGCCGGCGGAGGCCGACCTTCTCAGCATTCGGTGGCAGCTTCCGACGGCCGCGCTCCTCGCCCTGCCCAACGGCACGCACTACCTCGACCGCGAACCCGTCGCGCCCTCCGCGGTCCCCTCGATCGGCTTCTACGGCGGGATGGCGTGGGATCCGAACAGGACGGCCGCGCTGCACATCGCGCGCGACGTCTTCCCACTCGTCCGGCGCGCAGTGCCCGGCGCCATCCTCCACATCGGCGGAGGACCCCTCGACCCGGAACTCGAGTGCCTCGGCCGCGTGGACATGTCCATCACGGTCCACGGGCCCATCAGCGACATCCCCGCATTCCTCTCCCGATGCGCGGTGTTCGTCGCACCGATGCTCCAGGGTTCCGGGTTCAAGAACAAGCTCATCGAGGCGATGGCGCTCGGCATGCCGATCGTGACGAACCCCCTCGGGGCGGAGGCGCTCAGCCCGCGTGCCCGCGCCGCCGTGGTGGTCGCGCACGGTCCCGCCGCCATAGCGCGGGAGACCTCCGCGCTCCTCCTCGACCCCGAACGCCGCGCGGGGCACGCACGCGCCGCCCGCGAGGTGGCCGAGGCCGAGTACCGCTGGCCCGTGCTCGCCGCCCGGTTCCGTGAGGCCGCGCTCGGCGTCCTCGGGGGCAGGCGCGCATGAAGGGCTTCCTCATCGACCTCCACTGCCACACGCGCGATCACAGCCACGACGGCCGCCACACCGCCATCGAACTCCTCTCCGGCCTCGCATCGCGGGGCTTCGACGGGGCAGTCATCACCGACCACAACTACGCATGGCCCGCCGCCGAACTGTTGGAGCTGCGCAAAGCCGCCCAGCTACCCGAGTCCTTCGTCCTCCTCTCGGGCCAGGAAGTGCGCACAGTGCACGAGGAGATTACCTGGGGGGACCTGCTGGTCTACGGGCCGACGGAGCCGATCCCCGATGGCACGTCGCCCTTCGACGTCATGCGTGCGGCCCAGCAGGCCGGCGGATTCTGCATTGCCGCGCACCCGGGCCTCCCGCGCATCGGACTTGGAGCACGCATCCGCGACCTCTCCCTCGCGGGCGTCGAGGTGTGGAACGGGCGATACGGCCCCGACGCCCAGCGCCTTGCCCTCGCGCTCCCCGGCATTGGGGACTACCCGCACACGGGGGGATCGGATGCCCACCAGACGCACGAAATCGGCGGGGGAGGAACCCTCCTCCAAGAACGCGCCTCCACGTTCGGCGCCCTCGGCGCCCTCATCGCCTCGGGCCAATGCAGGCCCTGGCGCCCAACGCTCCTCGAGCGATTCAGGCGCCGCGTCTAGGGAGCCGGGTCGGCTCCCCCCCGGGCCGACCTGCGCCCCCGACCCTTCGACCTTGGACCTATCCACCTTTCGACTTTTCGACCTTTCGACTTCCCTCCGGCATTCGCATTGCAAGGACGGTCCGCGAGGGGGTCCCATGACGTCCCCCGACAAGGAATCGTTCCCATGCGTACGACATCGTTCATTCTGGCGCTCGCGATCTGCGGACTGGCGTCGACCTCATCCGCCCAGGACGGCCAGCGCTTCAAGGCGCGCACCCGCGGCGCGAAGTTTCAGGAGGCCGCCCCCGCCTCCGCACAGGCGCAGACCCAGAGCATCACCTACGTCGTCAACGGGCAGGAGGTGACGCGCTACTTCGAGGTCTCCCCCACGCAGTACGGCTCGACCGTCATCAACGAGGTGACGGGCCCGGGCGGCCGCAAGCTCACCACCGTCGGCGAAACCCTCAAGACCGACTCGGGGCGCAAGCTCACCACCCAGACAACGCACGCAGGCGGGCAGACCTCCTCCTCCGAGTTCGAGTGGATGATGGAGGGGATGGGCTACAAGCGCGTGGCCACGCACACGACCCGGGGCGGCGCGACGTGGAGTGGCGAGAAGAACGTCCAGAAGACCGACGAGGGACACGACTTCAGCAACGTCGTGATGGGCCCCGACGGCCAGACCTACGTGTCGACAGGGAAGTTCACCAAGGGGGACGGGGCCGCCTCCCGCACCGCGACGATCACGGGCCCCAACGGCGAAACCATCTCCCATGTGGACACATGGACCAAGACCGACAGCGGCTGGAACCGCACCTCCACCACCACGGGACCGAACGGAAACGGGACCGAGCGCACCCGCGACGTCTCCAAGGACGGCAACACCGTCACGGTCAATCAGACCCGCGAGCGCGTGAAGGGCGCCAACGAACGGGAGACGCCGGAGTTGGCAAAGCCCGAGAACCCACGCTCCGGCAACGCAGGTCAAGGCGCGGCGACCGAACGCGCCAAGCCCGACAAGCCTGCAGCCAAGAAGGAGAAGCCGAAGCAGCCGTCCGGGGGATCAAAACCGGGCGGCGGAGGGGGCGGGGGACGCCCGCGCTGACGTGCGCATCCGCTGGCGCCTGCCAACGGACCGGGGGCGGAGGGCGCATTCGCCCCACGCCCCCTGATCCCATCCGCTGCGCTACCGGATCAGCCGAGGAATGTCCAGTTGCCGATCACCGGGTAGCGGTAGTTCTCGCCGTTGTAGCTCTTCATCGCCGCGATGACGCGGATGATGATCAGCGCAATGCCAACCGGCAGGGCCAGCAACCCGCCAACTCCGCACGTGACGACCGCCAGCACGATCACGATGATCGCGGCGACCCATTGCCCGACGAGCATGTTGAGCGACTGCTTGATCGCCTCGACGACGAAACCGGGCTCCTTGTCCTTCATCATGAAGTACATCACGATGATGCCGACGGTCCCGAGGATGCCCGTCGCGCCGTCCGCAAGCGGAAGCACATGCGCAATCGCGGCCTTCAGTCTCGCATCGGGGTTGGAGCTACCGTCGGCGCCCCCGGCCGACCCGGAATCGAATGGCGTGGGGGGTGGTGGCATGTCGGACATGATGGGGACTTGACCTTTCGCCGGAATGCGGCTGTTTGGGACTCGAAAACCATGGGGAAGGGCGGACACGCACGGGCGCAACCATGAACCCTTTGATGAAACTCTCCGAGGAACGCATCCGCCACATCGCGCGCAAGGCCGCGGCGGACATGCTGGCGCGGCGCGCCGTCGAGACAAAGCTCGGCGAGGACGGCCTCTCCCGCAGGATCGGCTCCGCGATGCGCAACCGCGTCCACATCGAGGAGGAGGCCGACCGCGAGGCGCGCGAGGCCATCCGCCGCCGCGTCAAGCCCCTGCGCGAGGGAACGCCCGAGTTCCTCGCGGAACTTCAGCGCCTGAAGACCGAGATCGCCCGGCGCCGGCTCTGAGCCCGTCGTCCGTGCGCCGATGTCCCAATGGGTGATGGTGGTCCCAACGGGATTCGAACCCGTGTTTCAGCCTTGAAAGGGCCGCGTCCTGGGCCAGGCTAGACGATAGGACCACAAGCCCGGCGTGCCCTGCGCCGGAAGGCCGCAGAGTGAGCCCCCGCCCCCCTCCCCCCGTCAAGTCCGGAAACCACCCGAAAACAGGGACAGGAACTATTTATTGCCGTCCCGCCCCCGGCGAAGGCGTGGCAGTTGCCTTCCGAAGAGCGAGAATGAGACGAAGGGGTTGCGGGGCCGGCATCGGTTCTGACTGCACGGGCAAGATGCCCGTGCCACCCTAACCCCGAAAACCGGGACAGGAACTATTTATTGCCGTCCCGCTCCCGGCGAAGGCTGGGCATTTGCCTTCCGAGAGGCGAGAATGAGACGCAGGGGTTGCGGGGCTGGCATCGGTTCTGACTGCACGGGCAAGATGCCCGTGCCACCCTGATCAGGAACTGGGACGGTAACCATCGACTGCTCGGCCACTTGACTCACGGCGATTTGCCCCGGGTCCGCGCTGCAAACAGGTATCCCTTGAGGCGACGCCTCTCCATCGCGCTAGCCTCACCCTCGATTCCGACTCCACGGCCCCACATCCACGCCCTCCATGTCATCCCGCGGTCCCGTCGTCCTTGATGTGTGCGCCGTGTCGAAGTTCTTCGGCGGCGTGAAGGCCGTGCAGCGCGCCTCGCTGCAGGTGACGAAGGGCGAGATCGTCGCACTGATCGGCCCGAACGGGGCGGGCAAGACGACGCTCTTCAACACGATCACGGGCCTGATCCCGCCGACCGAGGGCGCGATCCGCTTCACCACCGAGGCCGGCCCGAGGGAGCTCCAGGGCCTCCGCCCCGACCAGATCCACGAACTCGGCATCAGCCGCACGTTCCAGAACATCCGCCTCTTCGCGAACATGACGTCGCTGGACAACGTGAAGCTGGGCTGCCACGGCAACGGCAGGATGGGGCTCCTTGGCGCGATGTTCCGTCCCCCCGCCAAGACGCGCGAGGAAATCGAGATCGAGGTCCGCGCGATGCAGGCGATGCGCCTGGTCGACCTGTGCACGTGCTGCCACGGCCGCGCGGGCAGCCTCCCCTACGGCCACCAGCGCCGCCTGGAAATCGCGCGCGCGCTGGCTGGGGGGCCGTCCCTCCTGCTCCTCGACGAGCCCGCGGCGGGCATGAACCCCACCGAGACGGAGGAACTCTCCGCCCTCATCCGCCGCGTCCGCGACCTCGGCATCACCGTGCTCCTGATCGAGCACGACATGCACCTCGTCATGAAGCTGAGCGACTACATCTATGTGCTCGACCATGGCGAGATCATCGCACAGGGCGTCGCAAGGGACGTGCAGCGCGACCCGCGCGTGATCGAGGCCTACCTCGGGAGCGCGGCCGCACAGACCGCATGAGCCACGACGCCGGGGAGCTCCTCCCATTCATCGAGGAGACGGCCCGTGCCGCCGGTGCCATCCACATGCGGCACTTCCGCCGCCTGGACGGCTATGAGCGCAAGGCGGCCAACGATTTCGTCACGATTGCCGACCGCGAGTCCGAGGACGAGATCGCCCGCCGCATACGCGCGCGATTCCCGGGGCATGCGCTGATGCTGGAGGAGGCCGGCGGCGAGCCCGACGAGTCCACCTGGATCGTCGATCCCGTGGACGGCACGACGAACTATGCGCACGGCCTGAGGCTCTTCGCCGTGAGCATCGCGTTCGTGCACCGGGGGGTGCCGCTCGCTGGGGGCATCTTCGCGCCTGCCCTGGGCGAGTACTACTCCGTCGCGCGCGGGCACGGGTCATGGCGGAACGGGACGGAGCGCCTGCGCGTCTCCCGGGCCGCGGCGCTCGCGGACGCCCTCGTCGTGACGGGATTCCCCTACAATCGCGCCGCCGTGCTCGACGGCCTGATGGGGATGATGGGCCGCGCGCTCTCGCACTCGCAGGGGTGCCTGCGCCTCGGCGCCGCGACGCTGGACATGGCCGCCGTCGCCGCCGGGCACCTCGACGTCTTCTACGAGTACAACCTGAAGCCGTGGGACGTCGCCGCCGGGATGCTCCTCATCGAGGAGGCGGGGGGACGCGTGACGGACTTCGCGGGCGGGGCATACTCCGTGACCTCGCCGAACACGACGCTCGCCACGAACGGCCACCTCCACGCGGAGGCCGTCGCCCGCATCACGGGTGACTTCGCGCGCGCGTTCCCGCCGGTCTACTGATCGCCCGCCGGACGGTCCGGCCAGGTCGCGGAGCCCCGCCCCACGGGCCCCCATTCCCTTGCGCTTGCCCGCCGCGGGGGTCGAGGCTTCGCCCGGGAGCGCAATCCCGCAGCCATCCATCCCGGTCCCGCCGCACAACAACGCAATGACGTCCCCATCGCGCACATGGCTGATCCTAGGAATCGACGCGCTGCTGCTGGCGCTGTCGTTCTTCCTCGCCTACAGCCTGCGCTTCGACTTCTCGATCCCCGCGAACTATGACGAGTGGGACTACGCCACGCAGATGAAGATGCTGGCGCCGTGGGTGGTTGCCTCGCACCTCGCCCTGCTCTGGATGCTCAAGCTGTACCGCGGGCTGCTGAAGTACGTCGGCCTGACGGAGCTGCGCGCGATCGGCATCGCAGGGATCGTGCACCTGGCCGTGTGGCTCGCGATCGACGTCTCGATCGACCGGCAGCCCGGCCTCCTCGGCCTGCCGCTCTCCCCCGACGACAACACGGTCATGCGCGTCCCGTTCTCCGTGCTGCTCTACTACGCCGTGCTCGCCATCGTGGCCATCGGCGCGTTTCGCATGACGCCAAGGCTGTGGGCGGAAACCGTCCGTTCCCGCCCGGACACGAGCCTGCCGCGGACGCTCATCGTCGGCGCTGGTGACACGGGCGCGAGCCTCATCGCCGCGATCCGCCGCGAGCCCGAACCCACGCTCAACATCATCTGCATCGTCACGATCTTTCAGGAACGCGTCGGCCGCATCATCTCGGACGTGCCGGTGGTTGCCATGCTGGACCGTCTGGGCGAGGTCATCGCGCGCGAGCAGATCGACCTCGTCCTCATTGCGCTCGACGAGCAGACCCCCGCCCGCCTCCGCGAGGTCGTGCAGGCATGCGAAACGGCGAAGGTCGGCTTCAGGATCGTCCCCTCGATCACCAACATCGTCGGCGGCGAGGTCGAGATCGGCCGCATGCGCCCGATCGAGGTCGAGGACCTCCTCGGACGGCCCCCGCACGAGCTGCCATTCGTCCCCGCCAAGAGCCCGCTCCGCGGGGAGGTCGTTCTCGTCACCGGCGCCGGGGGCAGCATCGGGTCGGAACTCTGCCGCCAGGTGGCCGCATGCGAGCCCGCACGGCTCATCCTGCTCGGCAAGGGGGAGAACAGCCTCTTCGACATCGCCACCGAACTCCGCACCTCGCGCCCCGCCCTCGCCATCGAGACCGTCGTCGCCGACATCAGGGACGCCGGGGACATGCGCAGGTTGTTCGAGGCGCACCGGCCCGCGTACGTGTTCCACGCGGCCGCGCACAAGCACGTCCCCCTCATGGAGCGCCAGCCCGCCGAGGCCGTTCGCAACAACGTCCTCGGCACGGCCACCCTCGCGCACCTCGCGGACAAGTTTGGCTGCCGCGCCTTCGTCCTCATCTCCACCGACAAGGCCGTGCGCCCCACGAG
>CAZUCD010000036.1:0-20012 GCA_964618855.1 uncultured Candidatus Sumerlaeota bacterium
CCACGGGCCGCCGCGAAGAGTCCCTGCTTGTCGCGCACCGCGCCGGTGAAGGAGCCTTTGACGTGCCCAAACAGTTCGCTTTCGAGCAGATTTTCGGGAAGGGCGCCGCAGTTGATCGACAGGAACGGTCCGTCGGCGCGGATCGACAGATTGTGGAGATAGCGAGCGATCACCTCTTTGCCGGTGCCGCTCTCCCCCTGGATCAGCACGCACGCACGGGTCGAGGCGATCTGCGGCATGATCTTGAAGATGTCGCCCATGCGACGGTCGGTGCCGATGATGTCCAGCGGCGTGGACTCCGCGCCGACCAGGTCCTCGCTGAATCGCGGCTGGCTGAGCCCCGCCACGTCGAGGAGGTCGCGGCGCTCGCGCACCTTGCGCATCGCCGCCTTGAGCTGGGCGTTGTCGAAGGGCTTGACGAGGAAGTCCGCCGCGCCCGCCTTCATCGCCTTCACGGCCACGTCCACCGTGGCGAACGCCGTGATCACGATCACGGGGGTCGAGTTGCCCATCTCGGTCAGCTTGGCCATCAGCTCGAGCCCGTTCATGCCGGGCAGCGCAAGGTCCAGCACCAGCGCGAATGCCGGTGCCTGGCCGAGCGCCGTCAGCGCGTCCTCCGCGGAGCCCACCGCCGTCACCTCCCAACCATCCTCCGACAGGACGTCGTGGAGGAGCCGCCGCATGTTCTTCTCGTCGTCGCAGACGACGACACGGCGCAGGTCTGCGCCGGCGACTTCCTCGCTGGGCACACTGTGCGTGTTTCTATCCATGACGGACATCCGGGGCGGTTCCCTCCTGGGGCTTGGCTGTCGGCTATTCTGGAGACTGGTCCTCTGCGAATCGGCGCATGGCATCCGCGACCGACTCGGACACCTCGATCACCTTGTCGATGCCGGAGAGTTGCATGATCGTGCGCACGTCACGCCCGACATTGCACAGCCGGAGGTCCCCCCCGCTGGCGCGCAGCATGTGCGCCGTCGCGACGAGCGCACCCAGGAAGATGCTCTCGACCACGCGGACGTTCGCGAGGTCCACGATGAGCTCATTCTCGCCACCCTCGGCGAGTTCGGCGACCAGGCGCTGGAACTCGCGGGTCACGTCGGCATCGCCGTGCGTTGCGCGGGGGGAAATGACCTTTGGCTGGCGCCCAGGCAATTGGCTCTCTCCGGTGACTGAATCGATCCATGCTTGGCCCACCCCCGGCCAATGCGCAACACCATACGCAGTCCAATCGCGAGGTGGGCCGTGCTGACGGATCGTGACATCGAGGAGTACGCGGAGGCCGTGCTGGCCTCGCTGGCGAAGGAGCCTGGCGTGACGATCACCAGCCCCGACCTTGTGAGGGGGGCGGTCCGCGCGGCGATTCGAGCCGCCGAGGCCGAGGAACGCGCCATCGAGGCGGAGGCCGAGAAGGCGCTCCGCGCCCACGGGGGCGCCATCCTGCGCGAAGGCGCGGACTTTCGCAGAATGCTCGACGACGCCAAGAAAATCCTCGCCAAGAAGAAGGGTTTCCCGCTGTGAGCCCGATCAAGGGCACAGTCCGCATCCACCAGCAGCGGCTGCGCCACCCCTTCGGCACGAGCCGCGGCATCGATGCCACCATCCCGACCGTCCTTGTCGAACTTGCGGATGGGGCCGTGGGCGAGGGCTCCCCGGTGCGCTACAAGGGACAGACCGCGGCGGCCGTGGCCGCGGATGTGGAGAAGTTGCTCGGCTCGGTCGATGGCGCGGCTCCTCTCCACGTGCAGTTGGAGGCCTTGGCCGCTTGCGGCGCGGCCTCCGCGGCGCGCGCAGCCGTGGACATCGCGCTGCACGACCTGCATGCGCGGCGGAGATCCGAGCCGATTCGCCGAATGCTGGGCCTCGCCGCGGTCGGCGTCCGCGAGACCTCGCTGACCATCGGCCTCGACGAACCTGAAGTCATGGAGGCCAAGGCGAGGGAAGCCGCCCGCTGGCCGATCCTGAAGGTGAAGCTTGGCCGGGGACTCAAGCACGATGCGGATGTTCTCCGGCGCATCCGGCGCGTCGCGCCCGCCGCGCGCCTCACGGTGGATGCCAACGCCGGCTGGGACGCTGCCACCGCGGAGTCGATATTCCCAACGCTGCTGGAGTGCGGGGTGGAACTCCTCGAGCAGCCGACCAGGATCGGCGACCTCGATGCGCTCGCGCAGGTGAACGACTCAAGCCCCATCCCCGTGTACGCCGATGAGGATGCGCAGGATCCCGCCAGCCTTCCGGCGCTCGTGGGGAAGGTGCGCGGCATCAACATCAAGCTCATGAAGTGCGGAGGCATCGCTCCCGCCCTGGAGATGATCGCCTTCGCGCGCAGGCAGGGCTGGGGCGTCCTCCTGGGGTGCATGGTGGAAACTGGCATCGGCATAGGCGCGGCAACCCAACTCGCCGGCCTCGCCGACTGGCTGGACCTGGATGGCGCCCTGCTCTCAACCAACGACCCAACCGATCTTCTCCATGATGAAGGGGCGCCATGGCGGCTCGCGACCGGGGAGAAGCCCGGGCTGGGAGTTCGCATCGTGCACGGTGAGGGCTGACGAAGGCCTTCGCGCGACCCGACCCCCGCCCTTGACCCGCGGCGTGCCGCGGGTTGCGATTCCCGCCCGCCCGAGGAGGCCGCATGCCGTTCGTCTCTGGAGCATTGTCCGTCCGGCGCTATGCCGTCGCGGGCGAGCTCTCCCCCGAGTTCCCGCAGCTCGCCACCACTGCCCTGCGCCGATACGCGTTCCGCCCCGTCAACGACGAGAAGGGGGAACGCGAGTCGTTCGGCTGGGTGAATCCGCGCGACCTGCTCGCGGGCAAGTTCTCCTACGACGACCTGATCGACGGGTCCCTCCTCTACCTCGGCGTGCGAAGGGACAGGAAGGCGTTCTCAAAGGTGCTCTTCCGCGCCCGCCTGGAGGAGAAGATGCGCGGCGTCAAGGCCGCCAAGAAGATCGAGAAAATCTCCCGCCAGCACCGCGCGGCCCTCGAGGATGAATTGGCCGTCGAGATGCTCAGGGAGACCTCCCCAACATCCGCCTTCCACGAGCTGATCTGGGACATGAGCCGGGGTGAAATCCTGATGGGTGTGACCGGTTCGGCAGCCTGCGACCGCATACGCGACCTGTTCGAGGCGACCTTCGATTTGAAGGTCACCCCACGGCACCCCGCCCTGGTCGGCGCCGAGTACATCGCCTCGCAGGGCCTGGAATCCGAGTTCAAGGCGACCGTGGGCAGTGCAGCCGCCTCCGCGGCGCGCCGCCGCGCAGACGAGGGGGAGGACTGACCATGGCACCAGAGATTGGCGCACTGGAGGCCATGGAGCGCTACGCCCCGCTCGGCCCCGACTTCCTGACCTGGATCGCGTTTTCCGTTCTGGAAAACCGCCCGCCCGCCCTCGATGGCATTCCATTGGACATCGCGATCAAGGGCCCCATCGTCCTCGCGTCGCCCGCAGGGGAGGCGACGAAGGTTACCCTGGCGGGGGAGGAGTCGCATGGCGCGCCGGAGTTCCGAAGCGCCATCGCAGAGGGCAAGAAACTCGTGAAGGCACGGCTCACCCTAACCGAGGGCGCGGACCAGTACGAGTTCGCCTTCAACGGCGAGACATTCGACTTCGGGAGCGTGAAGCTGCCGGTGCCCAAGGTGCCCGACCTCGACCAGTACGTCGCGGACCGGGTGACGGCGTTCCAAAAGCTCGCGGACACCTTTGACCGCCTGTTCGAGCAGTTCCTGGCACTCCGGCTTTCCCCGGAGAATTGGAAGAAGGAAGCGGCTGCATGGCGCCGCTGGGCCAAGGGTACCCGCGGCGCCGAGTAGCCTTCGCAGGGGAAACCCGGCGCGTCGCAAGCGGCACCCGAGAACTCCCGCTTGCTCTGGTGGGGCGAACCCCAAACATTCAAGGGTCACTCGACGACGGAACCGCCCCCATGCCGCCGCGTGCCATCGGACGCATTCACCAGGACGACCTAGTGCGCTACTCCCGTCCCCTGAACGGGAAGCAGCTCTACGTCACGACGAACCCCCGCGCCGTGCGGCAGATTCTCACCGGCCGGTTCCCGACGCGGGTGACCATCGTGACGAACATGAGGGCCCCGGACAAGGAAGGGCTCCCAATGGAGTCGGAGGCGGTGGCCCTCAATGACGCCGAGGACGCCCTGATGGGGAGCTATGCCGGGGGCACGAACCAGCTCATCAGCGCCGGCCGCCTCACCTACAACGGCCAGCGTGTCCTGATCTTCCATTCGGAGTTGCAGCAGCCACTCGGACCGGGTCCCGCCTTCGTCACGCAGGCGCGCGGGTTCGACTGGAACATCTACTACGAGCACGACCCCGATGGGTGGTTTGTGCAGGGCGTGATGGTCCCTTCGCCGGTCGAGGAACGGCGCGCATACGACCACAGGCAGGTGGGGCGCCTCGAGGAGCTTGGCGACGACCTGGCCATTCCGCGGCAGATCACCCTCCACGCCACGTTCTCCACGAACGCCGACGTCGCCTCGGCCATCGCGATCCTCAACGATGCGAAGTTCCGCTGCGACGGCCCCAACATGCAGAAGGACCGGAGCTGGACCGCCCAGTTCCACTACGACTGCGCGGCGGACGAGGAGTCGATCGATCGGCTGACCGGATTCGTCCAGTCGGTGTGCGCCCAATGCTCCGGCCGGTACGACGGCTGGGACTGCTCGACGGCCCACTGAGCCGATGAGCACCTCGGGGATCCACCCACGGCTTGCCGGGGATGTGCGCGTGGCGGCCGCCGATGCGCGGCCCCAGTCCCTTCGATTCTACACGCCCCTGAACACGAAGAGCATCGTCGCCGAAGTCCTCCCCGGGCGCGACGGCGAGTTCGGCCGCGAGATCGAGCTCCTTTGCGTAAGGCAGGGGGGCGACCTGCGAATCTACCAGGGCGAGGTTCCCGCGGAGTTCACACGCGAGCGCAGGATGCTCCGCTTCCACTGCTTCGACAGCATGGGGAGCCTGATCCGTTCGTATCCCACGGACGGCCCCGTCGCGTCCTGCCAGACGCCGCTCTTCATGATGGACGGGCAGTTCTTCCTCTACGAGCCCCCGCGCGTCTTCTCGCGTCCGCAGGTGGAGTCGTTCACCTATACGCCATCCAAGTTCAGGCCAAGGCGCGTCCGCGTGCTCCTGCCGCGCGGGTACCGCGAGAATCGCAGGAAGCGCTACCCCGTCCTCATCGCGCAGGATGGCCAGAATCTCTTTCATCCCGGCTCGCACTTCGGATCCTGGGACCTGGACCTCACGGTTTCCCGCCTCATCGGCCGCGGCGAAATCCTGGAAACCATCGTCGTCGCGATCGACAACACCGAGGACCGCTTCCAGGAGTACACCCCGGAGTACGGCAAGGTTAAGACCGTGCGCGGCCGCGGCGGGGAGTTCGCCGGCATGATGCGCGACGAATTGCTTCCCCACCTGCGGAAGGCCTACCGCATTCACCCCGAGCCGGAGATGACCGGCCACATGGGCAGCTCGCTCGGCGGACTGCTGGGCTTCCACGTGGCGAACGAGTTCAAGGCCGCCTTCGGCGTGGTCGCCGCGCTTTCCCCGAGCTTCTGGGTGAACATGACGGAAAACCTCGCGCGGGCAAAGAGACCCCCGGGCAGCCGGGCCCGCATCTGGATCGACTCGGGCTGCGCGGGCATCAACTCCGACGGCTACCACAACACAATGAAGATCGGCCAGACGATGCTCGAGGCCGGCCACACGATAGGCCCGCGATTCATGCACGTCGTCGGGCTTGGCCACGAGCACAACGAGCGCGACTGGGCCCGGCGCTGCCCGGACATCCTGCGCTGGATGTATCCTCCCGCCCCCGAAGTCGCCCCTGTCGAGCCGCTGGACGAGAACATGGTCGTTGCCTAGGACCACTCGCGCCCCATCGCATTCGCACGGGGCCGTCCACAAGCGACGCTCGCCAGCAAGTTGGAGCATTGCCCATGCCCGGTGACGCACGAATACCCAACCTGAACGCCGATCCGCACGAGACGCTGCCGACGTATGCGACGGCGGAAACTCCAGGAGACCTTCCCGGCCCCGAGACCCTTCCCCTCCTGAGCCTGGGGCGGGCCGCGGACTCGCGGGAAGGCCCAGAGGCGGACTCGGCGGCGAGGGAGTCCTACGTCCTGCTTGCGCGCGTGGGACAGGGCGGCATGGGCGTCGTCTATCAGGCCCTCCAGTCGAGCCTGGGGAGGTTCGTGGCGATCAAGAAGAGCCGTGATGACGGCGAAGCGGCGGACGCGTCCGAGGTGCGGATGCGCTATCGGGAGTTCCAACAGGAAGCCGTCATCACGGCGAGGCTCGAGCACCCGAACATCGTTCCCGTCCACGACTTCGGGCGTGACGGCGATGGTTCGGCCATCCTCTGCATGAAGTTGGTCCAGGGAGCCACTTGGTCAAAGGTCCTCAGCGAGGACTTCGCGGCAATGGCAGTCGAGGACTTCCTGGCGAAGCACATTCCGATCCTCGTGGACGTCTCGCAGGCGGTGGCCTTCGCGCATTCCCGGGGAGTCATCCACCGCGACCTGAAGCCCTCGCAGGTCATGTTGGGCGAGTTCGGCGAGGTGCTCCTTCTCGACTGGGGGCTCGCTGTGCTCCTTGACGATGCGGGGACTTCCCGGAAGGAGGCCGTCTTTCCTCAGGCACCGGCTCCCCTCCCCACGGTGGCGACCGCCACGAACCCGAGCGGCACGCCCTCATACATGGCTCCCGAGCAGACACTGGATGACCCGCGGAAGCTGGGCACATGGACCGACGTGTACCTCCTCGGTGGAGTCCTCTACAACCTGCTGACGGGGAGCGCCCCGCATGCCGCGCCGAACTCGGAGGCAGCGCTCAGGCTCGCGCGCGCGGGAGTAATCGTTCCCCCCTCCGAGCGCGCCCCGGGTCGGTCGATGCCCCCCGACCTGGAGAAGCTCGCCATGCGCGCGCTGCAACCGGGGCCCGACGACCGCGTGCCTGGCGCGCTCGAGTTTCTCACGGGACTGAAGGACCACCTCTCCGGCGCAGGGGAACGCCGCGAAGCCAAGGGCATCGCGGAGGCGATCGCGCCGACGCTGGAGTCGGGACCCGCCGACTACGATTCGTGTGAGGCGGCCCTGAGCCGGCTCCGCCGCATCGAGACACTTTGGCCCGGGATGCCGGGTTTGGCGGAACTCTCGGCGCGCCTTCACGGGCGTTGGGCCGAGCTGGCACTCGCAGCGGGGGACATCCAGCTTGCACGCATGCAGGCGGGGCAGCTTGCCGTACCGCAGGATCGCGCGAGGCTCATCGGAATGATCGACGCCGAGGCGAGCCGCCGGAACCGGGAGCGCGCGCAGCGGCGCTACGCAATCACCGGCGCCTTCTGCATGCTGTGCGCGCTGGTGGGGACGAGCGTGGTCTTCTCGCGCCGCGTGGCGGCCGAGCGCGACGTGGCGCGCCAGGAACGTCGCACCGCCACCTCTCGGGCTGCGTCCGCGCGGGAACTCTCCCACTTCATGCTCAGGGACCTTGGCAAGGCACTCGATCCGGAGGTCGAGCGCGACCGGCTCCTCATCGCGAGCATCGCGGACGAGGTCATGGCGCATTTCCGCGGCCTCGACGTCTCGGGGGACTCCGCCTCCGAGCGTGCCATGCATGCCGAGTCGCTCGTGGCCACGGGACGGGAACTGGTTGCGCTCGGCAGGCCGGGCGATGCACTCGAATTGGTCACCTCCGCAGTTGGGATTCAACGCGATGTGGACTCGGAGTCCCACCTGCTGCTCTCAGACTACCTCGCGTTTCAGGGGGAGTGCCAGGCGCTCGCAGGCGGCATCGAGGCGGCAAAGGTGAGCATCGAGCAGGCCATCAGCGAATGGCGGCTCAGCGGTGCCCCCCCCTCGGTTGGATACGCGGAGGCCCTCAACAATCGTGCGGCGATCCGGGTCGGCAGCGGCGATGTGGAAGGGGGGCTCTCGGACATCATGGAGGCCGTGCGGCTCCGTCGCGAGTTGCTCGGCACGGCGGATGAGGAGACCATCATCGCCGAGTTGAACCGCATCGCCATCCTGGGATACGCGGGCCGGCCGAGGGAAGCTCGTGAAGCGATCGACGAACTGATTCTGCGCGCGGAGGAGGCCATACCCCGGACGATGACCTACCTCGAACTGCGCCGTCTCAGCGCCGTCATGAACGCGCGCGAGGGGAACTCCGAGGACGCCGGAAGGGAGCTGCAGATTGTCGCCGAAGGGTTCATCGACCTGAAGGGTCCAACGCATCCTCGCACGATCAGGGCTAGGGTCGACCAGGCGACGAACATGAAGAAGACCGAACTGGCCTCGGAGCGGATTCGGTTGCTGGCGGCGCTGGTTGCCGACGTGGCCCACTCTCCGGACGTGGCCGACTCCACCCGCCGTGACATCCTTGCCCAGTACGCGGGCGCCCTTCGTGCCAGTGGGCAGATCGGACTGGCGCAGGAGAAGCTCGCCGCGCTCCGAACAGAGTTCGAGTCGACGGGCGGCACGGACTCGTTGGAGTACGCCAGCGTATTGTTCGAGTACGCCATGGTCCGTCTGGAGGCGCCCGACTACGACCCCGCAGAAACGAGACCCATCCTTGAGCGTGTCGTCGCCATCACCGGGAAGTCCGGCGGAGCCGCGCGCAACCACATCCCCGCCCTGATCAGGCTGGGCATCAATTGCCACCAGTTGGGCGAACACGAGGCAGCCACCGAAGTGTTGCGGAAAGCGTGCGGCGCCGCGGCCCAGTTCGCGACGGGGAAGAGCAACGACCTCCTCATGGCGCGCGCGTGGTTGGCCGACTCGCTGCTCCAGGCCGGTCGCCCCGATGAGGCGGCCCGGGAATTCGGGCTGCTGCCTGCGGAAGTGGCTGCGGACGCATTCGACCGGGAGACCTCGGCGACCTACTTCCGCCTTCGGGAACGATTCGGGAGTGGGGGAGAGTAGCGCGGAAACTCACCCGGACATGGCCGGTTCAGGGCTTCGCGCCGCTCACTCAACCAGAGATCACTCCTCGAGTTCCTCGTCATCGGCGGCCATCGCACGTGCGGTCCCGTCGCGCCCCTCCAGCTCATCAAGCTGTGCAAGGGCTGCGCCGCAGTCCACGAGGATGTCCCTGGGCTTCGATCCCTTGTATGGCCCGACGATGCCCATTTCCTCCAGCATGTCCATGAGGCGACCGGCACGGGCGAAGCCCACCTTGAGGCGGCGCTGCACGAGGGAGGTTGAGCCCTTGCGCCCTTCGAGGATCGTCCGGGCCGCGGCGCGCACGAGGGCCTCGTCGATCTCGTCGTCACCGGCCTGGGCACTCCCCCCCGAGTGCGGGACGAACATCCCTGCGTGCACCTTGCCCATCACCCTGTTCGTGCCGCGGGAGGAGCCGTTCACCAGCACATCCTGGGCATCAAGGTCGTCGAATCCCGAGGGGTCCCCCATCATCTTCGCAAGTTCGCGCCTCTCCTTCTCGCTCAGGACCGGCTCGAACTCCTCGATGTCGTACATCGGCGGCGACTGCGACTTCCAGTGGTCCACGATGCGCTCGACTTCCTGGTCGCTCATGAAGCAGCCCTGAACGCGCAGGGGCTTCGGCTGGCCACCGGGGGAGAACAGCATGTCGCCCCGCCCGAGGAGGGCCTCGGCGCCGTTCTGGTCGAGGATGGTGCGCGAGTCCACCTTCTGAGAAACCTGAAAGGCGATGCGGCTGGGGAAGTTCGCCTTGATGATGCCCGTGATGACGTTCACGGAAGGACGCTGCGTCGCGAGGATGAGGTGGATGCCGACGGCCCGCGCCATCTGGGCGAGCCTCTGGATCGACTCCTCGACCTCCGCCTTCGCGGTGATCATCAGGTCCGCAAGCTCGTCCACTATGACGACCACGTAGGGCATCGGATCGAGGCTCTTGCCCGCCGCCTTCGGGAAGTTCTTTGGATTCTCGACGATCGCGTTGTATCCGTCGATGTTTCGGACGTTGAACTCGACGAGCTTCTTGTAGCGGTCCTCCATGAGCTCGACGGCCCATGCGAGCGCGGCCGCGGCGCGCTTCGGCTCGCACACGACGGGTGCGATCAGGTGGGGAATCCCGTCGTAGATGCTCAGTTCGACGCGCTTCGGATCGACCATGATGAGCCTCACCTGGTCGGGGCGCATGCGGTACAGGATCGAACTGATGATCGTGTTGAGGCACACGGACTTTCCTGCGCCCGTCGCACCCGCGATGAGGAGGTGGGGCATCTTGCGCAGGTCGCAGAAGTAGGGTCCCCCCTCGATCGTCTTGCCGAGGGCAAACGAGAGGGGGCTCGCCTGCTCCCAGAACTCGGCGCAGCAGATCAGCTCCTTGAGGTAGACGCCCTGGCGGTTGCGGTTTGGGACCTCGATGCCGACGACCGCCTTTCCGGGGATCGGGGCGAGGATGCGGACGCTCACGGCCTTGAGGGCCATGGCGAGGTCGCTGTCGAGCGAGGCGATGCGGCTGACCTTCACGCCCGCGGCGGGCTTCAGCTCGAACCGCGTCACCACCGGGCCCTGCTTCACGTCGACGACCTTCGCGGCGATGCCGAAGTCGGCGAACGTCTTTTCGAGCACCTGCGAAATCTCGAGCATCTCCTCGCGCGGCATGCGGTTGTCGACTCGGGGCGGATCGTCGAGCAGTTGCACCTCCGGGAGACGCACCTCGAGGGGCTCCGGGCGCTTGGGTGCCGGCGGGGGAGCAGCGGAACGGGTTGCCTCGGTGTCCGCGGCAAGCGGACCGCGGGGGCGGGTTTCGATGGAATCGTCGAACAGTGGATCGTCCTCTCGCGACTCCTGCACCTCCTGGTGGACCTGACGTTGCGTGGGAGCCGAGGCGACCGGTCGGCTGGCGGCGACGGCCGCGCGGGCCATCAGGGCGTCGAACTCGGGATCGCCCGTTGCGCCCTCGAGCTCGGACTCGGGCGGCAAGGGCAGGGGCGCCACGTCCACGCGGCGGGGGAGCGCGGCCTCACGGGGAGGCGTCTGGCCCGCGAACAGCCGAGAGACCCGTTCGCGGGCCTCGGCAGACCCCACATTGCGGGCGCCGCAGGAGTGAGGCGCGGGTGAGGCGGTGGCTTCCGGGAACTCCTGGTGCGTGTCCTCAGCGCCGGCCAACTCGCGTTGGAGGGCGATCTCGAACTCGCGGTCCATCTCTGCGGCCTCGATGGCCCGCAAGGCAGCCTCCGCATCCGAGTCGAACCCGAATGCACCCATCGGGGGTTCGTCGGAGTCGGCGGGGACCGTCGAAGCGCGTCGAGGTGCCGGTGGCTCCGCCTGCAGGCTGACCGGGCCGGTCGCGGAGGCCCGCTGGGGCTTCATGGGCGCGGCCTCAGTCTCCTCGGGAAGTCCCGCAAAAGAGGGGCTGGGGCGGCTGGATTCCCTGCGCCTCAGCCAGCCGACGACGCGTTCCCCGGCCCAGGTCAGCCCGAATCCCGTCGTCAGGACGCTGCCGGCAAAGAGCATTCCGCCAAGTGCAAACGCGGCGCCAATGGTGCCGAAGGCGCCGACCAAGCCGATTCCCTCCCAGTCGACCATGAACGCGCCGATGGCCCCGGCACGTGCAAAGGTCGTCTGCCGCATCTCGATCTCGTCGGCTGTCGGCAGGGCCAGGAACCCACAGAGAGAAACCACGATCAACGCCGCGCCCAGCATCTCACCCCAGGGAACGCGCATCGAGCGGTTGAGCATGAACCTGATGGCGGCAAACCCAATCCCGACCGGAACGAGGAAGCTCATCACCTTCCCGAAGAGGAAGATCAGGACTCCGCGAAGGGATTCACCAAACGGACCAACGTGGCGGGCGCTGTCCTCGCCCAGAACGAGGCACAGGGCGATGAAAAGGGCGACGAGAACGCCGAAGCCCCCGGCGAGTTCGCGCCCGACGCTCCGCCCGGTCCCGTCATCCGCGCGCTGATCTGCCAGAATCCCATTGTCGGATGGGTCTGTTGAAAACGTGGCCGGGCCCATGGAGGCCTCCTGGAGGAGCGTCTCTATCCCCGCAACCGCGCGGGGCCGCGCAGGGCGTACCTCTCCCTGCGCTGTCGCTTTGGCGGGTCCACGCGGAACAACGGCAAGGGAAACGTGGGGGAGATTACGCGTTGCCTGCCCGAAGGTCCGCTCAGGAGAGTCGCCGTCACCAAACTCTTCGACGGCGCCCCACCTCATGAAGCTCAACCTGTTCAGGGAATCCCTCTTCCGCCTCGACGGGGGGGCCATGTTCGGCCATGTGCCCAAAGTCGTCTGGTCGAAGCTGATCGCCACGGACGAGGCCAACCGCATCCAGCTCTCCTGCCACCCGCTCCTCGTACGCCATGACTCCGGGAGGATCATCCTCGTGGAGACGGGCATGGGGCCAAAGTGGGGGGCCAGGGAGGCCGCGCTGTACGCCCTTGAATCCACGCCGATCGAGGCGGAACTCGCCCGGCACGGGCTGACCGCGGCGGACGTCACCGACGTGGTCCTAACCCACCTGCACCTGGACCATGCGGGCGGTGCGACGCGCCTTGATGGGGGGGGGAGTCCCGTGCCCGCATTCCCCAACGCAACCTACCATGTTCAGCGCAACGAATTGGATGTTGCCAACGCGCCCGACATGCGCAGTCGCCCGAGCTACCGCGCCGAGAACATCGATCCGATCACGGCCGCCGGAAAGTGGAACCTCATGGAGGGCGACGGCGAGGTCTTGCCCGGCCTCCGGGTCAGACTCACGCCCGGGCACACTCGATGGCACCAAACTGTCATGATCGACACCCCCGAGGGTCCCGTTTGGTACCTGGGGGACATCGTCCCCACCTCCAGGCATGCAAAACCCCACTACGTGATGGGCTTCGACCTCTACCCGCTGGACGTCATGGCCTCTAGGTCTGCGCTCTTCGAGGAGGCAATGGCCGTGGAACCGCTGCTCATTTTTGAGCACGACCCGGATACTCCCGTGGGCCGTCTCCGACGGGACGGGAAGTCATACGCCGTCGAGTCGGACCCGCACGCCCTGCGCTGACCGAAACGTCCGGCCCGGGTGCGACAGCCTGCACTCAATCAGCTCTCCGGGCGGACCCGCACAACCCGGCACCAAGGACTTTCCCCCGTCTGGACGGTCCCAAAGTCCTCGAGGGCCAGACCGTGGCCCGGCCGGGATGGGTTGCGAAGCTGCGGCCATTGGGGCGCCGTCCAAACTTCGATCCATCCATCGGGATGCGCTGCGGCCTTGAACTCGGTGTCGGGCAGGCGCTCGATCCCGTGCATGCAGAACCTCAGCGTCGCATGGTCCCAAATCTCCACCGGCATGACTACGGGGACGCGGGCATCCATCTCGGTCAGGTGTCGGCCAAGGGTCGCGAACTCGATGTTGAACGCCGATGCGGTCATGGGGTTCCTCGGCCACGCGTGGAACCTGTGCACTTGCACGACTGTGTAGTGCGAAAGCAGCAGGAGGAGGATGACCCCTGCGGCGCGAGAACCGAACCTCGCCGCGACGGAGTCCAGCATCGCCCCCAACCCGATTGCCAGGATGTACACGACAGCGGGGATCAGGATCGTTAGCCGCAGCAGATTGGGCGCGCCGTAGCTCAGGATGGAGGCGAGCGAACCGATCGCCATCCACGCGAGAATTGCGGCTTCCGCGGGACGGCCCCGCATGGCCGCCCGCAGGCAGAGCGCCAAGCCAAAGTAGAAAATCCCCGCCGTCACGATGTCGAAGACCGGCACGCCCGCCCCGTGGAGGTCCGGCGCCGTGCCCGCGTCGCGCTTGTCCTGCCATCGGGCGTAATCCTCTGCGTCGGGGACCCCGTAGAGCCAGAGCTGGATCCTGTCCGCTGTGCCGAGCATGTTGTGGCGCTGCTCCGGGTCGCCTCGGACCCCGTAGTTGAGCGCCACGTCGATGGCCTGCTGGAGCATGAACGCACTGCGCTCGACGAAGTGGCCGGGGAGCCGAACCTCGGACGTGCGGCCGCTGAAGTGGTCCGGATGCCGGATGAAGTGAACCGCCAGGGGCATGAACACGATGATCGCCGTGGACGGCACGGTGACCAGCAGCCGCGCGGGGGGGAACGCGATGCCCGTCCTGCGCCGCGACCAAAGGGCGAACAACCCGAACGCCACCAGGATCACCGGCACGAGCCGCCACGCCAGGTACGTGTAGGCGCCAAGCCCCAGCACCACCCCCGCCGCGAGGGCGACACCGAGGCCCGGCCGTCGGCAGAGCCGATGCAGCAGCCCCGCGGACAGGGCGGAAAACAGCGGCGTCAGGATCGTCCTGAAGCACAGGCTGCTGAAGTGCATGTGCCAGCAGAGGAAGGTTCCAAGGAACGCGCACAGCAGACCCGCCCGTCTTCCACCGAACTCCCTCCCCATGAACCACATGGCCGGAATGGTCAATGCGCCGATCACGGATGAGGTCGAACGGGCCACCTCCACAGAAACGCCGAAGAGCCGGAACGCGACCGCGAGGAAGTACATGAACAGGCCCTCGCGCATGTGCCCTTCCGTGTCGAAGAACACCGGCCAGCCGGGCTTCGTGGCGACATCCACCCCGTCCAAGGCGTAGATCGCTTCGTCATACCAGAACCCCGGGGCCTGCTGGGCCCCGAGCAAACGCAAACCAAGTCCCGCGATCACCAGAATGGCGACCAGCAACCACTCGGCAGCCGCCACGGGGGAATCGGCGTCCCCATTCGGAGAATCTCCGTGGCGCGTCGGGGGTGTTTCCTGCGGGTCGGACATGGGTCGGGATGGTCGAATCCCCTCCGTCGGGCCTGCAAGCGGTCGTTTCCAACATCCATATGGGCGTTGCCCTCGCCCGATTTGCCCGGAAACCTCCACGATCATCCGACTGCCACTCACCCCCACGGAGCAGCACCGATGTTCCCTGCCGAAAACTACACTTCAGCAATGCTGCATCGCCGCCGCGGCATGCCCGTGGTGAACCCAACGCGCACCGGCAAGGCCATCCCCCATCCCGCGGCCCGCGCCCCGCGGATTTTTGCCGACACGGCCGTCCTGGGGGAGATCAAGCCCCTCTTCGAGGCGGGCATCATCAACGGCGTGACCACGAACCCGACGCTGCTCAAGCGCGCGGGGGCCAAGAGCTGGGGCGAGGCAAAGGACATGATGCGCGAGATTTGCCGCACCCTGGCTCCGCACCCCGTTTCACTGGAGCTGACGAAGTTGACCTACGACGAAATGGTCAGGCAGGCGGAGGAACTGCGCGCCCTTGGCGACAACTCCGTCATCAAGGTCCCCACCGGCGGATACCAGCGCATCGACAAGGCCCTCGATCCCTTCACGGGGCTAAAGGTCCTCCGCGCACTTTGGGAGCGCGACATCCGCACGAACGCGACCCTGATCTTCAACACGACGCAGGCATACTGGTGCGCGCAAGCCGGCGCGACCTACGTCTCCCCATTCCTCGGGCGCATTGCGGACTACCTCTACAAGAACGACCTGCCGGAGCGACCGGCCGGCAACTCGCTGCACTACATCGAGGACCACAAGAACGCGAAGGGGGACCAGAACGTCGCCAACACGGAGTACGTGGCGCGCGGCGGGGCGAGGAAGGACGCCGGCATCAGGCTGATTCGGGAAATCGCGCAGACGTTTGCCAACTATGACATCCAGACGGAGATCCTCGCCGCCAGTTTCCGGAACTTCTCCCAGGTCGCCGAGGCCCTCCAGGCGGGCGCGGACATCCTCACCGTTCCAAGCGACCTCCTGATGCGGGTGGCGGACCACCCCCTCAGCGATCAGGGCATGGAGGCATTCGTCGCGGATTCCAAGGCGTTCGAGAACTAGGCATCCCATGAACAGGACGCTTCAGGTGCAGCTCGCCTTCGTCGCCATCTCGCTCCTGGTCCTCGTGCTGGTGGCGTTCTTCCCGCCTGCGCTCCGCGTGTCGGAGGTCCAGTTCGAGCAAGCGTCGCGGGAGGCGGATCGCGCGGCCCGCGCTGAGGCCAGGCGGCAGCGCCAGCGCGAGGTCGAGGCCGGGCACGCCACCCCGGATTCCCCAGGGGGCGGGCGGGATTCAGGCCAGGCGCAGGCTGATAAAGACGCCGCGGCGGCCACTGAGGACCCCCGGGGAGGCGCCGGGCAGGCCCCGGTTGCCTCCGATCCAACCCCGCCCCAGCCGACGCGTGGGCGCATGCGCGCGGCAACGCCGCGCGCGACGCCTGCGAGCGAGTCTATGGATGACCTGCCCGCGGATGCGGGCGATCCGGCCAACGAGACCATTTTCTAGGGGGCGGAGCTTGACCGATTGCACCGCAGGCAGACACCATGGTCCGTCCCAACCGACCGTAGCATCCACAGAGGGAGCCAAGTGAAACCCGCAGACCGCAAGTTGCTCGCCCGACTCGTGCAGGCCAGCGCGCTCGCCCCGGCCGACGTGGAACGCATCGTCGCCATGGCCAGTGTCCAGGGGGCGAAGTCGCTCGGCTCGCTTCTGGTGGAGGAGGGATTCGTCTCGACGCGCGACATCGCGCGCGCCCAGGCGGAGTTGGGCGGCTTCGAGTTCGTGGATATCCTCAACGCCACTCCTGATCCCGCGGCGCTGGCGCTCCTCGATCCGGGCACATGCATGAGGCAACTCGTGATGCCGCTGCGGATCGAGGGCGGGACGCTCGTGGTGGCCATGGCCGATCCCGCGGACGTCTACTCATGCGACGCCATCGCGCGGAAGGTGAAGCTCCAGCTCCGAACGCTCGTCGCCGACCGCGAGGCGCTCCGCGAGGCGATCCGCAACCACTATGGCACCGTGGACGACACCGCGGGGCGGATGAGCGCCGAGGACGTTCAGCTCGTTCGATTCGAGGCGCAGAGGGAGGCGAGGACTTCTCAGGAGTCCATCCCCCGCCTCGCCCCGGAGTCCACTTCCGCCGCAAGGGACGCGTCTTCCGTCCACGAGGATCCCAAGCCCGCCAGCGACCAGTTCGAGGCGGCCCGCCCGGAACTCGTCGAGTCGCTCGAGCGCAGCCGCCTCGCCATCGGCATGGCGCAGGAAAACACGGCAAACCAAACGTCGTCCTCCGAACTGGATGCGCGCACTCCCGTGGCATCCCTCCTGCGCGCCCTTTTCGAGGATGCCTTCCTGAACGGGGCCGAAGCCGTCCAGTTCACGCCGAACCTGCATTCGATCCGCCTGCGCGCCCGGTTCCAGGAGGGATGGCGCGAACTCACTCCCTATCCCTCAAAGTACCACGATGAGGTCCTGCGCAAGCTTCAGCGCATGGCCGGCCTGAACGCGGACCACGGGGACCTCTCGGTCCAGCGCAGGTTCGTGCTGAAGCTCAAGCAGACGGAGCACGTCTGCGTCGCGCAGTTCGATCCGACGCCGCACGGTTCCGCCGCGCAGGTTCTCCTGCCGGAGAACGTGCCGCTCCTGCCGGATCCGCTCCGCTCGATCGGGCTTCCCCCCGAGGCCGTCGAGTCCGTCGAGCGCGGGCTCACGCGGCAGGGGGGCGGGCTGCTCCTCGTCTCCACCCCCTCGGCGCGCGCCGCGCAACGCCTGCATGGGAGCTTCGTCCGGCGATACGGCGGAGGTCCCAGGGAAGTCATCTCCTTCGAGCGTTCGGCGGGACGGACGTTCGCGGGTGCGACGCAGATATTCGTCCCCACGGCGGAGCTGCAGCTCGCGGCCATCGTCAACTGCGCCTACATGTCCCCCGACCTCGTGATCCTGGACTCGATCGAGAACGGCACGGTGCTTCAGGCATTCGCAAAGCTGTCCATGCGGGGCATCACGGCGATCGGCATCCTGACGGCAAAGAGCACGCGGGCGGCGCTGGCCTGCCTCGCGGCGGCTGGCCTTGATTCGAGCACCATGATGCGTTCCATCGCCGGGCTGATGCATGTCTACGAGGCCGGGCTGCTTTGCGAGAAGTGCCGGACGGTGTGCGACTCCGCCTCGCTCTCGAACATCCCCGAGTGGGCGCTCGGCATGAACGTCCCATTCCACGAGGCGCGCGGCTGCGACGCATGCGGGCACACGGGAAGGTCCGGCAGCGCATGGATCGCGGAGCTCATGGTGCCGGACCTCAACTCGGGCAGCGGCGGCCCGCTCGCCACGGTCGTTTCGCGGGTCGCCAAGCTGGACGAGCTTGCCCGCGCGGGGCGCATCGATCCGCGCGATTGTCCCTGACCCACCGGGTCTCGGCGATGACGCCGCAGCAGCGCATGGAGTTTGCGGATGCCTGGGAGAGCCTGCGCGCGCGCGTCCTGGACGCATCTCCCCGGGCTGCCGCAGTGATCGCCTCCATTCCCGGGCTTCATTGGCCCGACACCCCGGCCACCGAGCGGCAGGTGCTCCTTGCGGCGGCTTTTGCGGGGTCGGACCCCGGCGTGCCGGCGGTCCGGCGCCAGCTTCGCGAAGCTGTGATCACAGCCCTTGGAGGCGGATCCAATTCGCCCGAGAGCACGGGCCGGCGCGCTGTTCCAAGCCTGGCCCAACTCGCGGCGGTGGGGGAGCCCGGATTGCCCGAGGCCCTTGCGCGTGCCTCTAATCCGCTGGAGGCGGTGGATGCCCTCCGGGGCCGGCTCCGCGGCCTCGGGTTCCAAAGGGCGACGCGGTTCCTGTCACTGCTCGGATATCCGGTCATCGACCCCGACGCGGGGAAGGTCAGGTGGTTGCGCCGCATGGGCCTGATAGCAGAAGGGGGCGCTTCCGTGGCGGAGCTTCGGGCTGCGCTGTCGGTGCTGCTCGACCTCGCCGCGTCCGTGCAGTCCACGCCGCGCGAGTTCGACACGATCCTCGCCGAGTTCACCGCCGAGGGGGATTCGGGCACCTGCTCACGCAAGGCACGTTGCGCCGCCTGTCCCATCGCGGGCGCTTGCCCGACGGGCCGTGCAGCCTCCTTCTCTACGGAGTCCGGCCAGGCCACGGGCGCCCTGACGCTTTCGGAAGCCATGCCCCTCGCGGACCGGCCGCGGGAGAAGCTGGCCGCGCGCGGCGCGGGGGCGCTCAGCGATTCGGAGTTGATCGCCATACTGCTGCGCACCGGGTCGGGGCGGGAGAACGCCGTCGCCCTGGCCAATCGCCTGATGATGGAGTTCGGGGGTCTCGACCGGCTCTCGCGCGCCAGCGTCGCCGAGTTGGCGAGCCGAAGGGGGGTCGGCAGCGTCAAGGCCGTGACGATCAAGGCGGCGCTTGAGCTCGCACGCCGACTCGACGCGGGCGATCCGCGCGAGGCCTTGGCCGTCACGTCCTCTCAGGCCATTTTCCCGCTCCTGAGAAAGCGGTTCCTTGGCGCCATGCGCGAGGAGTTCGTGGTCGTCATGCTCAACACGAAGAACATCGTCACCCGCGTCGCCTCCGTCAGCGAAGGCATCCTGAACCAATCGCTCGTCCACCCCCGCGAGGCGTTCGCGGAGGCGATCCGCGACAGCGCGGCGGCCGTCATCTTCTCCCACAATCATCCGAGCGGGGACCCGACGCCCTCGCGGGACGACATGGTGATCACGGAGCGGCTTGTGAAGGCTGGGGACATCCTGGGCATCCGCGTGCTCGACCACATTGTGGTCGGAAGCGAGGGATTCTACAGTTTCGCGGACAACGGCAGGCTGAAGGGGGGAGGCTGATCGCCGTTGCGCCCCCAGAGGGAAGGGGACCCACTTCGCGCCGGACACGGGCACCACGATGGCATTCGACGACATCCTCCGCTTCATCGCGCGCATCATGACCTTCGAGGTCAGCCTCGGGGACTCCAAGGTCTCCGTTAGCGCGATCCTCTTTGTTTCGCTCCTATTCATTGGATTCATCATCCTTTCGCGGGTGGTCAGGACGTTCCTGAAGCGCACGCTCATCCCGCGGCTTAAGCTCGACGCGGCGGGGGAGTTCACGCTCCTAAAGGTCACGCACTACCTCATCATCGCACTCGGTGTTCTCGTCTGCCTCAGCACGCTCGGCGTGAACATCACCAGCCTCGCGTTCGTGGCGGGCCTGCTCTCCGTGGGCATCGGCTTCGGCCTCCAGAACATCGTGCAGAACTTCGTGGCGGGCCTGATCCTGCTCTTCGAGCAGCCCATCAAGGT
>CAZUCD010000036.1:20112-26436 GCA_964618855.1 uncultured Candidatus Sumerlaeota bacterium
GACGCGGCGCGCGAGCACCCCGACGTCCTGAAGGACCCCGCCCCGGCGGTGCGCATGGTGAACTTCGGGGAGTCCTCCGTGGACTTTCGCATCATCACCTGCGTGCTCCACCCAAGGACCAAGGGCCGCATCAAGGCGGAGATTTTGTGGTCCGTGTGGTGGAAGTTTAAGGACGCCGGCATCGAGATTCCGTACCCGCAGCGCGACTTCCACATCAAGTCTGTCGAGGGCAGCGCACTGCCCGTGAAGGTCGTTAAGTAGGCCGGGCCGCCGGCCCTTGCCCCGCGGGGCGCGGGGTGGTCACCCTGCGGACGTGCCATCGGCACGGAATCCCGGCGGAAAAGCACATGCGCGTACTCCTTGGCGTTTCTACCTCGATAGCGGCCCACAGGGCACTCGACCTCGCGAGCAATCTCCGCAAGCGGGGGGTGCAGGTGCGCGCAGTCCTGTCCGAGGGCGTCCCCAACCTGATTTCGGCCGCCGCCTTCGACGCCATCACCCAGACGCGGACCATCACGAACCTTTGGGGTGGCGGGCATGAGGGGGAGATGGACCACCTGGCGGCGACCAAGTGGGCGGAGCACTTCGTCTTCGCGCCCGCGAGCGCGAACCTGCTCGCGAAACTCGCGCACGGGATTGCGGATGACGCGATCGGGACCTTCGCGCTCGCCTTCAACAAGCGCCCCTTCATCATCGCCCCCGCAATGAACCCAGAGATGTGGAGGAACGCCGCGGTTCGCGAGAATGTCGAGACGCTGCGGCGGCGTGGGCACCGTTTCGTCGGCCCCGTTGCGGGGGAGACTGCATGCGGCGACTTCGGGCTGGGGCGGCTGGCGCCGGTGGATGCCATCGAGCAGGCGCTCATGGAGCAAGTCGAGGGTTGGGATTCCCTGCCGGACCTCCGCGGGGAACGCATCGTGATCTCAGGAGGGCCGACGCGGGAGTTCGCCGACGACGTCCGGTTCATCTCGAACCCATCGACCGGCAAGATGGCGTGGGCGATTGCGCGCGAGGCGGCGGACGGCGGTGCGCACGTCACGCTCGTTGCGGGGCCTGTGGACCTGGCTCCGCCAACCGGGCTTGCAAAGTTCATTCGCGTGGAAACTGCCGAGCAGATGCGCGACGCGATGCTCGCCGAACTGCCCCGCGCCACCATGGCCGTTTTCGCGGCCGCCGTCAGCGACTGGCGACCGGCGGAGCGCCTGCACGGGAAGCTCAAGAAGCGCGAGGGCGAGACCGAGATGACCGTCCGGTTTGTCCGCACGCCCGACATCGCGATGGAGGCTTCCCGGTCACGCCGGGCTGGCCAGATTTTCCTCGGATTCGCCGCAGAATCGGACGGGCTCACGCAGAATGCCGAGGAAAAGCTCCGAAGGAAGGGCTTCGACCTCGTCTTTGCGAACCCGATCAACGAACCGGGGGCGGGGTTCGCATCGGAAACCAACCGCGGCCTGTTCCTCTGGGCCAATGGCCGACGTGAGCCCGTTGAAAACCAGGGGAAGCGCCGCATAGCGCGCCGCATCCTGACCGAGGGACTTCACCTGCGGCTGCTCCAGTCGCCCAAGCCAGCGGTCAATGGACTCGCCGGTTACGACGACTCGACCGCGCGCCTGAAGTAGGCGGCCTGCTTTTCGCACTGGAGTTTCGCACCCGGAAGGGTGACTATCCCCGCATCCCAACGCCGACACCAGAGACATGACGCCCCCAAACCCCGACGCACCAAAGGACGCCGATCAGCCTCCCGCCCCGCCGATCGTCGAGGTTGACCTCAGCGGAGAGCTCAAAGGCGGCGCGATGAGCTGGGCCGACGCGCTCAAGGCGCTCGAGAACGAGGGCGATGCCGCAGGGGCAGCCGTCGCGCGCCCCGCGCCCGAGCCCGCGGCCAGGAAGCCGGCCCCAGCGCCTCCCGCGCCGGCGCCCTCCGCGGCTTCAATCCCCGCCGCGGAACCCACGGCCCAGGCCGCCCCGCCGGAAGCCGCCGCCCCGCAGGATGCGCCGGCCCGCAAGCCCAGCCGGATCGAGGAACTCATGAAGAAACCCTCGATGACAGTTCCTTCCGAGGACCTCGCCGTCATGACGGAGATGTCCAACATCCTCAGCCATGTCAATGCTGCCTACAACGCGGTGCAGAAGTTCGGCGCGGACCATCCCTACCTCGTCGCGCCGAACATCCTGCGCATGTGGGAGGACAACCTAAAGGAAACGTCCACCGTCATGATGCGGGAGTTCCACAACATGCGGCACGGTCGCCAGAAGAAGACCTACGACAAGCGCTGCATCTGCAACGAATGCCACAGCGTGTTCATGTTCCCGCTCCCGGACGGTGTGTGCGACGAGTGCCGACACCGGCCCAAGGACATCCAAAGCGGGGCCTACTAGGCGGGTGATGGGTGCCGGAGGAGTGATTCCCCATCCGGCACCCGGATGACTCAGTAGCTTTCCCAGCCCTTCACGTCCGCCCCCGGAACCCAGCGGTAGGCCGCGAAGACCACCTGCCACACGTTCGTGGAGGAGCAGCGCTCCTGGATGGTCCACACGCGCGTCGGCTCGCTCGGATCCACCATCGATTGGGAGTAGTCGCCCCAGCGGTTGGTGCCGCTTCCGAAGTCCTTGAAGTAGTTCGCCGTCCCCGCCGAGAAGACGTTGCTCTTCGGAAGCGTGACAGCCGATGAGTTGAAGTCCACGCCCCAAGCCCCCGCGCTGAGGAACGAGGCATCGGAAGTGGACGTCGCGCCACCGATCAGCGGGGGAGCGGCCTCGCCCGTTTGCGCCGGAGCAACGCTCCCGTAGGCGTTGTCCTCCGTCGCGGAACCCGGATCCACGACCCCGCCACGGTTCAATGCGAGGGGTGAGGGGGTCAGCTCGTACCAGGCGAAGGCCGCTCTGTCCGGGGACGCGGCTGGCAATCCGGCGCCGTGCGTCAGGTAGAGCTTGCCGTTGTAGAACGTCGCCTTCTGGGTGCGGAAGTCGCCGCCGTCCACGTTGTCGTTCGCGCCTGACTGCTGCATGTCCGGCACGGAGAAGCTGTATGCCACCGTCGGTGTCGCAAGGAACCCCACGTGCGCCCACGAGGGAGTCGAAGCGGTCCCCGTGATGCGGCCAATCTGTAGCGCCTTGTTCGGCCCGGATGTCCAGCCGGAGGAAACGGTCCAAAGGCTGGTTTCCGCGCCATAGGTGTATGCCGGCACGCAGGTGAAGATGTCGTTGCCGGAGGCCTGGATGGGGGCGATCAGGGTCGGCGTCGTCGCCGCGCCCGCCACGAGCTGCGACTTGTCAAACACCCACATCCGCGTCTCCGTGAAGTTGAAGGAGCCGTCGAACATGTTCGCCGTCATCGCCATCCACGTGTTGTTGAACCCGATGAGTGGATAATCCGCCCACTCGTTGTTGTCGGCATCGGGATCGACCGTATACCTGGTGAATGTCTCGGCGTCGCCGGCGGTTGTACTGCAGCCGACGTGCAGCATGCTGTTTGAGAGGGTGATCCCGTTCCACGTCGCAACACACGAAAACCAGCGATTGGATCCTGGGTCGAACATCACGTGAGGATCAAACGAGTCACTCAAAGTCCACCATGCGTTGAGAGTTTTTGTCGCACTCCACGTTGGTGAGCCGCCCGGTGCGGGCTTGGTCCCCTCGCGCGCCTGCGTGTTGATCATGACGACCACGGTGGAGGTGCCGACGCCGCCCATCGTGTCCGGCGGAATCCCGGCACCGTTGTCCCCAAGGCCGGTAAAGACGTTGTCCTGTGTGAACGTCCTGCGCGGATTTCCAACATCCATCCCCGCGGGTGGCTCGTAGAGCGTCGAAACCGGCTCGGATTCGGACAGCTTCACCGGGGGATGCTGGTAGCGGTAGGACCGCTTGTTGCCGATCTTCGGGACGCCGATGACGTCGGCGAGCCTGGCCGCGTAATCCATGTCCTCGGGGGTGACCAGCACGGGTTGGATCGGTGCCAGCTTGGTGACGGTCTGTGACGGGGCGATCGAGTGGACTCCGAAGGAGACGAGCCCTGCAAGAACGCAAGCAAATCGCAGTTTCATCCGAGTGCCTTTCGCGGGGTTTCCATGCACCTAGGGAAATCAGACACCAATCTGTCCACGCCCGCAAGTCCAACAGCGGCATCAGTCGCACTCGCCCCGCGGACCGGCCCCGTGCGATTCTCCCTTGCCGTTCTGGGGCCCGGGCCCCAAACGCACTCCATCCCGGCAGAGCTGAGAGGCGACATGAACCCGATCCGAACCATGCTCAGGACAGCCCTCCTCGCCACGCTTGTGGCAACGTCAGGCTGCGTCTTCAAGGGGGGGAGCGATGTCGTCTCGGGCCTCGACCTGCCCAGACGGGGTGCGCCGCTGCCGGAGGAGTCATGGCAGGTCGTGGAGTCCGAGCCCGCGCGCGGCGGCTCCAGCCAGTTCATGTGGGCCCTTCCCATCATGATGTCCGGCCACTCCTGGGTCTTCGACAAGGAGGCGAAGCGCGGCAACTACCAGTCCTTCTCGTGGTTCGACCTGGGACCCCTGATCGTGTCCCTTCCGCTCTACATCGCTTCCGAGGACCGCGACTTCGAAAGGGACCCGGCGACCACGACGCGCGAGCGGCTTGTTTGGCATCCATTCTGGGCGTCGGCTTCTTCCTCGGGTCGCGATGGGCAGCCGAACCGACTCAAGGCCTCCGGTGTCCCACTGTTCTGGAGTCGCGTGCAGATCGAGAACGACCGGTTCGACAGCCGCATGAACATCGCCACGCACCTGTGGTCCCTCGGCCCGGCGATGATCCGGCTGAAAGTGGCCCCGCCCCCACCCGAGGAAGGCCTGGAAAGGCAGGAGGGCCGCATGTATCTTTTTGCACCGCTCGCCCTGGGCGGCGGCCCCGGACTGCTCCTGTGGAGTTCCTACCGCATGCAGTCCCCCGGGGGATTCGTGACCGGGCACGGACCCCTCGTCGCCCTGCTCGGGTACTCCGGGTCCTCGACGCGCCAGCAGGTCGGAGGCGAGGAATCCTCGCGTTGGTGGCTGGAGCGCCGCCGCCACCGGCTCGTGGGCGGGATGCTGTGGTACAGTGCCCGGGAAGGGCGCGAAGGGGGGCGCACGCGCAACGCGCGCAATGGCCCGATTCTCGGTATCTTTGGATGGGGGCGGAAGAACTACGCCCCGGCAGTACAGCTCCTCTGGGTGAAGATTCCCCTCGGCAAGCAGCACAAGGAAGAGCCGACGTCGCCGTAACGGTTCCACAGCCAGCACGTCCCGCAGACCATCCCACTACCAGTTCCCCCTCCCAACATGGCCATTTCCCAGCCTCCCCCCTCCTTCGAATCAGCCATCCTCCCGGTGCTGCCGCTGCGGGACATGGTCGTGTTCCCGAACAGCATCACGCCCCTCTTTGTCATCCGTCCGAAGAGCATCGCCGCCATCGAGGAGGCCATCTCGCGGGACAAGCTCGTCTTCACGACGCTGCAGAAGAACGTCGAGACCGAGTCGCCCGGGCCGGGGGACCTGTCGAACATCGGCACCGTCGCGGCGGTCCTGCAGGTCCTCCGGGTCCCCGACGGTTCGGCTAAGGTGCTCATCGAGGGGAGCTACGTGGCGCGCTCGGTCGAGTTCACGCAGAGCGACAAGCTCGTGCAGGCCCTCACCGTGCGGCAGCCCTCCGAGGAGCTCAAGGGCCAGCGCGCCCGGGCCATGATGCGCATCGCGCTCGGTGACTTCGAGAACTACTCGCGCCTCAGCGAGAAGATCCCCGAGGACCTGCTTCTGACGATCCGGAAGATCGACGAGGCGGGGCCGCTCGCCAACGCCATCGCGCACTACACTGCGCTCAAGGCGGACGACAAGCAGCGGGTGCTCGAGGCGTCGAACGTCGAGGAAAAGCTGATGCTCCTGCATTCGCTCCTCGAGGTGGAGAACCAGATACTCGAGCTCGAGCAGAAGATCGTCTCACAGGTGAAGACGCAGATCGGCCGCAGCCAGCGGGAGTACTTCCTGAACGAACAGCTCAAGGCCATCGAGCGCGAGCTGGGCGTTAACCAGGAGGAGGAGTCCGAGCACGCGGAGATGCAGAAGGCGATCGCGAAGGCCGGCATGCCCAAGGAGGCCAAGGACCGGGCCGAGAAGGAGCTGCGGCGCTTCACCCGCATGCCGCCCATGTCCCCCGAGGCCACGGTGACACGCACCTACCTCGAGTGGCTGACCGACGTGCCCTGGACCAAGTCCACCAAGGACAAGCTGGACCTCAAGCGCGCGCGCAGGATCCTCGACTCGGACCACCACGGCCTGGACAAGATCAAGGAGCGCATCCTCGACTACCTCGCCGTGCTCCAGATGGCGG
>CAZUCD010000037.1:0-26414 GCA_964618855.1 uncultured Candidatus Sumerlaeota bacterium
CCCCCCCACACCTTTGCATTGACTCCCGGGGGGGCGCCGTCCCGGCGCTGCGTGTTGTGGATTCATCAGGACTCTTCTGGGCGGCGGGACGCCGCCCCCCCCACACAACTCTGCATTGAATCCCGGGGGTGCGCCGTCCCGGCGCACCGTCTTGTGGAGTCCTCAGGACCCATCAGGGCGGCGAGACGCCCCCCCCAGGCCCCAGGCCCCGATTCCCGTCCCTCCGCTTGGCGCGCGCGGCGTCCCATGCGGCGAGTTCATCGCGCCGCCTGCCCTCCCATCCCTGGGGCCCGGGATCGTAGAACTTCGCGTCCGCAATCTCCGCGGGGAGGCCATCCTTGGCGGCGAATCCGCCCTCGGCGTCGTGGTCGTACGTGTAGCCCGCGCCGTAGCCCAGGTCCTTCATGAGTCCCGTCGGCGCGTTGCGAATCTGGAGTGGAACCGGGAGCGAGCCGCTGCGCTCCACCTCCGCCTGCGCGGCCTTCTGCGCGCGGTACACCGCGTTGCTCTTCGGCGCCATCGCGAGGTACAGGCAGCACTGGACGAGCGCGATCTCGCCCTCGGGGGAGCCGAGCGCCTCGTATGCGCGAAGCGCCTCCATCGCGAGGAGCAGCGCGTTGGGTTCGGCCAGGCCGATGTCCTCCGCGGCAAACCGGACCATGCGGCGCGCCACGTAGCGCGGGTCCTCCCCGGCCTGGAGCATCCTTGTCAGCCAGTACACCGCCGCGTGCGGGTCCGAGGAGCGCATCGTCTTGTGGAGGGCGCTAATGAGGTTGAAGTGCTCCTCGCCCGCGCGGTCGTAGATGAAGTGGCGCTGAATGGCGTCGCGGACGTGGTCCGCGGTGATGGGCCCGCCGCCGGCGCGGGTGCGGTGGATCTCCGCGGCGACCTCGAGTGTGCCGAGCGCGCGCCGACCGTCGCCGTCGGACAGGGCGGCGATCGCGCGCAGCGCCTCCGGCGTGGCCGCGAGCGGCTCCGCGCCACGCTCACCGTTCAGCAGCCCGAGCCCGCGCTCCAGCAGCGCGACCAGATCCTCCTCCCGAAGCGCCCCGAGCACGTACACGCGGCACCGCGAGAGCAGCGGGGAGATGACGCTGAAGCTCGGGTTCTCCGTGGTCGCCCCGACGAGCGTCAGCAGCCCCGACTCGACGTGCGGCAGGAGCGCGTCCTGTTGCGCCTTGTTGAAACGGTGGATCTCGTCGATGAAGAGCAGCGTCGTGCGCCCGAAGCGGCGGTTGCTCTTCGCCAGGTCCGCCACGGCGCGCACGTCCTTGATGCCGGAGCTCGTCGCCGAGAGGGGGATGAAGTCGGCCTGCGTGTGCTGCGCGAGGAGCCCCGCCAGCGTCGTCTTTCCGCTTCCGGGAGGCCCCCACAGGATGATCGAGGGGAGTCGTCCCGCGCGGATCAGCCGCCCAAGGGGTGCATCGGGTCCGACGAGGCTTTCCTGGCCGAGCAGGTCCTCCAAGCGCGCGGGGCGTGCACGCTCGGCGAGGGGCCGCGGCGCGCCGTCGATGTTGGACTCGCGCCGGGGGGTCGGCTCCGCGGGGGAGTCGCGATCCTCGCCCCCCCCGAACAAGTCACTCACGGCCGGCCTCCGGAGACGCGGGTGCATCGCCGCCCTGGTGCCGGAACGGATCCGGGACCGGCTGGCTGTCGAGGCGCGGCGGGGGTTCGGCGAGCCTTGGGGGCGCCGAGGCGCTCCGGTAGATCGTCGGGGGCTGCGCGACCTGGCCGCGAAGGCCCTGGACGACGCTGAGCGAGCGGATGTACTCGCGCCTCGCCCGCTCCCGGATCGTCGGCGATGCGTCCGGCGCGTGGTCCAGCTCATCCGCAATCTGGTGCAGTGACCACGAGGTCGCCGCCGCCTCGTAGTTCTGCGGGTAGGGGAACGGGTGCTCGAGCTCCGCGGCCCCCCACCAAGAGAACATCACCCAGCGGCGGCCGAACTGCACCGTGAAGTCGCGCGCGATCTTCCCCTTCATCATCCCCACCGCCGCCAGCCCGGGGATGCTCGCGAGCAGCCACGACACCTCGACCGCAACATTCCCCCGGAACATGCTCGATCCACTGATCGATGAGCCGACGATCGCCAGCGGAATCCACGCGATCCCCGCCACCAGGCAGCCCACCATCGACAGCACCACGACATAGGCGGCGATGAGCAGGAAGTTGTTCATCGCGAGCGCGCCGAGCCGCACCCGCGGCAGCGCACCGAGCGCGAACATCGCGTGCGCCAGCTTCACGGACTGGAAGTGGAACAGCGCCAGCGCAGCCAGCGACGGCAGGGCGAGGACGGTTATGATCGTCGTGTCCAGGAAAAGACCGAACGCGTCCCCCGCCCCCCAGGTGCCGTCCGCCGGAATCTGGAGGAACTTGCCGACGAAGAAGAAAATGACCTCCGCGCCGAACACGGCGGCCATGACATACGCCCACACGCCGAGCAGGCCGCTCGACGCCGCGAGCAGCGTGTGCGCCGGCCGGATCGGCGTCAGCGTCAGCTCCTCGATCAGCTCAGGGTTCTCGCGCCAGCGGCGGGACATGTTCCATCCGGAGACCCAGCCGAAGAGGAACAGGAGATAGTCGAAGATGAAGATGCGCCCGAAAACGGCGAAGAAGCCGTCCTGCGCCGCCGCCGACGTGCGGAAGAGGAAGAGCGTGCCGATCGCGGCGATGCATCCCAGCCCCGGCACCAGCCAGTTCGCGCGCGTGCGCACCCCGGAGTGCAGCGCGATCTCCATGATCGAGCGCCCCTCCGGGCTCCAGCGCCGCTGGTCGAGGAGGCTGCGGATCGTGTCCTCGAAGGGGAGGCTGTCGCGCGTGTCGGTCATGGTCTCCGGGGTTGCCCTGCATCGCGTGGCCGGAGGTTCGTCCAGCCCGCGACCCGTGCCAATGATGGATTGCTGCGGCGGGACGCCACCCCCCCGGGCGCGTTGGGCAGCACACCCGGGAGGCGCCGTCCCGGCGTCCCGCCGCCCCGTTCGCAGGATGCGCCTTGAGCCCGCGCGTCGGACACGGGGAGTTCTCACGGCATGGAGGATCAGGCGATTTCGCGATGGCCCCTGCCGCGACCGGCGTTCGCGGCCGCCGCGGCGCTCATGGCCGGGCAGGGCGTGGCGGCCGCGCTCGGGTCGCTCCCCCCGCAGCCGCTCCTTGCTGCGTTGCTCGTCGCGGCGGGCCTCTTCGTCGCCGCCCTCGACCGCCGCCATGTCGCCATGGTCGCCTGGGTTGCGGCGTTTGCCCTCCTCGGCGCCCACGGGGAGTCGCGGGCCCTGCGCGCGGCGAACTCGTCCCGGGCATGGATCGATGAGCACCAGCTCCGTCTTGCCCGCTACGCGGAGGTTTCCGGTGTCGTTTCCCGGGCCGCCGACCGTGGCGCATCGGCGACGGTCTGGCTATCTCCCGGGGCGACCCTCGCCACCGGGGGCGCACGCACGGCGCACGCCGCTCCCATTCCCGTCCAGGTCCCGCCGCGCCTCGCGACATCGAAGTTCCTGCCGGGAGAGCGCATCGCGTTCACGGGCCGCGCGCGGGAGCTCGAGCACGCGATCGGCGCGGATTCCATCGACCGCCACCCGAGGTCGCGCGGCGCGGTGATCTCCTTCGAGGCGCGCGGCATCAGCGCCCGCGACGGTGCATGGGGCGGAATCCGCACCGCAGCGTGGGGAGCCGCCGAGCGCATGCGCGCCGCCCTGCTGGCCTCCGTGCACGCGGCCGCCCCGGACGGGCGCGGCGCGCTCCTCGCCGCCATGATGCTCGGCGATACGGAGGGGCTCCCCCGGGGAGTGTACGCGGACTTCCAGCGCACCGGGCTCGTGCACATCTTCTCGGTCAGCGGCCTGCACACCATGCTCGTCGGGATGCTCACGCTCAGGCTTCTGGGCTTCCTCGGGCTGCCGCCATGGGTCCGCGCCGCGACATTCTGCTCTGCGCTCATCCTCTTCGCGGGTGTCGCGGGCATGGAGGCGCCCGTGCTGCGTGCCGCGCTGCTGCTCTTCTTCGCCGTTGCGGGGGAGTTCATCGACCGTCCCGTGGACAGCCTTGCCGGCCTTTCCGTTGCATTCCTGCTCCTCGCAGTGCCCGACCCCGCCGCCCTGCACACCATCGAGTTCCAGCTCACGTTCCTCTGCGCGCTGGTCCTCGTGCTGGCCGAGCCGTGGCGCATACGGCTCCAGGAAACGCTGGGGCGCAGGATCGGCTGGTCGCGTTCCGGCAGGGCGTTGCTGGCGCTGATCGAGTGCTCCGCCATCTCCCTGGCGATCCAGCTCGCCGCGACGCCGATCCTCGCCTCCTGGTTCGGCCAGGTCTCGCTCGTGTCCCCGCTCGCGAACGCGCTCCTTTCCGTGCCCGCGGGGCTGGTGATCGTCGCGGGCTTCATCGCCTCGCTGCTCGGCGCCGCCTTCCCCGCGGTGGGCGGCTTCGTGCTCGGGGTCCTCGCCTGGCCGGTGGACTGGATCGGGGGGGTGGCCGGTTGGTTGGCCGCACCAGGGTTCGCCGTGGCCGAGGGGGCGCACTGGCCGGCCGCGGCGACCGCGCTTTGGCTCGTGGCCATTCTCGCCTCGCCATGGGCCGTCGAGCGAGTCCCCCTCCGGTTCGCGCTGCGAGGGACCATCGCGGTGGCCGTCGTGCTGGTTCCCGCCGCGCTCTTGGTCAGGTCGGGGCTCCGGGATGCCCCCGTGCTTCGCGCGACCTTCATCGACGTGGGGCAGGGGGACGCGGTGCTCCTGGAGACGCCCGATGGCGCGCGGGCGCTCGTGGACGCCGGGCCGGACGGGGACGCGGCGCGGTGGCTCGGCCTGCGCGGAGTTCAACGGCTGGATTGGATCGCCGCCACGCACGCCGACTTCGACCACATCGGCGGGATGCCGGAGGTCCTGGAGGAGGCAGGCGCGCGCGAGCTGCTCGTGAACGCGATCCCCTCGGGATCGGAGGGCGCGGCGGAACTGGTCGCGGCCGCGGAGGCGCGCGGCATCCCCCTCCGCAGGATCGAGCGCGGGGACCGCCTCGCGCTCGGCGCCAACGGCACCCTTGTCGAGGTGCTCCACCCCACGCCGGAGTTCACCGCAACAAACCCGGAGCGCAACGAGGGCTCGCTCGTGCTGCTGGTACGCGCCCCGGGCGGGGGGACGCTCCTGCTGACGGGGGACGCGGAGGAATCCGCCGAGCGCGACATCCTCGCGGCGGGACTCGCAACGCGCGTGGACGTGCTCAAGGCCGGGCACCACGGCTCGGCGTCATCGACAACCGCGCCATTCGCCGCGGCGACGCTCCCCCGCGCCGCCATCATGAGCTGCAGCACGACGAACAACTTCGGCCACCCGGACCCGGGCGTCGTCGCGCGGCTGCGCGGCCTCGGCGCCGACATCTGGCGCACCGACCTCGACGGCACCATTACGGTGTCGTTCCACGCCGAAGGAACTTACGTGGTGGAGGGCTCGCGCCGCGAGGGCCGGAAGGCGTACGGGAGGTGAGGCGGGGGGGGGCGGGTCCCGCCCGTGCTCTCCGTCAGTACGCGGGCGCCTTCTTCTGCGAGAAGATGATGTTGCCTGCGCTCAAGGTGCCATTGGTGGGATCATACTCGACGAGGTAGGTGCCGTTGCCGTCGGCGGCAAGTTCGTCGGGACCGACGGACCAAAGGAACCAGGCGCCAAAGTAGCGCTCGAACAAGTGCACAAAGGGAACTTAGTCGACCGGCCTCTCGGAGAAGGCCCGCTCCCATCTCATCTCCCCCACCCCATGACTTCAGCCACCAATTCGCGGTCCCATTCGGCGGCGAGGAAGAGCCCCGCCCATATCTTTGGGTCCACGACGCAGCCGGCGTCTCGCCTGGCCATCGTCCATGCGCGGACGTCGGCGAGCGGGACCTCGTGCACGGTGATCGCCTCGTTGCCGACGCCGCCGCCGCGGCCGACGTGGCGCAGGTCCGCGGCGAGGAAGAACTCGACGTGCTCGTTGCTGACGCCGGCGCTGGTCGGGCCGCCCCCCAGGGACACCATGCGCCCCGCGTCCCAGCCGGTCTCCTCGAGCAACTCGCGGCGCGCCGCGTCCTCGGCCGCCTCGGCGGAGCCGTCCCTGTTCAAGTCGATGAGCCCGGCGGGGATTTCGATCACACGCGTCTCGAACGGCTCGCGGTACTGTTCAAGCATGAGGAGCGCGTTGCTCGGTGTGCGCGCGACGACGCACACGGCGCCGACGGTGTCGCGGCGCTCGGCGAACTCCCAGCCCGCGCGTTCGATCAGCCGCAGGTGCCGCCCCTCGCCCAGGATGTGCGTCGTGCCGGAACCCCGTGACTGCTTCACCTTTTCCCCTCCAGCGCGCGGACGTGCGCGTGCATCTCGTCCAGCTCCCGCGCCATGCCCCCCGACAGGATCGGGAAGCGGCACCATGTCTTCGGATCGAGGCTCTCGTCGTCGAGGTGGAAGGACGGGGCGTAGCGCTCGCGCTTCCACTGGTTGCGGCACCACAGGCGGAAGAAGCGCTCGACCCACTCGGCGATCGTCTGCGGCGCGAGGTCGCGGTGCCGCGTGGACAGCAGGCGGAACACCTCGAGCGGGGTCCTCTTGTCGCGGATCGCGGCGCGCTCGATCTCGTCGAGGATGGGATAGGGCATCAGGTCGGCCTCGTCGGTCTGGCCGCTCTCCGGGGGGCGCAGCTCGGCGGTGGGGGGCAGGGCGGTGACGGCGCGCAGGGCGCGGATCGGGCCGAAGCCCTCGGGCCCCTTCTCCGCCGCCCACTTCAGCCACTCCAGCAGGAACGCCTTGTCGATCCCCGCGATGGGGCTCAGGCCCCCGCAGGTGTCCCCGTCCATCGTGGCGTAGCCCACGGCCGCCTCGCTGCGGTTGCTGGTGGACAACAGCAGGGCGTTGCGCAGGTTGGCGAGCATCCACGCGCCCGGGGCGCGCACGCGGGCCTGGATGTTCTGCAGCGCGGTGTCGTCCCCCTCCCAGGAAAGCGCGCGCCCAATGGCGCCCTCCACCATCGAGACGTACGCCTTCACGATGGGGCCTACGTCGAAGACGAGGAACTCGGCCCCGATGCCGGAGGCGACGGCGCGCGCGGCATCGAGCGTGCGCTGCGTGCTGTTCTCCGTGCGCTGGTAGGCGCACAGGAGCAGCTCGCGCAGCAGGTCCGCGTGCTCGGCCGCCCCCGAAAGGCGCCGCGAATAGGCAAGCCGCTCCCGCAGGGCATCAAAGCCACCGAGGTCCGCCTCCGCGAAGGCGAGCATCATCGCGACGAGGCTCGCCGTCGCGGCGGAGTCCGCGCCACCGCTGAGGGAAACGACGAAGCCCTCGCTCCGGCTCTTGCGCATGTAGTCGAACAGCCCGAGCGCGACCGAGCGCGCGAACTCCTCCTCCTTCTGGAACTCGCCCGACTCCCACGCCGCGGGGGCCTCCCGCCGCGCGGGGGGGAGCTCGCGCGGGAACTCGAAGTCCACGCGCACGCAGTTCTCCGGCTCGTTCTCCATCATCGGCTTGAAGCTCGCCGTGCGCGCCTGCGTCATGCGCGTGGCGTGCAGGTCCACGTCCGCCGTCGTCAGCACCACGTCGCGGTGGCAAAACCTCGGCCCCGCCGCGAGCAGGTGCCCGCCGCTCGCGATGATCGCCCCGCCGTCGTAGATCGCCCGCCCCGACTCGTTGCCGACGAGGTTCGAGTACACGTAGCTGACCGAGAATGCGCGCGATCCCTCAAGGACGAAGCGCTTGCGCACGTCGAACTTGCCGAAGGCGAAGTGGCTCGCGCTCGGGTTCAGGATCACGTCCACGCCCATCTGCGCCAGGTAGCCCCCGGGACGCGTCGCGACCCACGCATCCTCGCATATCTCGAAGCCTATCCTCACCCCGCCGCAGTTGAACCACACGTCCCCCACGGGATAGGTGCGGCCATCCAGCGCCACCTCCCCCCGCACCCCCGGCGGCCACGCCTTGAACCAGCGCGGCTCGTAGTGGATGCCGTCCCCGGCGAGGACCCGCTTCGCAACGAACCCGTGCACGGCCCCGTTCGCCGCGAGGCACGCCGTGTTGAAGAGCGCGTTGCGGTACAGCAGCGGCATGCCGAGCGTGACGACGATGCCCTCCGTCGCGGGCAGGATCTCCCGCACGACCCGCCACGCCATCTCCAGCAGCCCCGGGGAGTGGTACGAGTCCTCGACCCCGTAGCCCGTCACGCACATCTCCGGCAGGCAGAGGATGCCCGCGCCCTCGGCCTTCGCCAGGGCGATCGCGCGCAGGATGTTCGCCTTGTTCTGTTCCCACGCGAAGGGGGTCTGGTTGAGGACCGCCGCGCCGAGCCTGATCAGTTGCATCGCTTCCATCCGCCGGGACGTGTCCCCGGGAGTCTGGACCGAGTGCCTACCCCCGCCCGGCCAAAGTCAAAAGGGGAAAGGAACGGGAATCGTGGTTCGCGACCCGGAGTCGAACCGTGCGAGACACGTTCATTCCCCCGGGGCGACATCCTGACGGCATGATCGCTTCGGAGAAACCCCATACGGGCGAGCAGGATGCCGCCCGCATGGTCCCCAGCCCCCGGCCTCCGGCCCCAATCCATCCACAACCCGATCCCCAACTCCGGAAATCAAAAGCGAAGAAAAAGCGAAGTCAGCTCTTGACCCACGGAGCCTGACATGGCCCCATGTCTCCCATGAACCCGTGTCCCCCACGGGTCCCCGCAAAGAGGAGGCAAACCATGCAGATCCACCGGCAACCAGCCTCTGGTGACCTGCCCGGCATGCACGCCTGGCCGGAAGCGCTGGAATCTGTCGCGCGAAGGCTCGTGCCATCTGGGCTTTTCCCCGCGCAGGAGGAGCTCCTGCGCCGGGGTGAACTGCTCGAGGGTGGGTCGGGGCTCGTGCTCGCGCCGACAGGCTCCGGCAAGTCCGTCGTGGGGCTGTTGGCGATGCTCTCCGCCGTGGCCCGGGGACGCGTGGGGATGCTGCTCGCGCCGACGCGGGCCCTGGCGTGCGAACTGCACCGGCTCCTGGCCTCCGCCGCGGAGGATTCCGGCCTGGCCGTCGCGCTGACCAGCCGCGAGGCACGCAGCGACGACGAGGCCGTCGCCCGGGGGGACGTCGATTGCGTCGTCGCGGTTTACGAGAAGGGACTGGCCTTCCTCCGCGAGGACGGGCCGTTGGCGCACCGCCTGGGCGTCCTCGTCCTGGACGAAGTTCAAGTGGTCCATGACGCTTCGCGCGGGGGCGTGATCGAATGCGCCCTGATCGAAATGCTGGCCTCGCGGCCACAGCGGCCATCCATCGTCGCGATGTCCTCCTGTCTGGACGCGCCGGGGGAGATCTCGGCATGGCTCGGGCTGCCGATCCTTCGGAGCGAGTCCCGCCCGATCCCGCTGCGCGAGGGCGTGCTCGACTTGTCGCACCGCATCATTCATTGGTCGTCCGGCGAGTCCGATGCTGCGCCCAACTTCCTTCCCGATGGGTTGGAACGAGGGATCGAGGCCTTTGTTCATTGGCTTTGCGCGACGGGGCGCCGGGTGATCGTGTTCGTTCCCACTCGTAGGATGGCTTGGGATCTGGGGGCCGCGTTGTCCGCGTTCTTGGTCAACAAACAATGCTTGTCGCATGCAAACATGCTTGACGCAACTGGCTGGGGTGCTGCCGCCCTCGCGCTCCAGCCAATGCTGGCCGCGGGTGTCGCGGTCCACACGAGTGAGCTTCCTCAGGCCTGCCGGACGATGGTCGAGGATGCCTTCCGAGAGGGTCGCCTCAAGGTGATCGTGGCGACGCCGACGCTCGCTCAGGGGGTGAACCTGCGGGCGGACGTCGTGCTGCACTGGCCGGAGGTCGCGGCCTCGCGGGGGGATTCGGACGGGTTCGCGACTTCGCCGCTGACCCGCGCGAGCTTCACCAATGCGGGTGGACGGGCCGGGCGCCCGCGCGGGTCCGGGGCCGAGGGCTGGTCGCTGGCGCTTGCGCGGGGGGAGGCGGAGGCCCGGCGGCTGCATGCAGCGCTCTTCGGACCGATGTCGTCCCGCACGGCGGAGCCCCCGCTCCGCCGCCTCTCACTCGAATCACTCGCGTGGCTGTTCTCCGCGGATGGTTCCGCGCAGGCACTCCAACTTCGTCGGCTCGCAGGTGCCCTGATCACGCCCCCGCCGGGGGAGGAACTGGACCTGCTGCTCGCGGAGGGCACCAGGCTCGGCCTGTGGAAGACGGACGCGGGCGCGGTGTACCGCCTGACGGGCGCCGGGCGCGCCGTGGCGCGCGGTGGCTGCCGCGCTGCATTCGCAGCCCGATGGGCGCGCATCCTTTGGGGGACGGCGGACGATGCGGCCTCCTTCAGCCTCGTGCTGATGGCCTGCGAGGGCGTCCCCGGCTGGTTCCCCGGCCACGAGAGGGGCGTGCGCCCGGAGGAGACGCGGGCGTGGCGGCGCATCAGGACCTCGCGGGATGCACTGGGCCGGGCGCGCGCCGGCATGGAGCCACCGGCGCCCTCCGCCGCCGCACGAGCCCTCGTCGTCGAGACGCTCCTTGGCGAGGATGGCGTGCATGGCGCGGAGGAACGCCACGGGCTGCTCGGCGGGACGCTCGAGGAACTCTCGTCGGAGGCCGCCTGGCAGCTCGAACTGATCGCGGGCCTAGCGGACCACTACCGGCGCCCCGTGGTGGCGAACCTTGCGCGGCGGCTTTCCGGTGCGCTTGGTCGCCATCGCGCCCAGGGGCCCGAGCCGGCCCGGCAACCACCCGTCGAACAGCCCACCCCTGCTGTCGACCCTGTGCCTGTTTCACGGCCCGGCCGGGCAACCGTTCGGCTCGAGTTTGCCGACCCGGCGACCGGCCTCGTCCGGTTTGAGGGCCGGGAGGTGCGCCTGCCCCCGCTGCGCTTCGACTTCCTGCTCGCGCTGGCGGAGGCGGGGACTTCCGGGATCGCGAAGAATGACCTGGTCCTTCGCCTCTGGGGTGACGTCCCGCGCGAGGAACAGCAGCTTTTCTACCATCGCCGCGAGATGGAACGCGCACTCCTCGGCCGCGAACCGGCCCACCCGGGAGAATTGATCGAGACGCTGCCGAAGTGGGGGTTTCGGCTACCCATCGGCGGAGGCGAAATCCTCGGCCTTGATCAAGCACGCGCGGCCCGCACGCGGGCCGCGTGAGGGGGGGCAACAAATCCGGGGGGGAGATGAATCCGGGGGGGCGCCGTCTCGGCGCCCCGCTGAAATCGAAGCCAAGGCTCCAAGGGCGGCGGGACGCCGCCCCCCCGGTTAAGGCTCACTCATAAGTCGTCCATGTCGCGGCCTCGGACGCGCCGTTCAGGCTGACCCACGCCGTCCATCGGTCCGCCGTCGGAGTCGCGGCCGATGCGGGGAAGGACAGCGGCGGCGCGCCGAACGGCATCGCAAGGGAGAACGAATCGCCGGACCCCCCGGGGGCATGGCTGGGCACGCCGGCAGCCGTGTCGATCTGCCAGCACAGCCAGTAGTCCCCCGCACCGAGCACGAGCCCGCTGGGCGTCCCCCCGGAGATCGGCACGCTGAGCGCCCCCTCGTCCACCGTGACGGGGACCACGCCGGAGCTCCACGCCAGCACGCGCGGGTTCGTGTCCGAGTAGATCGCCAGCCTCGCGCTTCCCAAGTCGGCATGGCTCCACAGGTGCGCGTGCGTCACCTGGGTGTGCCCATCGAGGTGGAACCGGGTTCCGCGCATGGCACCGCGCAGGTCGGGGCGAGTGGCGACGCGAAAGAAGGTCGTCGAGTACGTGCGCGACGATGGGGACGCGAACATCGCGATGCCGGAGTCGTCGTCGAACGTCGCAAGGTAGGGCTCGATGACGGAGGGGCCGGCGATTTCGAGCAGGGCGGTGGCGGTCGTCTGGGGGTCATCAAGGTCGAACTGCACGAGCTTGTTGGCGACTGCGGTGGCGCTCCAGGCGCGCCGGTCACGGGGTGAGGCGACCATGCTCGTCAGGCCGTAGAAGTCACCTCCCATATGCAGGTTCGAGAGAAGCACCGGCGCGCCGCCGTCGGCTGGAATCTCCACGCGGACCACCTGCGGGTGGGGCAGCAACGTCCCATACCCATAGGGCCGCGGGGGCGGTTGGTAGCGGTTCGTGCCGAACTCGAGCGTCCTCCCCACGGGGTCGAACGTGGCTGAGGAAAATGCGATGGTGTAGTCCATATAGGTACCCGTGGACGTGGATGCGCCGAAGGTGGGCGCCGCATCCCCGTCCCCCGCCTCGACGATGGCAACGCGCGTCCCCTCGGTCCCAACGATCAGGCGATGGTGCAACGCGTCATATCCGAGCAGGACTGCTCCGCCCGTTCCCGTAGGGATCGGGAGCGAAGAGACTATCTGCATCGCGCCGCCACCATCCAACCGGACCTTGCGGATGTTCCATTCGAACACGGCCTGATCGTAGGACACGTAGAATCCGTACCGCCCCTCCGGATCGATCAGGAGCGGCTTGGAGACGGGGCGCTCGGAGGCTGCAAGGGCTAGCTCGGACAGGACCGTCGGGGCCGACTGGCCGGCACCCAGATCGATCTTGATGATCCGGTCCAGGCCGAGCAGATACCCGACCCCGATGCTCGAATCGATGGCGAAGTCGGAGAACCCTATGGCGTATGGAGTCAGGTCGAGCGATCCGGCCACGGTGATGGGGGCCCCGGGATCATCGGACCTGAACTTGACCAGAACGCGAGGCGTTCCGGGCATGACTGCATAGCTGTAACCCGTCCCCGGGTCGTGTGTGAGCGTTTGCACGGGCTGGGATGCCGACTTGAACGTCACATACGGGAACCCGAGGGGCGCGCCCGTCGGCGTGTCGAGGGCGACGCACGCCACAAGGCAGGAACCGCCCGTGCCGAACAGTAAATCCGGCCTGTCGTTCATGAAGAATGCACGGCGCAGTCCGGGGATGACATGGAATCGATCGCGCAGGCTGGGGTATGAAAACATGCCGCTCCCGGTGGGGTTGACCCACTCGGACTCGACGCTTGCTGGGGTTGTCCCCGAGCCGGGGATGATGCGTCGGAAAATCAGGTCCGATCCGTTGACTGAGCTTTGGCCCACCTGCCAGACGCGCCCCGCACCGGCGTCGGTGGAGAGATCACTCGAGCCCACGGGTGTGTCCGGGAGCGGGCCCGACTTGATGTGAATCGGGGCGGCACCCGGTGAGGGAACCTCCACCCGAGAGAGGCGCCGTCCATCGCCGCCATCCCGGGTCGAAAAGAGCGCCGACTTGCCCGGCTCGATCCATGTCGCACCAGTCCAGGTGTGTCCCTCGCCAAACTCGATCCGTGCGGCGGCGGTGGGGGGTGAGCCGGGGGCGCCAAGCTGGCAGACGCGGAACCCCGAGGTCTCCGCCATGATGCAGGTCCGGGACGGGCCATCCACGAGGAGCTTGGCACTCCCGGGACCATACTGGTAGTTGAACGGTTCGGGCAGCGCCGCCGTGCCGACAAGCGTCGGCAGGTCCGCGCTCCCGCCCACGGCGTACTTTGCGATATGGCCGGTGATGTACACGGCGACAAGTTCCCCGGCGCTCTCGTCGATCTCGAACGCGGACATCTTCGATGGGAGGTCAATCTTGCCGACGCGCTGCGGAATGCCACCCGGGCCGCCCAGGGTGTATTTGGTGATGGTGGAAGTGAAGTCGTTCGCGCCCACGTACAGGCATGCGCGGCTGCCATCCATGACGACAAAGTGCAGGTAGCCCCCGCCCACCCCCTCAAGGGTGCCCTGCGTCACCAACGTCGGAGCCGCGACAGCGGAACTCGCGTCGAACCATGCGAACCTTGCGGGGTCGTCCTCCGTCACGGCCAGAATCCACGAGGTGCCGGGGAACCGCGCCGTCCGCCCGACACGCGTCAGAACGGGGGGCCCGGTGTAGCCATCAATGTAGCGAAGCCCGTTGCCCGGATAGCGAGTCGTCCCCGGTTCCGTTATCCCGGCGGTGGAGCGGCCGGGTGGGAGTTCCTGCGCCGGCAGAATCGCCGCGAACGATACCAGAAACGCGGCGAGAACAGTCACGATGGTCCGGCACCAGATTGTCATGGGATCGTTCCCTTCCAGAGTGCTAGCGCGGAAACAGCAGGGGCCCCTGCCTTGCCACCACCCACCATCGCACGCGTCGGGTTGCAGCCCGTCAAGCCGTCAATTGCGAGTAGCACGCGTCGAACGCGGGAATGCACCGTGCCCCTGCGGATTTGCTTTCGCGACAGGGCAATCCGCTCCACAACTCGGTCATGGGCGACCCGGGGGGTCGAGCAATCCGGGGGTCACCAGCACTCGGGGGGTCACTAGCAATCGGGGGGGCGCCGTCTCGGCGCCCCGGTGAGATCGAAGCAAAGCCCCAAGGGCGGCGGGACGCCGCCCCCCCGGGGAACGCTCACTCCTGTGGTGGTGGGGGGGGCGCCGTCTCGGCGCCCCGTTGAAATCGAAGCCAAGGCCCCAAGGGCGGCGGGACGCCGCCCCCGGCAACGCTCACTGCTGTGGTGGTGGTGGGGGGCGCCGTCTCGGCGCCTCGTTGAATTCGAAGCAAAGCCCCAAGGGCGGCGGGACGCCGCCCCCCCGGCAACGCTCACTACTGGGGTGGTGGGGGGGCGCCGTCTCGGCGCCCCGTTGAAATCGAAGCCAAGGCCCCAAGGGCGGCAGGACGCCCCCCCCCGGCAGCGCTCACTACTGTGGTGGTGGGGGGGGCGCCGTCTCGGCGCCCCGGTGTAATCGAAGCAAAGCCCCAAGGGCGGCGGGACGCCGCCCCCCCGGCAGCGCTCATTACTGGGGTGGTGGGGGGGCGCCGTCTCGGCGCCCCGTTGAAATCGAAGCAACGCCCCAAGGGCGGCGGGACGCCGCCCCCCCGGGATGAGGGGCGCGTTCGCGAATCGTGACTCGTGGTCGGAACCCAAACAACCCGAAACCCGGCAGTGAAAAAACGGTCAGTCCATCACCCTTCGGGCGGGGCGCCAGTGCGCGGGCTCGCTCTCCAGGAGGGCGATGATCGGGATGTCGGCGGGGAGGAATGGCCGGTGGGCCATGTCCTCCGGGTGGAGCCAATCGACCGGGTTGTCCTCCATCGGCCGCGGCTCCCCTTCCAGGATCCGGCAGCGGAAGAACAGCAGCACGATCATGCCGAAGTCGTAATGGTGGGAGGCGACCTCGTAGATGTCCCCGACCTCGACGGTGACGCCGACCTCCTCCATGCACTCGCGCGCGAGGGCGACGCGCGGGTCCTCGTTTTCGTCCACGGTGCCGCCGGGGAACTCCCACATGCCCGCGCCCCAGCCCCCCTCGGGGCGCTGGCTGACGAGGTAGCGGCCGTCGCGCTCGACGAGGGCCGCGACCGCGATCCGGTGCCAGGGGGGCTTGGGCATCGTCAGACCTCGAGCACGACGGGGAGGATCACCGGGAAGCGCTCCGTCTTCTGCTTGAAGAATCTTCGGAGCTCCTTCTTCAGCATCGCCTGCATGACGCTCGTGTCCTCGCGCGACTCGGGCTCCTCGGCGTTGATGGCATCGACGACGAGGCGGCGCGCCTCCTCCAGCATGTCGCGGCTCTCGTCCTCGTGGACGAACCCGCGCGAGATGATGTCCGGTCCGCTGACGAGTTCCCCCGTCTCGCGGTCGATCGCCACCGTGACCAGCACCATGCCGTCCTCGCTCAGGTGCTTGCGGTCGCGCAGGACGACCTCCCCCACGTCGCCGATCCCCTTGCCGTCCACGAGCACGCGCCCGTGGGCGACCTTGCCGATGACGCGCGCGCTGTCGGCTGAGACGGACAGGACCTGTCCGGGCTCCAGGATGACGATCTCGTCGTCCTCCATGCCGAGTTCGAGCGCGATCTGGCGGTGGATGAGGAGCTGGCGGTGCTCACCGTGCGCCGGAGCAAGGAAACGCGGGTTCGTCAGGTTGATCAGGTGCTTCACGTCGTCGCGGTAGGCGTGGCCGGAGACGTGGATGCCCGGCGTCGAGCGCTCGTCGTGCACGGTCACCCCCGCCCTGCAAAGGTTGTTGATGATGTTGTAGATCGAGCGCTCGTTGCCGGGGATCATGCGCGCGGAGAGGATCGCGGTGTCCCCCGGCTGGATGCGCACGTGCTTGTGCGCGCCAAGGGAGATGCGGGACAGGCCGGAGAGCGGCTCGCCCTGCGAGCCCGTCGTGAGCACCAGCCGCCGGTTGCGCGGCACCGACTCGATCCCCCGCAGGTCGTCCTTGTACTCGCAGGGGATCTCCAGGATGCCGAGTTCCCGCGCGACCCGGATGGTGCGCTCCATGTTCAGCCCCGCGGCGAACACGGTGCGGCCGCACTCCGCCGCGATCCTCATGATCGACTGCACGCGGTGGACCGAGCTCGCGAAGCACGAGACGACGAGCTGGCCGCGCGCGTCCGCGATGAGCTGCGAGAGCCGCGGGATCACCTCCGCCTCGCTCGGGCAGGAGCCGCGCCGGTCCACATTCGTCGAGTCCCCGACGAGAAGCAGCACCCCATCCTCGTCCTCCTCCGCGTAGCGCGCGAATGCGTAGTGGTCGAACGCCACGCCGTCCGGGGGGGAGGGGTCGATCTTGTAGTCCCCGCTGTGGATCGCCACCCCGGCCGGGGTCCGAATCGCGGCCGCATAGGAGTCCGGCATCGAGTGGGTCACGGCGATCGGCTCGACCTCGAACTTGGTGCCGACGCGGTACCGCCTGCGGGCCTGGTACACGCGGATGTCCGGGTCGAGCCTGTACTCGCGCAGCTTCTCCTTCAGGAGCGCGGCGGCGAACTCCCCCGCATAGATCGGGAGGTTCGGCGGCAGCATGGGCAGGACATAGGGGAGCGCGCCGATGTGGTCCTCGTGCGCGTGCGTGATCCACAGGCCGGCGAGCTCCTTCGCATTGGCGCGCACGAACGCCATGTCCGGGATCACCGCGTCCACGCCGGGCATCTCGTCGCTCGGCATCATCTGGCCGCAGTCGACCATCAGCATCTCCCCCTCGCAGCAGTACAGGGCGCAGTTCAGGCCGAACTCGCCGATTCCGCCCAGGGGGATGAACGTCAGCGTCCGCGCCGCGCGCGGCGCCGCCTCAAGCAGGGGAAGGTTGTTCTTCGAAGGGGTCACTAGGGAGGGGGACGTCCAAGTCGTCGTTTATGTGTCTCGGCCAACGCGTCCAGACTCAGCCCGCCCCCACCTGTGCGCAAGGGAAGGGGGGATGGTGGCGCGGGGCGCCGGGTCCCGGATCAGCCAGGACATAGGCAACCCACTTGGGTCAGGACATGGGTAACACTTTTTCGCGGGTCGGAGGGTGTCCCGCCCGGCCGCCCTTCTCCGGAGCACCCCCATCGGGGCGCCGAGACGGCGCCCCCCCAGTTCCAGAGGTCTCCCGTGTCCACTGTGTCCCCTGTGCAAGCGCCCTCCTCTGCGTTCTTTGCGGGGAGAACCCCTGCCGAACCTCCTCCCCACTCCCGCCTTGCGGCTTCGGCCCCGGTGGCGGCTGATCTTCCGTGCGCGCTCAGGGGGCGCGGCCCACGCATGAAGATCGCACTCGCCTCGGACCACGCGGGTTTTCGGCTGAAGAAGTTGATCGAGGGGGACCTGCGCGCCGCCGGGCACGAAACGACGGACTTCGGCTGCCGCAGCGAGGACGCCGCGGACCTCTCCGACCATGTCGCGCCCGCTGCGGCGGAGCTCGGGCTCGGCGGGTTCGCCTTCGGCATCTTCGTCGACGGGGCGGGATATGGAAGCGGCATGATCGCCAACCTTCACCATGGCGTCTTCGCCGCGGTGGCGAACGACCCGGTTTCCGCGAAGCTCGCGCGCGAGCACGGCGGGGCGAACGCGCTATGCCTCGGATCGATGGTCGCGGGGGAGCTGGTGCTGCGCGAGTGCGTGCGGGTGTTCCTCGCGTCGCAGCCCCTGCCGGGCAAGTACGAGGCGCGGCGCGCGAAGATCCGCGCCCTCGCGGAGCAGCACCGCCTCGGGCCGATGTTCCGCCGCCGCGCGGTCCTCACGGTCGAGGACCTGCGCGAGGCCGTCCTGCAGCGCAGGCCCCTCCTGATCGACGAGGGCACGGTCGTCACGCCCAGCGTCCTGGACGCCGTGCGCAACCTGCGGCCGTAGTGCCTGCGAGCCCGGCGGCGCGGGGCGCCCCCACCACGTGAGCACCACCGGCCCCGACGGCGGTTCGCGGTCACCGCGGCCCGGAGTCGCCGCGAACTCGGCGTTCGACATGGCGGCGCAGGTCGCCGTGCTCGCCATCTCCCTCGCGGGCGGCATCGTCCTGAGCCGCATGCTCGGCGCGGACGGGCGCGGCCGCTACGTGTACGCGACCTTCGTCCTCAGCAGCCTCCTGCTCGGGCTGGCCAACATGGGCGCGGCGCTTGCGGCGCAGGTGTTCTGCGCGCGGGACCGGTCGCGGCTCGCGGAGGTCCACACCATCGGCGTGATCGTCGCCGTGGCGGCGGGTTGGGGGCTCGGGATCGCCTGCCACCTCGCGCGGCCACTTCTCGCGCACACCGCCTTCGCGGAGGTGGATCCCCTCCACCTGGCGCTCGTCTGCGCCGCCCTGCCCTTCCAAATCTACCTCGCCGTGGCGTACGGCATCCTCGTGGGGCTGGGTGACGTGCGGCTGCGCTCGACGTTCGAGGTCTGCTACCAGTTGGTGCAGAGCCTCGCGGTGATCGGGTTGATCGTGGTGGCGCGGCGCGCGGGCTCCGGCGAGCCCATCACGCCCCTCGTCGTCGCCTACTTCGCGATCATGGGATGCGGTGCGCCGGTGCTGGCACGGCTGATCGGGAGGAGCGGCCCGATCTGGGCGCGCCCGAGTGCGGGGCTCGCGCGGGAGTTCCTCCGCTACGGGCGCGACATCTGGATCGGCGGCATCGCGAACGAGTTGGCGTGGCGCCTGGACCAGGTGATCGTGCACTCGTCGCTCGGGCCGGCTGCCCTGGGGATCTACAACCTCGCCACGTCGAACGCCGCGCGGTCGGCCATCGCGGCGGCCGCCCTGACGCGTTCGCTGTACGCGCGCGTGTGCAGCCTTCCGGCCGCGGAGGCCTCGGTCCTGTGCGCGCGCGCGTTCCGCCAGCTCGTCCTGGTCGGCGGCGCGATGTTCGTGTGCGGCATTGCGGCGGTGCCGCTCATCCCCCTCGTGTACGGGCGCGAGTTCGCCCAGTCCGGGCCGCTCTTCCTCGTCGTGTTGTGCGGCTGGCTACCGCACAACGCCTCGCGCGTGCTGGCGATGTACTTCACGGGGCACCTCGCCAGGCCGGACATTCCGATGAAGCTCAACTGGTCGCTGCTTCCGGTGCAGCTTGGGCTGACGTGGTGGCTGGTCGGGGCGCACGGAGTCTGGGGCGCCGCCATCGCCACGGCGGCCAGCTACCTGCTCATCGCGCTCTCCTTCGTCATCCTCTTCGCGCGCAGGCCGGAGACGCCCCGCCTTGCGGACCTGCTCCTGCCGCGCGCGTCCGACATCGCAGACTGGAAGGGTCTCCTGCGGGGGTGATTCGGGAATAGGGACCGAAGACCTTACACCCAAGACCCCTCGCTACGCAGAGGGCAGGACGAACTCGAAGGTGGCGCCATCCTGGTCGTCGATGAGCTCGAGGAGGCCGCCGTGGAGGATGGTGATCTGTCGCGCGAGGTAGAGGCCCAGGCCCGCGCCCCCTTGGCCACGCGTGAGCGTGTTCTCGATCTGGAAGAACCGCTCGAACACCTTCTCGCGGCTCTCGGGAGGGATGGGCTCGCCGAGGTTGCGGATGCGGAGTCGGAACGTCCCCTCCATGTCAAGCCAGAGGCGGACGAGGACGGGCGTGTGCGGGCGTGCGTACTTGATCGCGTTGTCGAGGACGGCGCCGATCGCCTGGCCGAGGCGCTCCTCGTCGGCCTCGATGAGGCCCCCCTTGGTCGAGAACTCGACGCGCGCGGTGAGCTGCTTGGCCTCGAAGTCCTTGGCCCGCGCGTCCACGAGGCGCTTGACGATCCTCTCGAACGGCACCGCGTGGTGCTCCAGGAGGAGCTGGTCCTGGTCGATCATCGCCGTGTCGATGATCATGTTCACGATGCTGCCCAGCCGCTCGCAGCTCGTCCCGACGATGCGCAGGAGGTCCTTGTGCGTGTCGCTCAGCCCCTCGCCGTAGAATGTGGTCAGCAGGGAAACGGCCCCGCGCAGGGAGGTGAGGGGCGTGCGCAGTTCGTGAGAGACGAGGGAGATGAAGTTCGTCTTCATCTCGTCCAGGCGGCGCAGCTCGTGGACCGCCTGGTTCATCGTGATGTCCTCGAGGAGAATGAGGGCCTCGCCCGAGTCGCCGAGGAACTCGACCGAGAGGCGGAGCGGGCGCGGCGGGTCGTCCTCGGGGACGATGTGGCTCGAAATGGTGACGGGCTGCTCGGGGTTGTCGAGCGCGCGGGCGAGCTGGGCGCTGACGGCCTCGGGGGGGAGGACCGACGGCGTCCATTCCCGCGCGACCCTGATGCGGCGCTTCCGTGCGTCGTGGAGGAGCGGGGAGAGGATCGCGCCGGCGGCGCCGTGCTCCGGCGCGTCGAGCGGCAGGCCTTCGTGGAACGTGGGGATGCGGGCAAGCTCCGACGCGCGCAGGTTCGCGTGCGAGATGTGGTCCTCCGCGTCGCACAGGAGCACGCCCATGGGAAGGCCGTCGAGGATGCGCTCCAGGCGGTTGCGCATCGAGTTCATCCTCGCCTGGAGCCGCGCCCGGCCGATCGCCACGCCCACCACCCCGGAGACAGCCTGGAGCAGCGCGACGTCGTCCTGATCGAAGGGGCGCCGGTCGCGCCTGTTCGTGATGTTGATGACGCCGATCGTCCGGCCGTCGTGCGGGATCGGGCAGGAGATGTAGGTGTTGGTCGAGTAGCGCGAGTCCTCGCCCTCGGGCGGCTTGGCGTGTCCGAGCCTCGGCCTGCCCTCCGCAAACACGTCCCCGGCGACGCTCTCCGTCACGGGCGTCCGCTGCGCCACCGGGGCGTCGGGCATGCCCGTTGCCGCGGCCAGCACGAGCTTCGACGGAGCGCGCTCGTCCGAAAGCAGGATCGAGCAGCGCTCGACCTTCATCACCTCGTGCACCAGGTCCACGACGGCATCGAGGACACTGTCCAGCGAATCGCCGCTCGATACGAGCGCCGCGATGTGCCCAAACAGCGCGACGGAGGCGGTCGATGAGGCGGTGGACCTCACCCGACGGGCCTCGGCGGGGCGGCGGTGCGTGGCGTTCGGGAAAATGGCATCGGAGACGAATACTTTTGCACCGCGAACGGCGATGAATCGCAAGCACATCTGACGTTTTGAAAAGAATTCTTTCTCCGCAGCCCCCCGGCGGGGCAGGGGTCAGGGCATCGCGGTGCGACTTCACGGGGTCGGTGGCAGGGCATGAAGTGGCTGGTGACGGGTGCGAGCGGGTTCCTGGGCGAGCGCATCGCGGCGGTCCTCCTCGCGCGCGGGCACGAGGTCATCGCGCACGGGCGCTCCGTGGAGCCGCGCGTGCCGGGGGCGCGCGTCGCGATGGCCGACCTGGCGGATTCGGGGGCGTGCGAGCGGCTCGTGGCGGAGGCGGGGGCGGACGCCCTCGTGCACGCCGCGGCCCTGACGGACGTCGCCGCGTGCGAGCGCGACCGCCCACGCGCGGAACGCGACATCTGCCATGCGACGCGGATTCTCGCATCCGAGTGGGCCCGGCAGCGTCCGGGGGCGCCTGCGGCGTACATCTCCACGGACCTCGTCTTCGACGGTGAGGCCGCCCCCTACGGCGAGGGCGCGCCGGCCAAACCGATCAGCGCATACGGCTGTCTGAAACTGCAGGCCGAGGATGCGTTCCTCGCGCTGGACGGCGGGATCGTCCTGCGCCCGGCGCTCGTGTTCGGCCTGCCGGGATCGCGCGGCCGCGGGTTCGTCTCATGGATGCAGGGCGAACTGTTGGCCGGGCGGGCGCTCGCGCTGTTCCACGACGAATTCAGGACCCCGGTGTGGACGGACGACGTTGCGGACGCGGCGGAGCGGCTGGTCGCCTCCGGCGCGCCCGGCGGGCGGTACCACGCCGGGGGTCCGGCGCGTCTTTCCCGCTCGGCGATGGGCGTCGCCCTTGCCCGCGCGCTGAAGGTGGACGAATCCCTCGTCCGCCCCACGGCGTTGGCGGAGTCGGCCTACCCGGCGCCCAGGCCCCGCGACGTGTCCCTCGACTCGTCGCTCCTTGGGCACACGCTTCGCTGGACCCCGGTGAGCTTCGCGGATTTCCTTTCTGCACATTCCGAACAGTTGAGGACCCAACCGTCCCCATGAGCAGGCCAATCGTCGTTCTCCTCGCGCTCGCAGCAGCCTCCCTCCTGGGGGGGCGCGCCATCGCGCAGGACAAGCCCCTCCGGATCATCATCTCCTCCGACCTGCGCAAGGTGTACTACGCCAACGCGGATCTCGCGGCGGAGAAGCCAGCCGACGCCTTCGAGAAGGCTGTCAAGGACCAGCAGGCCGCCGATCCAGACGCCTTCTTCCTCGATGCGGGATACTCGCTCGCCCCCATTTCGCAGATGGAGACCGGCTATGGCTACCCCTCGCACAAGGCGCTGCGGACGCTGAACGCGGACGCGATCAACCTGACGGCGACGGACACATTCTACGCCGCCGGGCGCCAGTGGGGCGTCGCCTCGATCACGGACGAGAAGGAGAAGGGGCGCTACGTCGCACGGCTCGGCTTCAAGGGCGTGGACAACTCGTTCTTCATGGCGCGCGCCGCGTCGGAAGTCTCCCGCGGCCCGCGCAAGCTGCGCATCGTGAGCCTGTCCGACCCCGACCGCGTGTCGATTTGGCCCGACCTGCGCACGAGGTTCGTCTTCGACGAGAACGCCGCGCTCAAGGCCATGCGCCCGACCGGCGACGCCAACACCTTCACCATCGCACTCGGGGAGATGGATCCCGCCGTCCTGACGCGCATCGCCGCCGGCAACGACCGCCCCGATCTGATCGTAAGCCTGACCGGCAAGCGCGACGCCTCGATTCGCGGCGGGGGGAACACCACCCCCATCGTGCAGTTGCCGCCACCGGGGTCCCTCCTGCTCATCGAGGCGAACAACGACGGCAGCATCGTCCCCAAGGCCATCCCCTTCGCCGACGCGGACAAGGTCGCCAAGGGCTGGACCGCCCCCGTCCCGGACCTCGGCATCGGCATCGGCAATGCCGCGGAGTCACTCCCGGAGAAGCTCGGCGCCGCCAAGGACAAGATCGAGATGGCCGTCTTCGAGCGCGACGACCTGAAGCACCTCTCCGCCCGCAAGCGCATCCGCGGCTACAACATCGAGGTCGCCGGCAAGCCCCACCGCGCCTGGCGACTCACCACCGCCATCGTCTACAACACCCCCGACGGCGGCGCCTACGAGGCCGGAGGTTGGAGCCGCCTCGACATGCTCGTCATGCTCGACGACAAGCACGTCCTCCGCAAGGTCGTCACCAAGACCCCCGTCGCCTACATGGACTTCATGTTCGACCCCTCCCCGTTCTTCGAAACGCTCTACGGCAAGGACCCGAAGGAGTGGTACGTGGATGCACCGCGCTACCCGGGCGGGGAGGAGCTGCTCGAGTGGATCCTCGCGGACCTTCGCCGGGTGGTGGAGCTGGACAGGACCCTCTACCCGGACAAGCCGGCGACCTGACGGCCCGATTGGACGCCGCGCCCCGCTTCGCCATCGGCCTCGGCGCAAACCTGGGCGACAGGGCGGCCTCACTCGAGGCCGCCCTCGCCATGCTCGACGCCCATCCCGGCGTGGAGCTGCTCGCCTCCTCAACCATCGTCGAGACGCCGCCCTGGGGGGACGCCGACCAGGGCCCGTTCTTGAACGCCGTCGTGGTGGGGCGGACGAGCCTTGCGCCCCCCACGCTCCTCGACCTCGGCCAGTCGGTCGAGCGCGCGCTCGGCAAGCGCGTCATACGCAAGTGGGGCCCGCGCGCCATCGACGTCGACCTCCTGTTTGTCGAGGGGGTGGCCTCCGACACCGGGGAGCTTCGCCTGCCCCACCCGCATATGGCGGACCGGCCCTTTGTGTTCATCCCGCTGCGGGAGGCGCTCGCCGCGTCGGGCATGCCGCGCGAGCTGTGCCCCGCGCCGTCCGCCGCGGGGGTGGCCATTGCCGGCCTGGCGCAGGCCTGCGGCGCAACGCGGGCATTTCCCCTGCACGCGCACCCCGGCGACCGCGCAGCCATCGCCTCGGCCAGTCTCGAGGACGTGCACGAACTCGGGTCGCGCCTCGCGCTGCTGCTCAGGTCGGGAGGGTTCCTGGCGCTGGACGGGGAACTCGGCGCGGGGAAGAGTGAGCTCGCGCGCGCGACCATCCGGGCGTTCGGCGTCGCGGGCCGCATACCGAGCCCCACCTTCACGCTCTGCCGCCAGTATGAGGCCCCTCCCCTCGCGGTCGAGCATTGGGATTTCTACCGCCTCGGCGACGAGTCGGAGCTCGACTCAGCCGGCTTTGGGGGCATGCACGCTGAGCCGCGCGCGGTGCTGGTCGAGTGGGCCTCGCGCTTCCCCGGTGCGCTCCCCCCGGGCGCGCTCCACGTGCGGCTGGATGTGCTCGACGGCGATCGCAGGCGCGTGGCCCTCCGACGAGCCGGCGGACTGCCCCTCTTGCTCCGCGCGATGCCGGGATGCGAGGTGGGGCCGTGAACATCCTCGCCTTCGACACATCGACGCCGAGCGGCGGCGTGGCCCTGATGCGCGCAGGCCGCCTCAGCGGCGTTGCATGCCTCAACACCGCCCGCCGCCACAGCGCCGAATGCCTCGACCTCGCCATGCGGCTCCTTGATGCCGAGGGCATGGCGCCGGGGGACGTGGACGTCTTCGGCGTCGCGCGCGGACCGGGCAGCTTCACCGGCGTCCGCATCGCCATGACGCTCGCGAAGACCCTCGCGTGGTCCCTCGGCAAGCCCCTCGCCACGGTCTGCACGATGCGCGCGATGGCGGCCAATGCCTCCTCCGGCGAGCAGGCCGAGGCCACGCTTGTCCTGCTGGACGCAAGGCGCGGTGAACTGTACGCGGCGCTCTACGGGGGTGGCGCGGAAGGCTGGCGCACGGAGCTGGTGGCGCCGTTTGCGTGCCCGCCGGGTGCCCTGCGCGCGCGGCTTGGTCCCGCTTTGCGCGGGCGCATCCTCGCCTGCGGGGAGGGCGCAATCCTGACCACGACGTTTCCCTCGGACGTGGAACCATGGGGCGGTGTCGTCCTCGCACGGGTGGACCGCCGATTCGCATCCCCGGCGACCGTCGCGCTGCTGGCGCACGAGGCCGCGCTGCGCGGGGAGTTCACCGACCCCGCCGCCGCCGTGCCGGTCTACCTTCGCGAGCCCCTGGAAAAGCCGTGAGCCCCGCCGTCTCGATCATCACGCCCGCATGGAACGCGCAGGAGACGATCGCGCGCACGGTGGCGTCCGTGCGAGCGCAGACCTTCGGCGATTGGGAGCTTCTGGTCGGGGACGATGGTTCGGAGGATGGCACCGCCGATGCCGCGATCGCGGCGGGGGCGGGTGATGACCGCGTCCGCGTGGTCAGGTTCCCCCGCACGGGCCGCCCGGGACCCGTGCGCAACCGGCTGCTGGAGCTATCGCGCGGGGCGTGGATCGCTTTCCTCGACGCGGACGACTGCTGGGCGCCGCGAAAGCTCGAGGCGCAGCTCGCGCTCCTGCGCCGGTCGCGTCGCAGGTGGTCGTTCGGCAACGCGCGCATAGCGGGCGCCGGCCGCGCGCAACCCTCCGGGCTCTACTATCCCCGATCATGGCGCCCGGGGTGCCCGTTCTTCCCGCAACTCTTCACAGGCGACGGCGTCCCCTGCCTGACGGTCATGGCTGAACGTTCGCTTCTGGAGGAGGCGGCCGAGGGCCGCGGCATCGGCGCCGTGATCGAGGAATCGCCCGGCCTCCCCGTGATGACCGACTGGGAGATGGCGCTGCGGCTCTCGCTTCGCGCGGAGCCCGCGTACCTGCCGTCGCCGCTCGCGACCTACCACATCGTCGAGGGGAGCGTCAGCCGCAACGCGGAGCGCAACTGCCGCACGGCGCTCGGGTTCATCGCGCGCTACCGTCATCGCGGCATAGGCTCCGCGTTGTGCGACCGTGCGGAGCGGCTGCACCGCTCGAAACTCGCCGTCGGAAGGCTTTTCGCGGGCGAGCCCGGCTGGAGAAGCGGCCTGTTCTCGAGCTGTGCGCGCCTGCCCGTCACCCCGCGCGATGCGTTCCTCGCGGGAATCGGACTCTTGCCGGCGGCATGGGCTCGGGGAGCCTACCGCGCCGCCCTCGGGATGCGACGCGCAGGGTAGGCTGGCGCGTCCTGATGCGGGTTCTCTTTCAGGCCTGACGCAAGGACGCGAAGCCGCCAGGTCGCAGGGAAAAACACACGGGCGCATCCCCTGCTCTCCTGCTTTGCCTTTCTTTGCGTCCCCGCGCCCTTGCGTCCTTGCGTCCTTGCGCCGGGTTTTTCCTGCCTGACGCAAAGACGCGAAGCCGCAAGG
>CAZUCD010000038.1:0-8936 GCA_964618855.1 uncultured Candidatus Sumerlaeota bacterium
CCGCACCGCGACGGAAGTCCGGATCGCGCGGATGAAGGGCTACACGGGCGACCCGTGCCCCTCGTGCCAGTCGCTGACGCTGGTGCGCAACGGGACCTGCCTGAAGTGCGATAGTTGCGGCGCCACGACGGGGTGTTCGTGAGGGGGAGTCGCGCGCAAGAAGGTCTGAACTGGATGAAAGAACTCGCCGCCGGGGACCAAGGCCCCCGGCGGCGAGGTTGTGTACAGCGACGAGCCATTTAAGGGTGACCTAAGCCGGCAGGCTGCGGGCACCCGGACCTCACGCAGGGGCCAGATCACCACCCCGAGCAGTGGAATGAGGAGAAGGTCCCTGACCATTCCTTTGTCATGATGCCGAGCTTCCCGGTGGGTTGGAGATCAGGAATCGGCTGACTGTCGATCTCCGTACCGTTGTATGTAACGACAAACTTGGGGGTTGAGGAAGGGGCCAAGTCGCGACGGATGCCCAACCGAGAGTACTCGAATGGGTTGAATCGAGGAATGCTGGCTGCAGGGATGACGTCGGCCACCACCCAAGTTGATCCGTTCCGCCTCCCGATTTCGATCCCGTCTGGTCTCAGGATGCAATACCCATAGTTCGATGAACTAGAGTAATTGAAGATCAGTCCGCAACCTAGGTCAGAAGATCCCAAGATGTAGTCGTCGAAGTCGAGCTTCGTTTGAACGCTCGTGTCGAAGGCGCCGAAGGAGTTTTTCGTAATCGCCATTCGTGTTCCCGTCTGCAAGGACTGATTGATGGCCTTGTAAGGATCGCCCGTCAAGCGCGTCCAGGAACCGCTCAAGACTGTCCATTGGTCGCTCAAAGACGTCGGATCGGTCGCGTCGTCAGTCCGTCCGAGAATCTGTCTCCAACCGTCGAAGTTGCTACCGCAGTTGGCCACATTCAAGTACATTTCGCCGCTCTGCGGGAGTATCGTGCCCTGTGCTTGGCCGACCGCGACTTCCTTGCCGTCGACCGACATCGAGTACCTGCGGCCATCCTTGACAAACGCGAACCGGTGAGAGCCGGCCTTCAAATCCGCGGCGCCGAGAGGGAAGGACCCTCCTCCCAAGTACTCGCCCAAATCGCCGTGCTGGCCGACAGTGGTTCGCCTGATCTCAACCGAAGTGGTGTTGGTAACAGCCGACGGGTAGATATGGAAGGTGTAATCGTGGCGCCCAACAGCTTTATAGGGGCTCGCCACCGTTCGGAGGACGACCTGCAGCTGCATGTTTGAAACTATGGGTTGGTTGTTGTCGATTCTGTACCAAAACTCGAGGGTCTGCGAATCGAATGAAGCGGAGTTCATTGGGGTGGAGTACCCCGAAGGGAGAATGGTCCCGGAAGATGTTTGACCCACGATCTTCAAGGAAGCGTTTTGCGATGCGTAGAGGTATCCCAACGGATTGCTCGGACCTCCGAACGTGAGAAGCCACGACCCCGTGATCCCGGTGAACCTCGAAGGCAGGAAAGGGTAGGACGGTGTGTACTCTGCGAGTTCAAAGTTCAGAGCCTCAAACGGAACCATCGGTATCATCGGACCAGGCATCACGCCTCCGGATCCCCCCGAACTCGAGAGCCAAGCGTCCTCGGTCGAGGACTCACGGATGAATGCTACGGGGTCGAGCGTGGGATAGCGCAGCCGGTCAAAGGCGCGGGTGATCGTCGAAGTTATCGAAGTACACACGTCGGTAACCTCCACGGTCTCGCACTCGGCGGCGGACATCTTCTCTTGGTACATAAAGAAGGGGGTTGCGCTGTCTGGGCCGGTCACAAACTCGCCATTACCAGGTCCCCAAGGGACCCCTCCGCCCCCGTCAGATTCGAACAAGAAGCGTTTTGATTCGTACCCCTCTGGAACGAGTGTCCACCCTTCGGTGGGGTCCGCGGAATCGGAAGTGGCGACGATCACATTGTAGTCGATTGTGTTCGCCGACCGCGTAGACAACGTCATGAAGTAGCGGTCCCCGCGCTTCACGACGCTCGGAGCCTCGCGCACACCCTGATCGTCATACACATCCCCTGGACCCACCCCGCAGGATGCGGGCAGATACTCCGGTTCGATGCCGAGCGGGATGGGCGCCGATCCGATGGGAGTAGTCGGGTCACTCATTGGCCAGACGCAGATCCCTGGATATTGGGGATCGAGAGAATGGAAGAAAAGGTAAAGCGCGGAGCCGTCCGGTTCTTCGTAGAGGAATGGATGTTGGGCGTTGCTGACGAGGGGTTTGTCAGCAGACACGTCGGCGAAACCATCAGGTCCAGGCCAGCCCCGTGCGACCCCGATCCCGACGCTCCCCACAAGAGGTGCAGGAGGGCCTACGCAAGGTTCCCAGGTTGTGTTGCAGTGGCTTGGGAATCGATCTACTCCGCCTGCAGAGTAGTAGAGGTACACGGCGCCGTCGCCCCGCCAGTGCTTGGCGCTGGGCGAGTAGAGTCGTCCCCGCAACCAGCACGGGTTAGGCGTTGGCGTCCCCGCGTAGGGGTTGAACGCCACCCTCGCGAGACCGCCCCACTCGACGAGGTTTTTCGAGGTCACGTAGAAAATGCCCGCGTCTCTTGGCCCCATTCCGGTGCCCAAATCCTCTGGGTATGTAGGGCTCAAGAACATGTAATAGTCCCCTGCGAACTCGAGCACACTCGGTTCTGAGGCGTCGATCGCGTCCACGTTTGGCGGGTCGGGGACGCACGGCTCTGGAACGCATTGGACCCGGAGTTGGGGCAATGCGACGGGGTTGGTGTAGCGCTGCGCGGAGCCGATCTCAGGGAGCAGAACTCCCATCAGCGCCATCGCGACACTGAGTTTTGCACTCACTGACTTCATGGTTTCTCACCTCTGTGGTGTTTTTACCGCATCCCAACGCCGAATAAGTGCATCAAATGACGAATGTGCCGCAAGCAAAATAGTGTTGCAGCTGTGCCAAACTGGATTGGCGCCATGTTTTGCGCGTTTGCCTTTGACTTGACGTCGGTGCGGATCGTCGATCGGGCCGTGACGGGAGTCCTTCGGTCCCTTAGGACGCGCGAAGACAACTAGAATGGGATAGGAGGCCTCGCATCTCGGCGGCGGAGGCCGAAAACAAGGTCCGGAAGTCGAGACGTGAAACAGAGACGTCCGTCGAGCGTTCGCTCGAGGCCGTGCTTCGACTCAGCGGCTGGAGATCGATCAGCTATTCGGAATGCGCGGTTGGACCGGAGCCGACGTCGGCAAGGCCTCGCGAGCCGGCAGGCGACACCCGTCACCCGAAACCCGTCACCCGCTTTCCGTCCTCAATCCCCCCTACAAACTACTCCTCGTCGTCGCCGTCCTCGGAAGGGACGGCCTTGCCGCCGTTGGCGAGTTCGCGGAAGGACTTGCCGGGCTTGAAGACCGTGACGCGCTTGCCCGGAATCGAGATCGCCTCGCCGGTGCGCGGGTTGCGGCCCTGACGGGGGCGCTGCTCCTTGACGTAGAAGCTGCCGAACCCGACGAGCGACACCTTCTCCCCGCGTTGGAGCCCCGAGCGGATCTGCTCCAGAAACGTCTCGACGGCGGTTGTGGCCTCCTGGCGCGGAAGCCCGGTTCTCTCCATCAACGCGGCAATCACGTCGGCCTTGGTCATCGCCAAGCCCCCGGGGAGCGAATCTCGTTTGATATGAGCACTCCAAGCCTGTCCCAGCCTCAGGCTAGGTCAACCTCATTTTCCCGCAGTCGGCGCGCCACGAGGTAGTAATCCTGTGGGCCATACAGGAACTCGTTCAATTGGCGCATGGCCCGGCGGTGGTCGGCGTCCCCGGTTTCGGGCAGTAGCTTCGACGGGTCCACCGGGTGAACGCCCTGCCACGACTCGGCCTTCAGTCCCGCGCGTTCCACCAGCCATGACAACGTTTCAGGCATGATCAGGTGCCGGTGCGTCAGGTCGAGGTTGTACCAGCGCAGGGACATGAGCGTGTGCGGGTTGAGGGTCTCGAAGAGGACGATGCCCCCCGGTGCGAGGACGCGGGCGACGCCGCGCATGAGCGCGGAGAGCTGCTCGAGGGTGAGGTGCTCGACAAACTGAAATGACGTGACGATGTCGAATGACGCGGGCGGGCAGGTGTGGGTGAAGGAGATGGCGTCGGCGGCCTCGACCTCGAGCCCGCGGGACCGTGCGACCTCCACGACCGCCGGGTTCAGGTCGATGCCGCGGCCCTGCCAGCCCTCGGCGCGAATCAGGTCCAGGAAGAGCCCGTCGCCGCAGGCGATGTCGAGCACGCGCGGCCGCGCGGTGAGCTCGCGGGCCGGCAGCGCCTCCCGCAGGATGGGGATGTACTCCGCCATGCGCTCACGCAGCATCCATTCCTCGCCGCGGAATGCGCACTGGAACTCGATGAACGAGAATGCGTCGCCGTCTGGGTCCGGCGAGGCGGGGACCTGTGACGTGATGCCGGCTTGGGCTGTGGCGGGGGAGTGCGCGCCCGTGCCGCCCCCAAGCTCCTGCACGCGGGAAAGCAGCAGCGTGTTCTGCCGCCGGAGTTCCTTCAGCGTCATCTCCATCGTCAGCATGCGGCTGCGCATGAGCTCGGCGGTCTCGGCGAGGACCTCGACCGCCGCGGTCGCGTTCTGGTTGTATGCCGACTGCGGCCCGGAGACGATGCGCATCAGCCGCGCGAGGACCTTCTTCGCGAAGGCGAACCGTGTTTCCGGCGGCACGCGCCCCACCATGTGGTAGGACCGCATCGACGGGATGATCGAGTAGCTGAGGCGCTCCGTCACGGAGCGGCGCATCGGGTCGGAGGGGACCTGCTGCGCGGGGATGTCCTCGATCCTGCCGTCGTTCTGCACGAGCATGCGTTCCACGTTGGCGATGACCTTCACGGCCTCATAGCGTGCCATGGGGACCTCCCCCCGGGGCAACGGTGTCGGAACGGCGGTGAATCTCGATCGTGGGTTCGAGGGCGACGAGGCCCTTCCACCTGGGGCGGTCGGCGGCGCGCACCTGGAAGAGCGCAATGTGGTCCGCCCAGTCGTAGCAGCGCTCCATGTGGGACTCGTCGGCGTGGACCGCGACGGTGAGGCTGTAGTCTCCCGGTCCCAGCGCAAGGGGCACGCGGACATCCACGACGAGGTGCTCCCCCGCGGCGCAGGTCCCCGTCGCGACTCCGAGCAGCGCCGTGTTGGTACCGAAGATCTCGATGCCGAGGTGATCGCGGATCAGGATGCCCACCGTGGGGCGTTCGACCCTTTCGCGGAAGTCGATGGCAACGCGGAAGAGCGCCTCGTCCCCCGGCCTGAAGACCTCGGCGAACTCCCCGTTGGGCTTGAGGACGCGGGCGGAGGAAATCCTGGCCTCGAAGGTCCCCGTGCGGCGCGCGGGTGCGCGGCCCGTGGCGCCCTCGTCCTCGCGGTGCAGCGAGACGCTGGCGTCACCGCGCCTGGCCAGCAGCGCATTGTAGTGGTCGAGGATCGCGCCCGGCCGGTCGCGCTCCATCAGCCGCCCGTTGTCGAGGAGCATCGCCTCGTCGCACAGGGCGAGCACCGCCGCGGGATCGTGGCTGACGAACAGGATCGTCGCCCCCGACTCGCGGAAGCTGCGCAGTTGGCGGAGGCACTTCTGCGTGAAGCGCGCGTCCCCGACGGAGAGCGCCTCGTCCACGATCAGCACTTCGGGGTTCACGGCGACGGTGACGGCGAAGCCCAGCCTCATCGCCATGCCGCTCGAGTAGGTGCGCAGGGGCTGGTCGATGAAGAACCCGAGCTCGGAGAAGGCGATGATCTCGTCCTCCTTGGCGGCGATCTCGGCGGGGTCGATGCCGAGGAGCTGCGCGTTGATGCGAATGTTCTGCCGCCCGGTGAACTCCGGGTGAAAGCCCGTGCCGAGCTCCAGCAGGGCCGCGACGCGGCCATCCGCGCGCACCTCGCCGGACGTGGGGAGTAGCGTCCCTGCGATCAGCTTCAGCAGCGTGCTCTTCCCCGCACCGTTCGGCCCCACGATGCCGACGGACTCGCCGCGCCCGATCTCGAACGACACGTCCCGCAGCGCCCAGAACTCCCGCGCATCCGGCGTCATCCCCATCCATCCCCTCAGGCGCTCCAGCGGGGACGCATAGAGGCGGAACATCTTCGAGACCTCCCGCAACCGGATCATGGCCTGGACACCCCGCCGATCAGCCGCGCAACCGCCGCCCCGGGGTCCGCATCCCGCAGGAGCGACTCCCCCACGAGCAACGCCCGAGCCCCCGCGCGTTCCATCCGCAGCGCGTCTGCGCGGGTTGCGATGCCGCTCTCGGCCACGAGCAGCGCGCCGGCGCCGAAGGCCCGTGCCGCGAGGGGGGCAAGGCGCTCGAATGTGCCCAGGTCCGTGCGCTGCGCCCTGAGGTCGCGGTTGTTCACGCCGAGCAGGCCCGGCCGGACGCCGGACTCCACGACGAGTTCGATCTCGCGTTCGTTGTGGACCTCGACGAGGACGTCCATGCCGAGGACTTCCGCGAGGGCATGCAGGTCCGCGAGTTCCGCCGGGGCGAGCGCCCCCGCGATGAGGAGCACCGCGTCGGCCCCGTGGGCGCGCGCCTCCGCGACCTGGTAGGCGTCGACGATGAACTCCTTGCGCAGAACGGGGAGCGACGTGGCGGCTCGCGCTTCCCTCATGGCGGCCAGCGACCCGCCAAAGTGCACCTCGTCGGTGAGGACGGAAAGCGCCGCGGCGCCACCTCTCCCGTAGGCGCGCGCAATGGCTGGTACCTCAAGGTCGGGGCGGATGGGCCCCGCGCTCGGGCTGCGTCTCTTGATCTCGGCAATCACGGCAACGGGCGCCGCCGCGCGGAGGGCGGCTGCGAATCCGCGGCAGGGGTCCGCGGTGCGCGCCAGCCGCATGACCTCCCCCTCCGGGACCCCCGCGCGGTCCCGCATCACCTGCTCGCGCTTCCCTGCCAGGATGGCCTCCAGGACGCTCACGCTGGGGTGGCCGCCCTCGAGAACTCGATGATCTGCTCCAGCTTGCGTTCCCCCTCGCGGTGGACCTGCACGTCGCGGGCGTGGTCGAACGCGGCGCGGATGGTGCTCGCCCGACCGGTCAACCACAGGACGGCCGCGACGTTTGCGTTCACGACGTTCGCGGCCGGGCCCTTCCTGCCCCCAAGGACCTCGCGGATGAGGGCCGCGCTCGTGGCCGCATCATCGGCGACCAGCGATTCGGCGGGCACCGCCGGCACCCCGAAGTCCTCCGGCTTGGCGGCCCAGGCCGACAGCGTGCCGTCCTCCCGCACGAGCAGCCCGGAGGTCTCCCCGTCCAGCATGATCTCATCGTGGCCGGAGCATCCATGCACGACGAGTGCGCGCCCGACCCCGAGGGACGCGAGGGCCTCCGCCACGGGGAGCAGGTGCTCGCGGGACGAGACGCCGACAAGCTGGTGCGTTGGCCGCGCCGGATTCGCGAGCGGGCCACAGAGGTTGAAGATCGTCCGCACGCGCAGTTCCCGCCGGACGGGCGCCGCATGCCGCATCGCGGGGTGCCACGCGGGCGCAAACAGGAAGCAGAAGCCCGTGCGGGCCAGCATCGCGCCCGCAGTGTCCGTCGGCCCATCGACACGCACGCCGAGCGCCTCCATCACGTCGGCGCTGCCCACGCGGCCGCTCGCGGAGCGGTTGCCGTGCTTGGCCACGGGGATTCCGCATGCCGCCAGGAGGATCGCCGCCGCCGTGCTGATGTTGAACGTGCCCCCGCCGTCGCCCCCCGTGCCGCAAGTGTCGGCGAGCACGCTCGGCCGGGGCCCCTCGAACGGCGCCGCCGCCGCCCTGAGTGCCCGCACGAAACCCGTCAGCTCGGGCCCCGTCTCCCCCCGGCAGCGCAACGCCATGAGCAACCCTGCCAGCACCACGGGCGAGGTCTCCCCGCGCATGATCGAGTGAGCCGCCGCCTCGGCGTCCAACGCCGTGCAGCCATCGCCGCCCGCGAGAATCTGTAGGAGTCGTTCCGCCGACATGATCCGCTAGCCCGCGTCCTGATCGTGCCCTCGCGCAAGCGGTAAAACACGGGAATCGGGGTTCGTCATTCGTGGTTCGTGGTGCATGTTGTGTGTTTCGGGTTTCGGAAAGCTCGAAACCCTACTCCCAAGACCCGGGACCTGCCCTTCCCGAACCCCAATTCCCGACTCCCGAACCAGGAATCACGAACCACGCGCCTCAAATCGTGCGCGTGAACTCCGCGACGTCCTGCATCCAGACGCGCACGCCGCAGTAGCGCTTCCCCTCGGGGCAGATCGGCTTGGACTTCGCCATCAGGCGCTGCGTGCACGGGGGGAGGAGGAACCGTCCGAGTTCGGGATGGACCTGCCGCACCTGCACCGCCTCCTCCTGGCTTGCGCGCCAGATTTCCTCCTGCGCATTGAAGCACAACCGCATCGTGTGCTTGTGGCGAAGGTTCAGGAGGTCGGCACTCTCCGTGAACCGGACGTTCACCGCGTTCGGCAGGAGGTACTGGACCGCCTCCATGGGGGTGCCGAGGGAGCGGAGGCGGGCAATCGCGTCCCATGTGCGATCCATCGTCTCGCGGTAGAGGCGCCGGCTCGGCTCGTCGAGCGATACGACCGCGGGCTCGACAATGTCGGGGGCATCGAGCATGTGCGCGGCGAGCGCCGGGCGCGAGCCGGGGGTCATGCGGTGGCGCTGGTCCTGGCTGTCCGCCGTGTGGCTGATCCGCTTCCGGAACGTATAGTGTGCGTGGAATAGGGCGCGTGATATCTTGTGGTGTGTGGTGAGGTTCAGCGATTCGCCGAGGAGCCGGTTTCGCGAGGGATCCAGCGCCAGCGCGATCGCGTCGGCATCGGCCATGGCGGCGCGCGGCACGCCGAGCACCTCGCGGACGCCGTCGGCGACGAGCCGCGGGGCGTTCTCCTGCCACGCGACGAGGCGGCTTGCCTACCCCCCCCCCCTACCCTTGGAGGAAAAGGGCCCGGAACGAGCCGCCCGGCCCCGGTG
>CAZUCD010000038.1:8946-19799 GCA_964618855.1 uncultured Candidatus Sumerlaeota bacterium
CGTCGAACTCGGACACGAACGCTGCCGCCCGCCCCGCGTCCTCGAAGCGCAACCCGGACTCGGGCAGGAAGTCCTCCTCCAGCGGCTGCTGCAGCACGACCTCGTAGTCGGGATCGTGCCGGAGCAGTTCATCAATCATGGCGCCCGCCACCATCCGCTGTTCGGAGGGAGTGTCCCCGCTGTTGGCCATGCGCCAGTACCGCAACAGGGTGACGCCGCTGACCGTGTGGTACAGGTAGGCGTGCGTGGCGACGGGGAGGACATAGCGCGCGACCTCCTGCGCCTTCTTGCGGATCGCAACGCGGTGTTCCTTCTCCCTGCGGGGGGAGCGCGGGAACCGCTTGTGGTACTCGGACTCCGTCGGCCCCTCGAGCATGTCGGAGAGGCGCTCGTAGGCGTCGAACTGCATGGCGAGCGCATCGCGGTAGATGGCCGCGGCGTCGGTGTGGAGCTCCGGCACCACCGCCGTGTCCGGTCGGACATGCACGTAGCGCTGGCTCACCTGTTCACTGTTGTAGAAGGGGTGCGCGTGCAGGAATCCCCACAGGAGGTGCCGGGAGACGTTCTCGATGGCGAACTGGAAGTGCGCGTGCTGGTAGGTCGTGTGGTGCCCGGCCTCGTAGATCGACTGCGCCAGAGGGGAAAACTTCTCGCGCGGCCCCACGTCCTCGTCGCGCACGATGCCCTTGCTGGAATAGCACGTCCGTGCCGTCGCCACGACGTTGCGCATGGGCGTGGAGAACGTCTTCGTCAGGGTGACGATGGGAGGCCGGGAGGCAAGAATCAGCATGTTGGCCACTGGTGCCGCGCGGCGTCGCGAAGGGCAAACGGCATTCTCCGCGCCCCTTCCTCAGCGAAGTCCCCGCAGGATTTCCCCGGCGAGCCCCGGCCCACGGTACACGAGTCCCGTGTACACCTGAACGAGCGACGCCCCCGCGGAAAGCTTCCCTCGGGCATCCTCGGCGGTGGCGACACCACCCACCCCGATCACCGGGAGGGCATCGCCGGCGTGGGCCCGAATCGCGCGGATGACAGCCGTGCTCCGCGCGCGCAAGGGGCGACCACTCAGGCCGCCGGCCTCCTCCGCCGCACGATCGCGCAGGCCGCGCCGCGCCAGGGTTGTGTTCGTCGCGATGATGCCGTCGACCCGCGCCGAGAGGCACGCATCGAGGAGTTCGCGCAGCTCCGGATGGCCCATGTCCGGCGCCATCTTGACCAGCAGGGGCCGCGTCGTCCCTGCACGGGCGGACAGGCGATCGTTCTCAGCCACGAGCGCCCCAAGCAGCCGTGGCAGATAGGCGCCCCCTTGCAGCTCACGCAGTCCCGGCGTGTTGGGCGAGCTGATGTTGACCGCGAGGTAGTCGCAGTGCGCGTGAACTCGCCGCATGACGTGGAGGTAATCGCGGGCGGCATCCTCGAGGGGCGTCTCCTTCTGCTTGCCGAGGGACACGCCCAGGATCCGGTCCCCTCGGATTTCGTGAAAGCGCCGCAGGCGCGGCAGGGCGGCCGAGACCCCGCAGTTGGGAAAACCCATGCGGTTGATGATGGCGCGGTCGCGCGGCAGCCGAAACACGCGTGGGCGGGGGTTGCCGGTTTGCGGGAGCGGGGTGAGGGTGCCGACCTCGACGTGCCCGAATCCGAGGGCCCACAGTCCTGGGGCGATCTCGGCATTCTTGTCAAAACCCGCGGCAACTCCAAGTGGGTTGGGGAAGCGCAGGCCGCAGAGCTGGACGGGGTGATCGGGATGACTGCCTGCGATGGTTCCGAGCATTGCGCGGCCGATGGTCCCCCACTGCGCGGTCGCCAGGGCGAGCAGCGCTGCGTGGTGCGCCGTCTCGGGGTCGGTCCGGGACAGGAACGGCAGGATCAGCGACCGGTACCACATGCGCGCTCCTCTTGTTCGCGGGCCTTTCGCCGCAAGTCCCCCGCCGCCAGGTCGCGAATGTCCGCGACCCGGACCGTGCTTTGGCATGCCTGATGCACCCCCACCTTGGCGGAACGCAGGGAGCCGGGCAATCACGCAAGTTTTGCAGGATGGAGGCGGAAATGAAGCCGAACCTGGTCTGGGACATTCCCACGCGGCTCTTTCACTGGCTGCTTTCGGCGGGCTTCCTCGGCGCCGCCGCGATTGCCTTCCTGCTGGACGACGACAGCCCGATCTACCCGTGGCACTCGATGATTGGCCTCGTACTGGCCTTCATGGTGGTGCTGCGCGTGGTTTGGGGGTTCGTCGGGACGAGGTACGCGCGGTTTGGGAGTTTCGCGTATGGTCCACGGGCGGTCCTGGGCTACTTCAAGGGGATCGCCTCGGGCACGGATGAGCGGCACACGGGGCACAATCCGGGCTCAGCCTACGCGATTCTCGCCATGCTGGGGATGGTTCTGGGGCTGGCCGTCACCGGGGTCATGACATCGCGCGGGAACCATGACGCAAAGGAAGTCCACGAGTTGCTCGCGTACGGGATGCTCGCGTTCGTGGCGGCGCACGTGGCGGGGGTGCTGCTCCACACGATCCGCAAACGGGAGAACATCACCGCGAGCATGTTCACGGGCAGGAAGGAGGTACCGGACTCGGAGGCGATAGCTTCTGCGCGCCCGGGAATAGCGCTGTTGTTCGCGGCGCTGGTGATCGCCTGGACGTGGGGCGTCGTGGGAAGCTACACGCCCGCGACCCGCACGATGAGGATTCCGGTCCTCGGCATCCCGGTGCAGGTGGGTGAGGGCGAGCGGGAAGAATCACCAGCAACGCGTGCGAGGGAGCTTGAGGAGGACGATTGAGGGACGATGGCGACCCGCGACGGGGTTCGGGGGACGCGCCGGGAGGCTACCTTCCCTTCGGCTTGGACGCCTTGGCGTGCTCCGCCTCGAAGTGCAGCCATCGCCAGCAATACCATGTGCCAACGGAGCGCCACGGGCGCCATGGCTCGGCGGCCTGCTCGACCCAATCGCGGGTCGGCAACTCATCGAGGGCATGGAGTGACTTGAGCCCCGCGCGCAGGCCGAGGTCCTCCACGGGCAGCACGTCGGGTCTGCCGAGCCGGAAGATGAGGATCATCTTCACCGTCCAGGGGCCGACACCCTTGATCTGGGTGAGGAGGTCCACGATGGCGTCATCTTCGAGCTTCGCGAGGCGCGCGGGTGAGAGCCGGTTCGCGGTCCAGAACTCGCATGCGTCGCGCACGGCGCGCGCCTTCGCGTTGGAGAGCCCCGGCGCGAGGAGTTCCTCATGCTTCGCCGCGAGGATCCGGCGGGCGCTGAAGCCGCGACCGGTCCCGAATGCCTGCCCGAAGCGGGCGCGAATGGCGGAGGCGACAGTCGTGCTGAGTTGCTGGCCGATGATGGCGCCGCAGAGCGACTCGAGGTCGGCGGTGCGCTGCTGCAACTCGAAGGGGCCGCAGCGGCGGATGGCCTCGGCAATGCGCGCATCCGCGCGGGCCAGGTGTCGTTCGGCAGGGTGGCGGGGCATGGCGCCCGACAAAGTGAGTCAAGCCCCGGCGGCGGGAAAGCAAAACTCCGCGTGTCGGCTACTCGGCGAATCGAACCGTAGATTCGGCAGCAACGCCGAACCTGCTGGGAGGGCTGGAGTACTCCACGAGCATAACCGACGTGGCGTCCTCGGCGAGTCCGGGCGACTGGTCGTGGCCTGAGAGGACCTCGCGTCCCGGTTCACGGATGGTCGGCTTGCCGGCCATGACGCTTTGATCGATCGTGATTCGCGGGAGGGATCGTGCGTCGGTCATCGAACGGGGCCCCTGCCACCGCCCCTCAAAAACCTTGTCCGGCCCGGCGCGCGCGAGTCTCCTCCGTTCGCCCCAGTCATCCCCGCCAGGAGCCGCCGATGAAGCTCACGCGCCGCGTTGCCTGCCTTTCTCCCTCCCTCACCCTGGCGCTGACCGCCAAGGCCAAGGCCATGCAGGCCGAGGGGCGCGACGTCGTCTCGCTCGGCGCGGGCGAGCCCGACTTCGACACGCCCGACTTCATCAAGGAGCGCGCCATAGCCGACATCCGCGCCGGCCAGACGAAGTACACCGCGTCGCGCGGCACGGCGGATGTGCTGAAGGCGCTGTCCGAGATCATGGCGCGGGACTACGGCCTCGAGTACTCGACGAAGGAGGTCATGCTGTCCACGGGCGGCAAGCACGTCCTCTACAATGCGTTCATGGCGCGGGTGGAGGATGGGGACGAGGTGGTGCTGCCATCGCCGTACTGGCTGTCGTATCCCGAGCAGATCAAGTGCGCGGGTGGGGTGCCGGTGATCGTGACGTGCGGGCCCGAGGCGGGTTTCAAGATGACGGCGGAACAGCTTCGCGCGGCCATCACACCGCGCACGGTGGCCGTGGTGCTGAACTCGCCGAGCAACCCGACGGGGGCGACGTACTCGCGCGAGGAGTTGCTCGCGCTGGGAGCCGTGCTGCTCGAGCATCCGGGCGTGACGCTGATCAGCGACGACCTGTACATGCACCTGGTGTACGGCGGCGCGAAGTTCCACTCGCTGGTGAAGGAGATGCCGGCGCTGCGCCCGCGGACGCTGATCGTGAATGGGCTCTCGAAGGCGTGGGCCATGACGGGATGGAGGCTCGGCTGGGCGGCCGCGCCCGCCGCGCTGATCGACGCGATGGACAACCTCCAGAGCCATTCGACGAGCAATGTGACGTCGTTCTGCCAGGGCGCGGCCGCGGTTGCGCTGCGCAGCGACCGCGCCTTCCTTCCCGCGTGGGTGGCCGAGTACGACCGCCGAAGGCGGCTCGTCATCGAGGGTCTGCGCACGATCCCGGGCGTCTCTCTCCCATGCGAGCCCGACGGTGCGTTCTACGCGTTTCCCGACGTCTCCTCGCACTACGGGCGGACCATCGGCGGGGTGCGGATCGGCGGCTCGCTGGACTTTGCAGCCGCGCTGCTGGAGCAGCAGGGCGTCGCGCTCATCCCCGGCGCGGTCTTTGGGGAGGACCGCTGCGTGCGGCTCTCCTACGCGACCTCGGTCGACGTGCTCGGCAAGGCCATCGACCGCATGCGCGCATTCTGCGCGTAGGCGCCACCACGGAACCGGACACAGGGAGCCCGACAACCGCGAATGCTCGGCGCCGCGCTGATTCCCGAAATCAAGGAGATGATCCGTGAGCGCGACTTCACGACGCTCCGCGAGGCATTCTGCGACATGCCGCCGGCCGATGTCGCGGAGATCCTGACGGACCTCCCCGCAGAGGACCGCGCCGTCGTCTTCCGCATCCTCCCAAAGCCATTCGCCGCGGACTGCTTCGAGCACCTCGAGTTCGACGTGCAGGAGGAGATGCTGTTCGCGATGGGCCGGGAGGACGTCGCCGGGATCCTGAACGAGATGGCGCCCGACGACCGCACCGCCCTGCTCGAGGAACTCCCGCACGCCGTCACCGAGCGCCTGCTGAACATGCTCGACCCCGAGCAGCGCAAGATCGCGCGCACGCTCCTGGGCTACCCCGACGGCAGCGTCGGGCGCCTGATGACGACGAACTACATCCGCATCAAGCCCGAGATGACCGTGCCCCAGGCCCTCGACCACGTGCGCAAGTTCGGGCGCTCCCTCGAGACGATCGACAACCTCTATGTCAGCGACGCCAAGGGCGTCCTCATCGACGACATCAAGCTGCGCGAACTCATCATGGCGGACCCCAGCCAGACGGTGGCCGACCTGATGGACGAGCGCGTCACGTCGCTCAACGCCAACGCACCGCGCGAGGAGGCGGTCCACACCTTCCAGCATTACGACCGCAAGGTGCTACCCGTCGTGAACGACGCCGGGGTCCTCGTCGGCATCGTCACGGTGGACGACGTGCTCGACGTCGCCATCGAGGAGGCGACGGAGGACATCCAGCGCATCGGCGGCGTGGAGGCCCTTGAGCTTCCCTACATCGACACCACGATCCCGCAGCTCGTCCGCAAGCGCATCGGCTGGCTGGTGGTGCTCTTCCTCGGGCAGACGATCACGGCGACCGTGATCAAGCACTTCGAGGGGGCGCTGGCCCAGGCGGTCGTGCTTTCGCTCTTCATCCCGTTGATCATCAGCTCGGGGGGCAACACGGGCTCGCAGGCCGCGACGCTCATCATCCGCGCGATGTCGATGGGGGAGCTGACCTTCAAGGACTGGTGGCTCGTGGTGCGCCGCGAGTTCGCGTGCGGCCTCGCCCTCGGGGTCACGATCGGCTGCATCGGCGTGCTGAACACGCTCGTGTGGGCATGGGTCCGGCCCGGAATCTACGGGGAGCACTACGCGTACATCGCCGCGACCGTCGGCGCGGCCCTGCTGGGAGTCGTGCTCTGGGGGTCCCTCATCGGCTCGGTGCTGCCATTGGTGCTGCGCGCGCTGAAGCAGGACCCCGCCGTGGCCTCCGCGCCCTTCGTCGCCACCATGTGCGACGTGACGGGGCTGATGATCTACTTCGGCGCCGCGAGCGCCATCCTGAGGGGAGTCCTGCTGTAGCAGCCCTCCGCCGCGGACCCATCCTGCTTGCGCACGGTCCGCAAGCGTTCACTTACTATCGGGCCGCCAGGGCGCCGCGCACCAAGTCCCGACACCCCGGCCAAACCACCTCCACCAAAAAGGCACTAAGACAGAAAGGTCTGACTCCCGGTCGCCGGTCCCCGGCCCCCGATTCCCGAGTCCGGATTCCCATGGCCCGCCCTCCCCACCACAAAGCCGATCTCGAGCGCGCGGCGCTCCAACTCTTCGTCGAGAAGGGCGTGGACGGAACGAGCATCCGCGACATCGCCTCGCGCGCCGGCGTGACAGAGGGGGCGCTCTACCGGCACTACGACAGCAAGGACGGGCTGGTGCGGGCGCTTTTCCTGATGCACTACAGGGCATTCGCGGACCGGCTGCACGGCGCCTGCGCGGCGGCGGAGTCCCCCGCCGACCGCATCCGCGCGATGATCGCAGCATTCTACCGCCTGAATGACGAGGAACCCGCCGCGTTCGAGTTCATCCTCATGACCCGGCACGGCGTCCTCGACTCCGTGAGGAGCGACTCGGGCAGCCCCGTGGATGTGGTCGCCGGGGTGATCGCCGAGGGGATGAAGTCCGGTGCCTGGCCCCGCCAGAACGCGCAACTCGCGACCGAGATCGCGATCGGGATCGTCCTGGAGATCCCCGTCGGTCGGCGCTACGGGCGGCTCAAGGGGAAGACGGCATCCTACACGGATGAGGTCACGAAGGCCGTGCTGGCGGCGCTGCGCCGCTGAGTCACGAGGAGGGGGAATCCCCGCCGGAGTCCTCGCGGATGCGGCCGTGGTAGGCCTGACCGAGATTCCGGCGAAGGCTCCCCGTGAGTTCATCCCACGTCGCACGCCGCTCCACGAAGGGCCATGCATCGATCAACACGCGCCGCTGGTGCACGTAGAGCACCAGGTCCTCACCATCCGCCCGCGCGATGAGGAACGACGAGGAGGAACTCCTCCCCGCTGCCCACCAAGCGATGAGGTCGGGCGAGCGCTTCTCCTCCGTCAGGTCGCGGTACCCCATGTAGCTCGCATACAGGCCCGTGAAGAATCTCAGGCGACCCGCGTCGGCCCGCCGGAGCTCGGGACGCGCAGTGCGGCCCACATCGGCGGGGGAGATGACGAACCGGGTGTGGCGGGCGGACGAGCAGCCCGCGGCAGCGGCAAGCGCGCACGCGAGCACAGCCGCGATCAAGCCCCGGCCCGCGCGCACCGGCATCGGACTTGCCATCAGAAGGGCCTCCTCGGCGGTTCCGGGCTCAGAACGCGGCTCGGCTTGCACGGCAGAACCGCCTGCGCGTTCCGCAGCCCCGGCGGGCCTCCTATCAACACCCGCTCGACGATCATCGTGCAGGAGGACGACGATGGGGCCGGCCCCTGCGCCTCGAAGGTGATGAAGTCGCCCGGGTTCGGCTCGGGCAGGTTGATAACGAGGACGCGCCCCGGGAGCCTGCGCTCATTGAGGAACAGGTCCTCGCACGCGACCACGCGGAGAGCGGCGTCCCGCACGGCGACGCGGGCCGCATCGGGGGAGTTGCCGAGGCGTATCGCGAGGGCGGTCGCGCCGTTCAGCGCCGGGTGCCGCAGCTCCATGCTCTCGCCCGCCGCGCTCGCGGTGAACACCATCGCGGGCTCCTCGTCCGGCTGCGGTCCGGGGTCCACTGGCAGGGAGACGCGCGGGCCAAACGGCGCAGCCGCCAAGTGCTCAAGGCGCACCTGCGGGATCCACTCGGGGAAGAGCTGAGACGCCGACAGCCACGCGCGGGGGCTCAGTGCGTCGTAGAGCGCCTGGCCTCGCAGTTCGACCTGCGCTTCCGGGTACATTCCGAAGACGCGTTCGCGGGCGTCCCACCTGAGCGGAACCCAGCGGGCGCCCTGGGGATTCCCCGCCGCCTCGGCGCGGTGCAGGCTCGCCGCGACGGGATGCAGCGGCACCGCCGCGCCGCAGGATTCCGCGCGCAGGACGATGCGGTCGCGGCGGCCCCCCGGCCAGCTCGCGTTGTTCCCGATGGGCACGAAACAGTGTCCGGAGCCGGGCGCCGGGAACGGTGCCGTGACAATTCCATTCGTCCCGCGCCGACGCGCGAATCGCGCTGGAAAGACCGGCGCGCCCTCGTTGCCGGAGTGGGGCTCGAAGGTGGCGAGGACTTGGCCCCCTTGTGGTTTCATCTCCGTGGACTCGTCCGTGCGGAAGATTAGCACGTCCCCCGCGCGGGGCACGAAGTCGGGCGGCACTTCGAGGACCACGGATCCGTCGTCCTCCTTGCGCATCTCCGACGTGCCCGCGCCCCCGTCGGGTGTCCACGTTAGGACCTCGGGGCCAAGCATGTCGCCGGGATCATGGAGCGTGCGATGGCCGCGGTCCGCATCCCGGGCTTGGCTCAGCAGATTCTCGATGGGGCTGCGCGGGTCGGGAACACTCGGCCCAAGGTACGCGTATTCGCTGTTGAGCACGCGCGGCAGTCCTGCGTCCAGGACACCCGGGATCGCCCCCGTGCGACGCGCGTCTGCCACCGCGGCGGCTCCAACGTCCGTGAACTGCGCCGGGGGACCGGGGAACACTTGGCCGATGAGCCATGCGGTGCCCGCGTTGGGGCAGTCGTCCCCCAGGGTCGCAGGGGAGACGCCGGCAGCGAACGACATGCCGCCGGATGGAAAGTCGGAACGCAGGATGGCTTCGGGGCGTTCCTTTGAAGGAATGCTGATCGAGAGCGCGAGAGTGCCCGTCGTGATTCCCGGGGTAGCCTCGGGTGATCCACCCGCGAGGTCGAGCAGCGAGGGAATCGCATTGTGTCCGCCCGCATGCAGGTTCGGGTCGACGGTCAGCTCCCACGGCAAATCGCGAGGCAGGGCGGGGCCGCGCCACCAGAGCCGCAGAACGCGCCCCACGCCGGTGATCGCTCCGGCCGACTCCGTGGCTTCCTCCATCGAGATGGCAAGCCTCGGTGCCGACCGTGCAACACGGTCCTCCACCGTCCTGCCATGGATCAGGAGCGCGCACTCCGCCCGGATCGACTCTCCCTTTGCGACAAGGAAGGGGACGTCGAAGCGTGGATGGGAGCCCCTCCCCGTGAGGAGCGCCGCGGCAGGCAACCGCCGTGCGCCCTCGGATGTGGGGACCTCGACGGTGCCGCTTGGGGCTTCGCTGCCCAGCGCCGTGACCAGCGTGTCTTCCGCAGCCGTCCAGGCATCACCCGGGGCCAGCGTGGCAAGCAGGCCATCTCGGAACGAAGCCTCCTCCCCGCGCCACCAACGGCGCGCCTTCTCCAACTCCTCCGAAAATCCGGGCGGTTGCTCTCGCGACATCGGCGTCCATGGGGTCACCTCTTGGTCGGGCGCGAAGAAGGATACTGTGGCCAGCCACCGGTCCCCGGCGCCATCAATCGCCGTGACCCTGAGCGAACGCGCAAAGGGGATCGGCACATGCACGGTTCCGCCCCAGCCTGCGCGCGCGATGAACTCGGGCATGACAGGCGACCTGCCGGGGGTGAAGAGCCTCCATGCTTCGCAATCCCACGCCGGGGCGGCGTCGTCGTCCACGTGGAACCTGTAGCTCCCGCGGCCATCGGCCGACGTGAATCGCGTCAGCACGCCAGGTCCGGCTGCATCGATAAGGACGCGCTCTCCCGGCTCCTGCCGAACGAACCGGCCAAGGGGGGAGTGCCGCGCGGGACTTGCGGAGGACAGGATTACGGTCCGGCGCGGCGGATCATTCTCCGCTTCCAGCAGCGCCGGATCCCACATTTCCCTGAGGGCCCTTGTGGCGTCGTAGGGGATCGGCTCCTCCGGAGGCATCGCGTGGAGGGAAGGAGTGGCCGCACAGCATGCCACGATGGTGGCCATGGCGTACGCCCACGCTCTTCCCCCGCTCACGCATCCTCTAGCCACGCGGACCTCCCTGCGCGGCCTCGTGCTCGATGATCAGGTCGCGGACCTGCTTCGCTATGTGGTCGGCCGCGAAGATCGACGCCGTGCGGTCGTAGCGCAGCCTGAACGTCGTCCCGTCGGTGCGCTCGATGACGAGGAACTTCGCGAGGAACCCCTCGTCACGGGCGTCGAACAACTCGGGGACCTGCCCGACGGCCTGCATCGCAAAGGGTGCCTGGCCGCGCGTTGCGACGACGAAGCCGAACTCCCGCGTGCGGCAGAGTTCCGCCTCGCGCGTGCGGCCCCCGAAGTCCGCCGAGACGAAGCACCACGTTTCCGGGGCAAGGTCCTCGAACGCCGCCCCGTCCCCGGCACGGGCCGCATCGGCCATGCGCGCGAGCTCGCCGTCGGTGCGCGCCGTCAGCCCGGCGAGGTCCTCGTCCGTCGCGCACGCGGAGACCGACTTCATTTCCGAGAGGAGCCATCCCGGCAGGCGCGACAGCCTTGCCGGCGCGTTG
>CAZUCD010000038.1:19809-26334 GCA_964618855.1 uncultured Candidatus Sumerlaeota bacterium
TTGGCGAGGAGGCGCTGCGCGAGGATGCGGAAGGATTCGGCCGCCTGCGCCCGTGAGGCCGGCAGGGCAATCTCCGAGGCCAGGTCGTCACGGACTCCCTTCGTCTCCGCCGGATCCAACTCGTCGTGGTCCACCACCAGGGGGGAGTTGGAGTCGAGGAAAGCGTCGATCTCGTTGTCCTCTGCGGTATCGGGGGCGGGGACGACGGTCAGTGGATGGAGCCCGATGGCGAGCAGCCTCGCGCGGGCGGCCTCCGGGGAGTCCGCGGCGATGACAGTGCGCTGGCGCCGCCCTGCGGAATCGAGGAAGTCCACCTGAAGAAGCGTTGCGGCTCTGTCGGTCATCTTGGGGAATGGCCCCGCTTGGTTGGAATCCGCCGGCAAGCCAGCGCGATGGCACGAATCGCGCCCTCATTGGAGCCATGAGCCCACCTGTTCGCAACCTCCGCGAGATGATCGACCTCCTCCGCCGCGAGGGGGAGCTGCGGGAGATCGACGTCCCGGTCTCCTCCGACCAGGAAATCGCGGAGATTCACCGCCGCGTCGCCTCGGCCAATGGCCCGGCCCTCCTCTTCAACAGGGTGGACGGAAAGCGCATCCCCGTCGTCACGAACATCTTCGGATCGCGCAGGCGCACGGAGCTCGCCTTTGGACGGCGACCGCTCGACTTCGTGCGAGACGCGGCGCGCCTCGCGTTCGAGGCGCTTCCCCCGACCATCGCCAAGCTGTGGGAGTTCCGCCACCTGGGCACCCAGGCGCTCAAGGTCGGCCTGCGAAGGCTGGATGCCGGCCCCGTGACCGAGGTCATCGAGGACCCCCCGTTCCTGACGCGCCTACCCATGCTCAAGCTCTGGCCGGACGATGGAGGCCACTTCGTCACCCTGCCTCTCGTGTACACGGAGCACCCCACCGAGAAGAAGCACAACCTCGGCATGTACCGGATCCAGCGCTACGACGACCGCTTCACGGGCATGCACTGGCAGATCGGAAAGGGGGGCGGCTACCACTACCATGTTGCGGAACAGCGCGGCGAGCCGCTGCCTGTGACTGTGTTCGTGGGCGGACCGCCCTCGCTCATCCTCTCGGCCATCGCCCCCCTGCCCGAGGGGCTCCCCGAGCTGCTGCTCGCTTCACTGCTCCTGGGGGACAAGCTCGACCTGTGCCGCAACCCCGCCGGGCCGCATCCCCTCGTGAGCGAGGCGGAGTTCGCGCTGGTCGGGGAGGTTCCACCGCACATCAGGCGCCCCGAAGGGCCGTTCGGAGACCATTACGGCTACTACTCGCTCCAGCATCCCTACCCCGTCTTCAAGTGCGCAGCGGTCTGCCACCGTCGCGACCCGATCTGGCCCGCGACGGTCGTCGGAAAGCCACGCCAGGAGGATTTCCATATTGGCGACTTCCTGCAGGAACTGCTCAGTCCCCTCTTCCCGCTCGTGATGCCGACCGTGCGCGACCTGTGGAGCTATGGGGAGACCGGATTTCATGCCCTGAGCGCCGCCGTCGTGCGGGACCGCTATCCCCGCGAGGCCATGGCGTCCGCTTTCCGCATCCTCGGCGAGGGCCAGTTGTCCCTGACCAAGTTCCTCCTCGCAACCGACACGCCGATGGACCTCCGCGACTTCAGGAGGCTCCTCCAGCACGTCCTCGAACGCACAAACCTGGAGACCGACCTCTACGTGTACGGCAACCTTTCCATGGACACCCTGGACTATGCCGGGCCCGAGGTGAACAAGGGGAGCAAGGGCGTGCTGCTCGGGCTTGGGGAGAAGAAGCGCGACCTGCCCGGCGTGTGGCATGGGACGCCTCCCCCGGGGACGCATGATCCCGCGGTCTTCTGCCCGGGATGCCTCGTGATCGGGGGCGTCCCCTACGCCGAGGAACCCGCGCAGGCGAGCCGCATCGCGGGCGATCCGGCGCTGCGCGGCTGGCAACTCATCGTCCTGTGCGACCGTCCATGGCAGGCGGCCTCGACGGTCCAGGCGTTCCTGTGGACGGCCTTCACGCGGTTCGAGCCGGCCGCGGACCTGCACTCCGCGAACGAGCGACTGATCCGCCGGCACCTCGCGTTCGAGGCGCCGTTGGTCCTGGATGCGCGGATGAAGCCCTGGTACCCCCCCGAGGTCTTCGCCGCCGACGGCATCAAGCGCCAGGTCACATCGCGCTGGAAGGAATACTTCCCAGCGGGGATGGAGATGGGGGACAGCGACTACGGCTGGCTGGAGGAGGGCGCGTCCCCGCTGTGAGCGCGACGGCTGACTCCGGCGCGAGGATCTCCCGGGCATGCATGGTGCTCGTCGCCGTGGGAGTCGTCCTGCGCATCGCCTTCATGATGAGGGAGGACCTCTGGTTCGACGAGGTCTGGAGCGTGCACGCATGCCGGCAGCCGTGGGAGTCGCTGCTGGCCGCCCTGATGCAGGACAACCACCCCGATGCCTACCACGCCGCGGCGAAGGCGTTCTGCGGCCTCCTCGGGGGCCCCGGAAAGTTCACCATGAGGTTCTTCTCGCTGCTGTGGGGCCTCGGGACCATCGCGCTGGCGGGTGGGGCGGCGCTCCGTCTCCTTGGGACGCGAACGCACGCATGGGTGGCGATGGCCGCCGTGGCGCTGTCCCCGCAGCAGGTGTACTACTCCCATGAAGCGCGCATGTACGCCATGGGCGGGGCGCTGATGCTGCTTGCAGCGTGGTGCGGACTGGAGCTGGCGCGCCGGGCCGGAACTGGCGAGCGCTACGACCTCGCCCTGATGCTGGGCGGGCCGATTGCCGCCGCCGCCGCCGCGAACACCCACTTCGTCGCAGTCTTCGCACTTCCATGCCTCGCCCTGGCGACCTGGCTCACGGGGCCGCGTTCGGACCGCCGGTTTGTCCGCGCCTTCCTCGCATTCTGGGGGCTCGTCGGCTTGGCATGCCTCCCCGTCGTGATGGAGGTCCTCCTGCGCCGCGAACAGATCGGCCGCGTCTCGGGTTGGATACCCACGCCGATGCCGGAGGACCTGCTGCGCTCGCTTGGTCGCACCTGGATGGTGCACCAGGACCTCGCCTACCTCCAGCACCGAGAAGGCGTGCGCTGGCTCTTTGTCTTCGACCTGGTACCCGTCGCGATCGGGGGCTGGCTCCTCCTCGGGTGGAACGCGCTGCCCGCCCCCGTGAGGCGCGTGGCGGGCGCAGCGCTCGGCACGTACTGTGGGGCTCAATTGCTCCAATACTCGGCGACCAGCCTCGGCATTCCGGCGTTCTTCTGGCTCCGTTACTCGAGCCTGGTGTTTCCCGTCGCGGCCCTCGGAATCGCCGCGCTTGCGGTGCCCGCGCTTGCGGAGCGGCCACGCGCAGGACGGTGGCTCGGGTCCGCGGTCCTCGTCATGGTCGCGACCACCATCGCGGGTGGAATCTACAGGAACTACCCCTACTACGGACCCCTCCGCGACTACCTCTCCCGGCATCCGGAGGCGCCCGTCGTTTACCTCTACACGGGCGAGCACTGGGCCGAGTTCGCGGAGAACATCCGCGACCCGCGCCTGCGCGCCGAGATGTACCTTGGCGCGGACCTCCGCGACGGGCGCGTCGCGGAGACCATACTCATCATTGTGGATGAGCCGTGGTTCACCACCAACCACCTCGGCCGCGGCGCGCGCGTGGATGCTCTCCTCCAGGAGCGCGACACCTACATGGTCATCGACGAACCAAACTACAGGTTGTTCGAGCTGCGTCCCCTCGGATGGCTCCCCGATCCACCGGAGGACCTTGTGCCCCCCAAGCCGCCAAAGGAGGCTGCCCCTTGAGGCCCTTGAATCGGATCCTCGCCATGGCCGTGGCCGTGCTCGCGCTGCATGCCACCGGATGCAGGTCCACGGGACGGTTCGCCTCGCCCTATGCGGACACCGCGCCCCCGCCCGTGATCGCGGACGCAGACGCCCTGGCGGCGTTGCTCGCGGATCGCGCGTCCGCCCATCCACGCCTCTGGGCGAAGGCGGACCTCGCGATCAGGACCGAGGGACGCAAGGGCACCGACCACGTGACGGCGCTCGTGCTCAGCGAGGAGGGGAAGTTCCTGCGCCTGCGCGGATCAAAGGCGCCCGTGGGCACCGTGTTCGACGTCCTCATCAAGGGGGACGAGGCCTCGCTCTACTTCAACCGCGAGGGGATGCTCTTCTACGGCTCGTGTGCCGAGCTGCAGGAAAAGCTCGGAGCTGCGAGCAGCGTCATGCCGGAGGACCTGCTGTCGGCGTTGATGGTGCAGCAGCGCGCCCTGGAGGCGATAGGGAGGGGAGGGAGTGGCCTCGTGACTTCCCGCGAGGGGAGCCAGCTCCTCGCCTGGCGCGATGGTCTCGGGCGACAGCACGTCGCGCGATTCCGTCCGGCAGACGGCCTCGTGGACGAATGGTTGATGCGGGACGCCTCAGGGCGCGAACTCCTCCGCGTCAAGTACCTCGAGTACAAGCTCGTCGACGTGCGAGGACGCGTGGAACCACTTCCGTGGCGGTTCGAGATGCGCGTTCCCGACCCCGTTACGACGGTGAAGGCCGACCTCGATGGCTACAAGATCGACCCGCCCTTCAGCTCCAAGACCTCGGAGGAGCCGGAGGCGGACGAGCGGCATCCCCTCCGCACGCTCGAGTTCGGGCGACGCTGAGTCAGCGCCTCGCCTCGAGAAGCCGCGCGGCGTGCATGCGCTGCTGCCAGTCGCCATGTTCGGCCGCGTGCCGGAGCGCCTCGTCCGCCCAGTCACCACAGCGTGCAAGGTAGCGGACGGCGCTGGCGGCGTTGCCCTCCGTTTCGTCGTCGGAGAGTTGACGGACCATGTACTCCACCAGGCGGTCCTGCCGGGGGAGCCGCTGGTCCGGCGATTGCTCCGCCACGATGTCCGCGCAGATCGCGGCGAGTTGCCAGTCGCCAAGTTCCTCGGCAACGCGCAGCCCGGCCTCCGCCGCGGGCAGGGCCTCCGCGCCCAGCCGCGCCAGGGCCCACCTCGCCTCCACGGCGTTCCCCGTTTCGTCGTCCGCAACCAGGTTTGTCACGGCCGCATTCGAGATCGCGACAGTGGCGTCCCCGCCCCCGGACGCCAGCAGGAAGTTCCAAAGCCCAATCTGCGCCGTCGGACGGGACTCGATTTCCAGCCGCCTCACGAAGTCAGCGTTGATGCGGTCAAGCACGCCGCCGCAAACCCCGGGGTCCGGCGTGCCTCCCCTAATCGGCGTCACCAGCGCATCGGCCACGACGGACGCAGCTCCCTCGGAACCGCAGTCGGCCACGCCGCGCCCGGCCACCTCCGCGAGCATCCCCGCGATCCTGGGCGTGCGCCAGTAGTCCTCCACGGCGAGCGCCGCCAGCGCATCGAGCCCGCGTGCGCTGCCGAGGCTGGCAGGTTTCCTGACCGCAAGCGTGCACGCCGCGTGGAAGCGGTCGTACCTCTCCTCGTGCGCATCCTGGAGTATCGACAGCAGCGCATCCTCTGGAACGGGTTCGACCAGTTCGAGCAGCACCCATGCGCGCTCCCGGTTTCGGGTGGAAATCTCCGTCGCCAGGTTGTCACCCGCCCAGCGCCGCCCGGCGAATGCGCGCGCAGCCCCCAGCGCCGCCGACTGCTCCGCCGGCGACATGGTGCCGAACCGGTCCGGCAGCGCCAGGGTCGGAGGGGAGAGCGCCAGGGAAAGCCATGACTGCGCAGGGTCGGAGTAGTCCGGCTCCGCGTCGACGGCCAGGGAAAGGAGGAGCGACGCGAGCATGACGCGTTCCTGGGACTCCGGGGCATCCGCGGCGGGCGCGGGCGTCCGGACCCATCCCTCCAGCAGCGCGGGCCTGAAGCCTTGCGGATCGGCGATCATGCCAAGCCTGAAGAGGTCGGCGCCCCGGGTGCCATTGTGCTTCACGCCATCGTCGCCAAACTGTTCGAGGAGGCGGCGCGCGAAACCGCTGCCCGCAGACGACTCAACAGCCGCTGACGCCAGCGGCCCCGCGCCCCACCCAAGGCGCCGGTCGGCAAGCACGGCGAGCGCCGCGGAAGTGACCTCCGCGCGCCGCTCGAGCGTGATGGCCACGCTGGTGCCAGTCTCCCGCGCGGCCACGAGTGCGGACATCGCCCGTGGAAGCGTTCCCGAGGTTGCTGCTTCCTGCATCCGCGCAAGAGTTGCAGTTGAAGCACCGTCGCGCATGTCTCCCATCCATGCGAACATCTCGGCATGGACGGGCCGCACCGCCACGTAGCCCCACTGCTCCTCCAGGCCGGATTCGACGCGAACCGGCTCGACGATGATGGGTTCCTCGAACTGCGCGCGTGCCGCCGCGAGCAGGCAAAGCAGTAGTGCCACGGCCTGAAGTGCGGGCCGTCCGAGCATGCCGGACATGGGAGTTGTGCCGAAGGGGAGAGTGGCCTTCACGCCGCGAGGCGCACCGCCATTGCGAGCGCCCCCTCCCCGAACAACGGCAAGGGGAAAAGTCGAAAAGTCGCAAGGTTACCAAGTCCAAAGTCACAAAGTCACAAAGTCACAAAGTCAAAAGGTCGCAAGGTCACTTAGTCCAAAGTCACTTAG
>CAZUCD010000039.1:0-26128 GCA_964618855.1 uncultured Candidatus Sumerlaeota bacterium
AGCGGACGCCGCCTTCTTTGCCGGGGTTGGCGAGCCCTTGGATGGGGCCGCCGCACTCTTCGCCGGCGCGGGCTTGGCCTTGGGCACTGGCTTGCGCGGGCGGTGCGCCGCGCTGCCGTCGTGGTCCCCATCCTCGTCAAACTCGTCGTCGCTCCCGGCGGCCCGCGACGCCACCGACTCCAGTGGCCGCGGCTTGGGCGCGGGGATGTCGATCCGGTCGCTCGGCGGGGTGAGCACGAAGTCGTGCTCCATCAGTCGGTCCACCGCGAGCTTGATCTCTCGGTAAACGCGCTTGTAGACCTCCAGGGTCGCACCCATGGGGTCCGTGACCTGATAGTTCTTCATGTCGGACTTCGCAAACTCCTTCAGGAGGAACGTGCGGTCCTTCGCCTCGTCGTCGAGCCGCTTGGCGAACTGCACATGGAACGGCGTCATGCCGAGGACGACATCGGAGCGCCGGACGAGCTCCCGCGTGAGGGGCGCGCTCCGGTGCTTCATGATGTCGATGCCCTCCTTGTCCATCACCTGCCGCGCCTCGGGCGTCGGGACGAGGCCGGAAACGGTCATGACGCCCGCCGTGCGGACCTCGATGTGCGTGATGCCCTTCTCTTCAAGCTTCTTCTTCATGTACCCTTGGGCCATGGGACCCCGGCACGTGTCGCCCGTGCAGAGGAAAACGATGACCTTCTTGTCTCGCGGCTTGGTGAGCATCTTGTTCTGGGGATCCTTGCTGGTCCGGACGCATCCCGCCCGGGCGTCGTGCGCGTCGCCTGCGCTCAGCCGTTCTCACGGGGGCGCTGGGGACGGAGCACGCAACCTTGGAGTATACCCAAAAATAGCCTTGCGAATGCAAGGACCATTTCGCGGGCGGGCGATTCCGCAGATGCGCGAAGTGCAGGGGCATACGGGTGGAAAGCCGGGCCCCGGGTCGCAGCCCCGGGCGGGTCCGAGCCCGCTGCACGGACCGGCCACGGGATGGCGGGCCATCGGCCGCGACGCGCCCGCGCCGACGGCAATTGCGTGCACAGGAAGGACCGCACGCGATTGAGACGCCCCGGCGCAAACAACGCACGATTTTTTTCTTGATGTTGTGGGCCCGCGCGGCGCGCGCTCGCCGAAAGCCCCGACAACACGCTCGCCCGCCCGCCGATTGGGCACGAGCGACCGTCGCACGGGCCCATTCCCGCTCCCGAGGAGTCTCGCCATGCGCGCCCGCGCGTTCGTTCTCGCTCCAGTCACCGTCGTCACGGCAATGGCCTTCATGGCCTGCACCGCAAAGCCGGAAAACTCCCCCGTCATCCGCAAGAAGTTCGCCGAGGTGGACACCATGAACCAAAAGGTGTCCGAGATGCGGACGACCCTCGATTCGGTCTCCGCGGACCTCCGCATCCTCAACGAGCAGATCGCCGAAGTCCGCGCCCTAAACCCGGACACGGCGAACGGTACGGACATCGTGAAGCGCATCGAGGCGCTCGAGTCGCGCATGACCACCGGCGCCCAGCCCACCCTTGCGACCAACCCGGCCCCGGGCGCATCGACCAAGCCGAACACGACCGCCAACGGCCCGACTTCGCTCGCCTCCTCAACCACCGCCGAACCCTCGACCCTGAACGCGAAACTCGCCGTCCCCGCCGAACCCGCCGTGAAGAAGGTCTCCAACGACATCGTCGCGGCCGCTCCCTCCAAGGAGAAGGCGGCCCCCGCCAAGGCCACCACGAAGCCCGCGGAAAAGCCCGCCAAGGCCTCCGCAGATTCCGTCAAGAAGGCGGTCACGAAGGCCGCGGGCCGCTACTACCGCGTCCAGCCAGGGGACACCGTCGAGACGATCGCCGCCAAGAACGGCATCTCCGTCGATTCCATCCGCAAGGCGAACAAGCTCCCGGCCGGATCGAAGGTCCCCGCGGGACAAAACCTCTACCTTCCCGGCAAGGTCTGAACAAGCCCGCGCCCGACGCAGGACGTGCCGCCCCGGTCGCAAGCCGGGGCGGCTTTCCTTTGAAGGGGCACCACAGAGCGTTTGCGCACCCTCCTGCGCAGGGATTCGATGCGTGGGCCACGGCGCGTCCTCGGCCCGGCCGGGTCGGCCGGTTGCGAATCCGCACCACCAGGAGTCCCCTCCCGAATTGAAGTTTCTCTTCGCCATGCTGGGTGCGCGCCTGCACTACCTGACTCCCCGCACTATCGAGGAGGCTGGGATGCTCGAGGTGTTCCACACGGACCTGTGCGCCGTGAAGGGCACGGGGCGGGCCGCCGCAGCACTCCTGCCGGAGGGCCGCGGCCCGAGGGGGCTTCGCCGCCTCATGGGGAGGGTGCCACGCGGGATACCGACCGCGAAGATCGTCACCCATGAGGACATTGGCTGGCGCTATGCCCTGCGCCGCACACGCCCGATGACCGCGCGGCAGGCGGCGGACCTCCACCTGTGGGCGGGGAGGGAGTTCTGCCGGCGCGTCCTCGCCTCGGGCTTCGGGAAGGCGGACACGGTCTACGTTTTCAACACCGCGGCACTGGAGCTGTCGCAGGCCGCGCGCCGCTTGGGCCTGCGCGTGGTCCATGAACAGACCATCCCGCCGAAGAAGGTCGAGGTCGAGCTGCTCGCGGAGGAGCATCGCCGGTTCCCCGGCGTGGCGACTGCCCGGCAGGACGACGCCGCGTGGGAGGAGACGATCGATCGAGAGATCGAGGAGTTGCGCCTCGCCGACCTCGTCGTCTGCGGCAGCGAGTTCACCCGACAGGGCATTGCTGCCTTTGGCGTCGATCCCGCGCGCGTCGCACCCATCCCGAACGCCGCTGACTTCCCCCCGCTGGATTCCGACCCGAGGGGCGACCGAGAACCGGGTCCTCTGCGGATTCTCTTCGTCGGTGAAGTCGGGCTCCGCAAGGGGGCGCATTACCTCGCCGAGGCCCTCCGCGAGTTCGCTCCGTCCGAAGTGGCCGGCCGGCTCGTGGGCACCGTGTCGCTATCCCGGGAGTACCGCGAGGCTCTCCCCCCCAACGTGGAGTTGACCGGCCCCATTCCTCGGTCCGAGATGCGCGCGCAGTTCGACTGGGCCGATGTCTTCTGTCTCCCCTCGCTCTGCGAGGGTTCCCCCATAGCGATCTGCGAGGCGCTGGCGCGCGGGCTCCCTGTCATAACCACCCCGCACGCGGACAGCCTCATCCGTGATGGACACAACGGGCGCGTCGTGCCGATCCGCGACGCCCCTGCGATCGCCGAGGCGATCCGATCCCTAACGGAGCCGTCCGTCCGCCGTGAACTGGGGATGCGCAGTTCGCGTGAAACCCCACCCCCCGAGTCCTTCGAAGCCTACCGCGCCCCCCTGCTCCACGCCCTCCGCGCGCTCGGGTGAACGAGCGCCTCCGCTGGCCGGCAGAGAGATAGCCCCGACGCAAGGGCGCGAAGCCGCGAGGCCGCATGGATCGGCCTCTGAACGACGCCCCAGTCTCTCCTCGGCGCTTCCGCGGCCCCGTGTCCTCGCGCCAGGTCACTCCGACCTGAGCGCGCGTGCCCCGCCCCCCCGCGCCCATGCTCCCCGAAATCCCCTTGGCGAGGGGAACCCCGTCGTCGATGATCCTGCGGCGCGACCCCGCCGCCTGCAGTGTGCCCACGGAGCAGGACACCAAGATGACCGAGATTTCCCTGATTCTAGTCCTTGTCCTGTGCGGGATCGTCGGTGCCGTGCTGGCTTGGGGGATGAGGACCGCCGGGGATCCCTCGCCGCGAGCATCCGCTCCCCGGGCTGCCGGCTCCGGCCACGAGCCATTCAATGCCCCATTACCATCGATCTACCTCAGGCATCGGACCATGCTCATGCGCTCATGGGATGCCGACCTGCCCGACCTTCAGGTGATCGCATGGGAGTCCGAGGACTCCTCCCCCTCCGTGGTCTACTACTCCTCGCAGTTGTTCATGCAGTTGCCCGAGGACCGCGACCTGATCCTGGCCGCCGTGGAGCGCGCGATCCTCTCCCGCGCGCTCGCGCTGGACGACACGGTGCGGCCGCTCGAGCGCCTGCGCGGGGCATGGCACTTCTTCCACCTGCCCGCGATGGAGCAGACCCTGATCATCGAGTCGGCGGCGGACGCCGAGGGCTGCCTGCGCCATAGGACGATGCTCCTTTCGCCGGGCGGCGCCCTCGAGGAACTCCCCGCGCGCAGCGCATCCTCGCTGCTCCGGGCCTTCACGCCAATTCACCTCGCCTATCGCAATGCGCTCGGCACCTGGCTGGAGAAGCATGAACCGGAGTCGGCACGCCGGCTGTTCCGCAGCGTGCTCGAGGCCGACCCGGCAATGGGCGGGGCCCACGCGTGGCTCGCCATGGTCGCGCTTCGCGGCGAGGACGACCCGGCGCAGGCGCGCCGCCACCTGGCCTTCGCGGAGGAACTCGCCCCAAGCCTTCCCGGCACGCGCCTGGCCGCGGCGGAGCTCAGGCCGCGCAGGGATGCCGACCGCAACGCTCTGCCGCTCCTGTTCGAGGGGGAGACGCTCTCGGCCGAGGGCATGTGCCTCCTCGCGCAGTCGTTCCTCGCACTCGACCAGCCCGCCGTCGCACGCCACCTTTGTTCCGAAGTCCTCGGCAGGGAACCCGGGCATCGCGACGCCCGCGTCCTCCTCGAGGAAATCGGCGAGCGCGAGTGGAGGACGGAAGCCTGAGCACCGCCGCCCCCGCCGCCATCGCCGCCGAATCCCCCCAGAGTTCGGACTGGCGCACCCATTACCCCGCTGCCGCCCGCTTCCTGAGGAGCTGGACCGGGATCTTCGGCCTCGCCGTCATCCTGATCCTGCTCTTTTCCGCGACCCTCGGGCCGCACCTGTGGCGCCACAACTACTACGAGAAACTGGGCCGCGACTATGTGGGCTCCCCGCAGGCCCCGTCGATCCAGCACCCGTTCGGCACCGACTACCAGGGCCGCGACCAGTTCGCGCGCGTCCTCATGGGAACGCGCATCAGCATCGCCGTAGGACTCGTGAGCTGCTTCATCAACCTGATCGTTGGCGTGGGCATCGGCGTTGCCGCGGGATGGTTCGGCGGGAGGATCGACTCCATGCTCATGAGGGGGGTGGACATCCTTTACAGCATCCCGCTGCTGCTTGTGGTGATCCTGCTGCAGGTGTTCGTGAAACCCCAGCTCATCGCGGTCTTCGGGGATTCCGTGGAGACTCCGCTCCTGGTTTCGCCCGACCTGGTGAGCATCTACATAGCGCTGGGACTCACGAACTGGCTGCTGATGGCCCGGCTAGCGCGCGCGGAAGTCATCTCGCAGTCGGCGCGCGACTACGTGCTTGCCGCTCGCTCGCTCGGCGTCCCTGCGCACCGGATCCTCTTCCACCACATACTGCCCAACTGCCTCGGGCCGCTGGGCGTCGCCGCGACCCTTTCGATCCCCGAGGCGATCTTCATCGAGAGCTTCCTCGCCTTCGTGGGCCTCGGGGTCAGCGCCCCCGCATCCAGCCTCGGCTCGCTCGCGAGCGACTCCCTTGGGAGCCTCCGCTCCGCCCCGTGGCTCCTCATCTTCCCGGCGCTGGTCATCAGCATCACCATGCTCGCATTCAACCTCTTCGGCGACGGCCTGCAGGACGCCATGGACCCGAAGACGAAACGGTAGGAGGTGCGCGTGCGACTCCCTGGGCTCCACTGCTGGCTTGTGGCGGCGCTCGCCGTCCCGGCCCTCCCGTCCCGGGTCCTCGCGCAGATACCCGAGGACATCCTCAACCGCGACAACGCGCCGCGCGATAACCCGCACCGCTTCGACGGCTCCGTCATGTCCGAGGACGGCCCCGCCACAAACGTCGAGGTACTCCTGGAGATCACCGACATGCGCATCCGCCGTCAGGTCGGATTCGAGCGCACCCGGACCGACGCCAACGGCGAGTTCTCCTTCGACCTGTCCCGCTACGAAACCCAGGAACTCGGCCTCCAGTTCAACACCGTCTCGCCGCGCTTCATCGAGACGATGAAGATCATGCGCGTGCGGTGGGAGGAACTCCCCGGTCGCGTGGACCTCGAGGTGGAACCCGGCATCGTCGCCACCGGCCGCGTCGTGGATTGGTTCGGGAACCCCATAAAGGGCGCCAAGCTCGAGGCCCCGCGCGTCCGGCAGGCCACCACCAACGAGAAGGGGGAATTCGAGGTCTTCGGCCTCCCCCCAAATGCCCCGACCCAGTTGCGCACCTATGCGCCTGGCTACTCCGACGGATTCCTGAACGTCCAGCCTATGGGGGAGGAGAAGCTCATCGAGGGACTGGAGGTCACGCTCTCGAAGGCGGCGCCCCTCACTGGCCGCATCATTGATCCCCTCGGCAAGCCCGTGCGCGGCAGGCTCTACTTCAGGACGGATGAAGCGGGCCGCAGCGCCGACATCGACGAAAACGGCGAGTTCTCCATCGAAGGCGTCCCCATCGAGACCGAGATGGCGCTGATCGAATACGTCTCGGAGAAGTGGTTGCCGCTTTCGCACAGGCTGACAACCGAGGAACTCCTCTCCCGCCGGGTGCAGGTGCAGCTCGAACGGGGCGTGCGCCTCGGGGGAAAACTCACCTCCGCGGAGGGCCAGCCCGCTGCCGGCGCCCAGGTGATCTTCCTCGACCCGCAAAAACCCGCACAGACCCTCGCCTCCGCCATAGCCGACGCCGAGGGAAGGTACGTCATCCCCCCCCGCCCGACGTCCGAGCGCCTGCTTGCCGTGGCCCTGCCGCCGGCAAACGAGCCCATGCGCGCCATGGGCGAACTCGAGTTCCTCCGCGAGGGCGCACCGGGCACCTGGCAGGCAGAGGTCGCCCCGTGGCCGAAGGGCTACTCCTCCGCCATCGAGGTCACCTTGAACGGCGCCGACCTCACCATGCGCCGCCGCGATTCGGGCAAGGGCGGGCTCCCAGGCGATGTGATCTACAAGGGCAAGCTCGACCCCGAGAAGCTGGAGGTGACCGGGACCCTCGAAGTCCCCACGACCGGCGCCAAGGGGACATTCCGCGCCAAGAAGTACGAGTCCTCGGACAAGTCGATGCGGGGCACCTGGGACCTGCGCGAGGAAGTGACGGCCGGGGCAACCAACCTGGGCCCCTCGAAGGTGGAGGTCTCCACCGGGCTCCTGCCGGGTATCCGCCGAGTCGAACTCAAGCTGTCCCCCGGGCGAGTCCTGAGCGGGCGTGCGATGCGCGACGCCTCGACACCGTTCACCCGGGGGCGCGTCATGCTGGCCGACTGGGATGGACTGAGCTTGTACCGTCGCGAAGCGCCCGTCCGTGCCGGTGGAGAGTTCGAACTGGACGGACTCCCGGAAGGCATGGTTCGCATCTACCTCGTGGACGACGAGGGGGAGAACATCTCACCGCCGACCTGGGCCATCACAGGGTCAGAGGACTTCGTCATCCACTTGGTTCCGCCAATAGATCCCCCGATGGACGAAATCGAATGAGGTCAATTGGCCCGCGGATTGCATAGACACAGGCTGAGGCGCTACCTCTGAGCAGCGTTGGGAGCCCCCGAATCGCGCGCATCGGTTCGGGGGCTCTTCCTTTTCACCCCAAAACCTTCGAAAAATCAAGGATCTGTGCAGTCGCTGCCTCGAGAGTGGGAGCTGCGCGTTCCCCGCGACCTTGATTTCTCGGGCCGGGACGCTGGGCAATCGACTGCCCACGTGGTGCCGCAGGAATGCGACACGCCCACCGGCCGAACCCAGCCACCGATGCAGGATGACTCAGCGCTTGCGTTGAAGCATCCAGCCGTTCGGGACGTGCTCAAATCCGAGTTTCGGGTAGTACTCAGCCGCCTCCGGGGCCGCGAGAAGCAGCACCATCACCCGATCATCGAGGCGGGCGCGCAGCATCTCCACCAAGTGGCGCCCGATGCCCTGCTTTTGGAACTCCAGATCCACCGCCAGGTCGGAGAGGTAGCAGCAGTAGCTCCAGTCCGTCAGAGCCCGCGCCACGCCGATGAGGCGCGCGCCGACGCGCGCGGTCAGCAGCAGGTCCGCGTTCTCGATCATCTCGCCCATGCGGGCGAGGTCATCCACGGGCCGCCTGATCCCGGAACGGCGGAATACATCCGCCAACTCGGTCGCGGTCGGCCGGTCATCGACATCATAGGTGATGCGGTTCATGGGTCCCTGCTCCGGGGAACACCGTCTCAACGACATTCCCGGCAGGAGCGCAGGCCGGGGTCATTCAAAAACTGAACCGTGCGGATCAGCCGCGACCCGCGAGGTCCCGGAGTTCCGTCTTCGTGGCGCGCCACAATGAGCGCGAATCGTGCACCACCAGATTGTGGCACCCGACGCAGGACATCGGCTTCCGTCCCTCGGCGATGTCACGCCGCAGGGCCCGCCATTCCGCATTGTTCCAGAGCGAGCCCAGGTCGTCCTTCGTCAGGTCGCCGATCGCCCCCTCCTTCCACCAGCAGCAGAACTTCACCTCGCCCTTCACGGTGACGTGGATCTGTTCCCAGACGTTGTTGCAGTGGTAGGTGCGCTGGCCGTTGCCATTGGCGCGCTGGTCCACGTCGAAGGCCATCGGCAGGTGGTCGACGCGTATGCCATGGCGCAAGCCCAGCTCGCGCGCACGCCCGACCGCCTCCTCCGTCGCCTTCAGGTCCTTCACGCGCTCGTCCTCGAGGCCCGCCACGTAGGGGTACATGTTCTGGAAGACGACCACCGCGACGTTGTGTTCGCGCGCGATCTCGACAATCTTCTCGGTTTCACCGATGTTGTCGCGCATGAGGCAAACGAGGAAGTTGACGATGGGGTGCGGGGTGCCGAGGCGCGCCTTCTCGTCGCGCAGCGCCGCGAGGTTGCCCAGAACCTCCTCCCAGTTGGCGCCCTTGCGCCACTTCTCGAAGGTCTGCTTCGTGCCGCCGTCGAAGCTCACCGTGATGATCATCGGCCCCAGCCTTGGCAGCACCTCGATCGCTCCGCGCCTCCTCCACAGCGTGCCGTTGCTGATGACGGCGGGCGTCGCGCCGTTCTCCGTCACGATCTTCAGTATGTCGAAGATCTGCGGGTGCATCATCGGCTCGCCGTTGCCGGTCAGGCCGACGTAGTTCGCGGAGCGGAAGTACGGGGCGAGGCGCTGGATGGCCTCGATGGGGACATTGCCGGAGTTCTTGACCGACTCGGGGTTCTCGCGCGGGCAGTGCGGGCACTTCAGGTTGCAGAAGTCGTTCACTTCGATGTGGATCCGAAGCGGTCGGGCCAGCATGCGGTCGCGCGAGAGAATCTTGTCCGCGCCGGACAGCAGCGTGTTCCACATGCGGCCGACGGGTAGGTGGGCGAGGGACAACGGCGGGAAGTTCCTTGGCGGGGGAGGCGTCGCGCCTGCGCGCCTTTCCCCTTCTCGGGAGCTGTCTTGGCTCCCTCGGGAATCGCTCGCAAGGAATTGGTCTCTGGGCCGGGGTCGGGGGATGGGTTTCGGCACTCAGGCAACGGTTGTCGGAATCCTGCCCCCGGAGCCTAGAAAATCCACCACCCGGAACCCAGCCATCACCCCGCCTCGGCTCCGACGTTCCCCGACGCCATGGCGAGAAGCCGCTCCACGGTGGCCGACTTCTCCTCCGGGGTGAAGGGCGAGATGTCGAGAAGCTCCCAGAAGCCGAGCCCCTCCGCGGCGAGGAGCACCACGAGCCTGTCGAGGTCCACGCGGCCATCCTGGGTTGCGATCGAGCGCACCACGGCGCCGATGTGGGCGCGGATGGGGTCGAGGAGCTTGCGGTCCGCCGCGGCCGCCGCGAGCAGCGCGGAGGCTATCCTTCGGCACCTCTCCGGATCGCCGCAGCCCTCCGCGGGGAACTTCGTCATGATGTGGGCCCGCACGTGGCGATCCGGCGACGGCGGAAGCGCGTCCAGCGTTTCCGTCTGCCTCGTCCGGTAGTCGTCGATCAGCCGCTGCACCATCGAGGCCAGAAGCGCCTCCTTCGAGGGGAAGTGGTACAGCAGCCCCCCCTTGCTTACGCCGGCGCGTTCGGCGACCGCCTCCAGCGTCAGCCGGTTCGACCCGACCTCGGTCACGACCGCCTCTGCGGCCTCAAGAATGTGCTCGCGCGAGCTTGGGCGTCCCATGGGATGCGCTCCTTTCGTCAGGTGTGTGCGGCCTGCGGAACATCCTCGTCCGCAAGGTCCGGGTGACCGCTCCCGCCCATGGCGGATGCGGCCTCGGGGCTGCGGCGGCGGAAGAGTCCCCCCGCCTTCTCCACGAGGTAGAAAAACAGCGGGACAAAGAACATGTCGAGGAACGTGGCGGCGATCATGCCCCCCATGACGGACGTGCCGATCGAGTGCCGGCCCGCGGCGCCCGCGCCCGTGCTGATCGCAAGCGGCAGCACCCCGAAGATGAACGCCAGCGACGTCATCACGAAGGGCCTCAGGCGCACCCGCGCCGCCTCGATCGCCGCCTCCCGCAGCGTGCGTCCCTTCTCGTGCAGGACCGAGGCGAACTCGACGATCAGGATCGCATTCTTCGCCGCCAGGCCTATCAGCGCCAGCAGCCCGATCTGGAAGTAGATGTCCTTCGAGATGTCGCGCATCCCAATCGCGATGATGGCGCCGAAGGCGCCGCTGGGAATGCCCAGCAGGACCGCGAACGGCAGCGTCCACTTCTCATACTGCGCCGCGAGCACGAGGAACACCATCACAAGGCCGAACCCGATCACCAGCGGCGCCTGCTTCCCAGCCTTGATTTCCTGGTACGAGGCACCGCTCCACTCGAAGCCATACCCCTGCGGGAGCGCCTTCGCGGAGACCTCCTCCACGATGCGGATCGCATCGCCCGTGCTGAAGCCCGGCGCGGGCTCGCCCGTGAACTGGACCGACGGGAAGCCATTGAAACGCGTCACGACGTTCGGCCCCGACTGGAACCGCGTCTCCACGATGCCGGAGAGCGGCACCATCTCGCCGAACCGGTTGCGCACGAACACGCGCTCGATCGACTGCGGGGTGTTGCGCGCGGACTCGATCGCCTGCAACTGCACGCGGTGGATGCGACCGAAACGCGAGAAGTCGTTCACGTACAGGCTGCCGAGGAGCGCCTGGAGCGTGTCGTAGATGTCGTTGATCGCGACGCCGTGCAGCTTCGCCCGCGCGCGGTCCACGTCGAGGAAGAGCTGCGGCTGCGAGACGTTGATGCTGGCGCGGATGTTCTGCAGCTCGGGCCGCTTCGCAAGTTCGCCCTGCAGCATCTGCATCGTCTCGGCAAGCTCCCTCACGTCCCCTCCCGTGCGGCTCTGGAGTTGGTACTCGAAGCCGGCGCGCAGGCCCAGCCCCATCACCGGCGGCGGGTTGAACGCGAGCACGAGCCCCTCCTTCAGGCCGCCGAATCGTCCGTACATCTTTCCAACCAGCGCGTCCACATGCTGGTCCGGCCGCTTGCGCTCGTCCCACGTCTTCAGGGGCACGAACATCAGCGCGGAGTTCGAAGCGGACGACCAGCCGGCGAGGAAGTCCACCCCCGCCAGGGTCACCGCGTGCCGCACCTCGGGCTGCTGCAGCAGGAACTCCTCCACCTGCGCCGCCACCTCGACCGTGCGGTCGATCGATGCCCCCGGGGGCAGCAGCACCGCCACGATGAAGAACCCCTGGTCCTCCTGCGGGATGAACCCGCTCGGCGTCTTCTTGAACAGGTCCCACGTCGTCCAGAGCATCGCGGCGAAGAGCATCATCGTGATGAAGCCGAACCTGATCGACTGCCGCACCACGCGCGTGTACCCCCGCGTGATGAACGCGAAGAACTGGTCGAACCACCGGAAGATGATGAACTTCTCATCGTGAGGCTTCAGCAGGAGCGCGCACAGCGCGGGGCTCAGCGTCAGCGCCACGATGCCGGAAATCGTCACCGATATCGCGATCGTCACGGCGAACTGCTTGTACATCTCGCCGGTCAGCCCGCCGAGGAAGCCCACGGGGAGGAACACCGAGGAGAGCACCAGCACGATCGCGATGATGGGTCCCGTGACCTGCTCCATCGCTCGGATCGTGGCCTCCCGCACCGCGAGGCCCTCCTCGTGCATCAGGCGCTCCACGTTCTCCACCACGATGATCGCATCGTCCACGACGATGCCGATGGCGAGCACCAGCCCGAACAGCGTCAGCGAGTTCACGGAGAACCCGAGCAGCAGCATCCCGCCGAACGTCCCAATGATCGCGACAGGCACGGCCAGCAGCGGAATCAGCGTCGCGCGCCACGTCCCGAGGAAGAACAGCACCACCAGCGAGACGAGGAACACCGCCTCCCCGAACGTTTTCGCGACCTCCTCGATCGCGATGCGGATGAAGGGCGTCGAGTCGTACGGGACCTCGTAGTACATGCCCTCCGGCATGTTCGCAGCCAGCGTGTCCATCGTCCTGCGCAGCGCCTGCACCGTCTCCAGCGCGTTCCCGCCCGACTTCAGGTACGTCAGGATGTACGTCGTCGGCTTGCCGTCCTGCCGCCCGACCATGTCGAAGGACTGCGAGCCGAGCTCGACCTTCGCCACGTCGTCGAGGTGCAGCACCGTGCCGTCGGGATTCGCGCGCAGGACGATCTTCTCGAACTCCTCGACCGTCTTGAGGCGACCGCGCGTCACCACGGGGAGCGTGAACTCGATCCGTCCCTCGGAGGGTTCGGCGCCGATGCGCCCCGCCGCATAGAGCCCGTTCTGCTCGCGGATCGCCGAGGCAACCTCCGAGACCGTCATCCCCTTTGCGGTGAGCTGGTCCGGGTCGATCCAGATCCGCATCGAGTAGTCCCCGCCGCCGAACACCTGCGCGTTGCCGATTCCGGGCACCCGCTTGATCGTGTCCAGCATGTTGATTGAGGCGTAGTTGCTCAGGAAGAGCGCGTCGTGCGACTCGTCCTTCGACTTCAGCGAGGCCACCATCAGCATGTTGTTCGAGGACTTCTCGACCACGATGCCTTGGCGGATGGTCTCCTGCGGCAGGCGCGGCTCGGCGCGCTTCAGCTTGTTCTGCACCTCAACCGCCGCCAGGTCGATGTCCGTGCCGATCTCGAACGAGGCGGAAACCGAGTACCCGCCATCGTTGCCGCTGTACGACTGGAAGTAGATCAGGTCCTTGACGCCGGAGAGTTCCTGCTCGATCGGCGCGGCAAGGGACTCGGCGACCGTCTCCGCGTTCGCGCCCGGATACGCCGCCCGCACCGTCACCGTCGGCGGCGTGATCTCGGGGAAGCGCTCCACCGGCAGCCGCGTGATCGAGGCCCCGCCGATGAGAAAGATGATGATCGACAGCACGCCCGCGAAGATCGGGCGGTCGATGAAGAATCTGGATATCATGGGCGCTTTCCGGCGACCTCGGTCGCGGCGGGTGTGGCGATGTACGGGACCGGGGTCACCACCGTGCCGGGTGGCGCCTTCATGAAGCCGTCCACCAGCACGCGCTCACCGGGAGCCAGGCCGTCCTCGATGTTCCACTCCGTCCCGTTCCAGGCGCCCACCTTCACCGGGCGGAACTGCACGGTGTTCTTTTCGTCTATCACGAACACGGAGGACCCGGCCGGGCTCTGCAGCACCGAGCGCTGCGGAACGGACGTCACGTTGGGGCGCGTCACGCCCAGCGCGCGCACCCGCACGAACTGTCCCGGGCGCAGTTTCAGGTCGGGGTTCGGGAACTCGATCCGGATGCGCGTCGTTCCGGTGCGCTCGTCGAAGGCGGGCTCGGCAAAGTTGATCTTCCCTCCCTCGAGCACCACCGTCCCGTCCGAAAGCATCGCCTGAAAGTCGCCCTTCTCGTCCGGCATCACGTAGCGCCCGGAAGCAACACCACGACGCCACGCCACATACTCGCGCTCGCTCACGGAGAAGCTCACGTAGATCGGGTCGAGCTGCGTGATCCGCGTCAGCAGGCTGTTCTCCCCGCTGTCCACCAGCGCGCCGTCGTCCTTGAGCGCCTTCCAGATCACGCCGTTGGCCGGAGCGTGCACCGTGGTGTAGCTCAGGTCCAGCTTCGCCTTCGCGAGCCCCGCCTCCATCAGCACGACGCCCGCCTTCGCGACGTCCACCTGCGCCTCGGCCCGGTCCACGTCACCCTGCGAGACGGCCCCCGCCGCGGACTCGCGGATGCGCTTGAGGCGGTCCAACTCCTTCTCCGCGAGCCGCAACTGCGCCTCGGCCTGGGCCACTTGGGCCTTGGCGATCTCCACGTTGGCGCGGAACTCGTCGCTGTTGATTTCGAACAGGACATCCCCCGCCTTCACGGTCGCGCCCTCATCGAATGTGCGCGACGAAAGGAACCCGCGCACGCGCGCGCGCACCTCCGTCGTTCGGGAGGGCTCCGCCAACGCCAGATGCTCGTATTCGACGTCGATCGTCTTCGGTTCCACGGTCACGAAGGTCACCTCCGGAGGAGGCATGTTGGCAGGCGGTCCACCTTCCTGTGGAGGTCCGTCTGCGGGGGAACGGCCCACCGCGCCAAGGATCGCCAGCACCACGGCCATCGTCCTGAGGGAGCGTCGCATTTGGTTCAATCCTGGAGAATAGGGGAAACCCGGATGGCTGATTTGCCGAGGTTTCGGCGTCCCGTTGCCGACCTGCGCCATCGGAGGTCAATCTGCCCCGCAATGAACGGATTTATACCGTCCAGCCGGTACACTTATGCACGGATCGTGCCTGAGTTCCCTCACTTGGCTGCGGGCTGTTCGGTCAGTTCCAAGGCCTTCCCTGCCAGGGCCGACGGAGGACCCTCCCTCCGCGCCGCCACCAGCTAGACTTTGTGGATGTGGGCCCCCGGGACTTTGGACATCGCCCGATAGGCGGCCCAAACGGAGGAGTCCGCGGCATCAATGACCAACCACGAGCATTGGGTGCCCTCCAAGCCCTTGCCCAACGCCTCCGTCAGCGCGTTCACGGCGCGGTTGGAGTTCTCCTGCGACTGCTTGAGCGCCTTCAGCTTGAATGCGAGCACGTGGTTGGACTCTTCGGGATGGGCGCGCAACCGCCGGCGCACGAGGATCGCCTCCTTGATGTGCGGCGAGTCCCTGAGCACGGCACGCACGGGTGATAGCTGTGCCTCCGTCAGTTCCGCGGGCAGGAACGCGTCGCTCGCGGAAACGACGCTCCGTTCGGTGTTCAGCCTCTCCACGACTTCCCCTGCTGCATCCCCCTCGCGCAGGTACGCCTCCGACAGCTCCTCGCGCCCCGTCCTGCGCAGGTACGAGCCGATGATCTGGCTGGCTTCGAGTCGCGCCTCCGGATCCGACACCATGACCTTGCGCAGAAGCTCGATGCCGCTGTCGTCGTCCTCCTCGAGCCGCCGGATTCCCGCGTGGTAGTTCGCGGGGAGGGATTCGGGATCGGCCGCGAGCAGTTCCTCCCACGCCGCGGCGCCTTCATCCGAACCCCTGACCGCCCCCAGCAGGTTTGCGCGCGCGAACCGGTCGTCCCCTGCGAGCGTTCCCGCCGCGTGCATCTCCTCGAGTTGGGCGAGCCTGGCGGAGTATTCGCCGAACTCCGCGTGGACGGCCCTCCACTTTTCAGTCACCGTCCGGTTGAGGAGTTCCGACAAGCGTGCAGCAAGGGCCCCCGCCCGTGGGCCCAGGAAGTGGTCGATCGCGGTCGTCTCCGGCTTCGCGGGCACCAGCCCCAGCCGTTCCAGATCCTCCGCACTCATCGACGGTCCGACCTCGAATCCCATGGAACGAAGCCTGTCGCGCAGCGCCGGATGGGAGTCCGTGTGCCCCGTGGGTTCGCGGAAGGCACGCAGCGCCGGCAGGGTCAGGTCGCTCGTCTCGATTACTTCCCCCGCCATCTGGACGACCTTCTCGACCCGGTCGGCCGGCGGCTCCGGGCCCGCGGCGAACATCTGGCGCATCAGTTTTTCGGACCGCCTTTGGTATGCCCTCGCGCAGGCGTCCATCAGTACGAGGAAGCCGCCTGCGTCGCGGGCACTGGTCATTTCGACAGCCGCGCGGTCCGCCTCGTACTCGGCCTGGCGTCGCTCCGCGAAGGACCAGGCGGCAAGCCGCGGCATGAACCAGTTCGCGAACCGTCGGAACAGCCCAGCCCCGCTCGCCTCACCCTGGTTCAATTGATCGGCGAGGCGGCCCCAGGTCGCCTCCACCCGGTAGATCCAGATTCCGAACGTCCCGTGGCGGTGCGAGAGGTGCCCCAGCTCGTGGGCGATCACCGAAAGCAACTGCCCCGGGGAGGCCATCCTCATGAGGGGCAGCCCAAGCAGCAGCGTGTTCCTGTACCCGCCGAAGATGCCGAAGCGCGGCACCTGCGCCATGGCCGCGTTGAAGTCCGCGTCGAGCACGATCTCGTGCACGGGCGAGCACTGCAGCGCCTCCCGCATGCGCTCGACCTCGCGGAAGAGTTCCGGCGCATCCTCCGGGCGCAGCCGCAGCCCTTCCGGCGGTTCGATGCGCACCCAAAGGGACTTCGCGAGCACATAGCACAGGGGCACGACGATGATCAGCCCCTTCAGCAGTATCTGGATGGCGCCCCCGGACCGCCCGTGCGTCAGCGCGTAGTAGCCGAACGCGAGCATCCCGCCCAGCACCGCGAGCAGCAGGATCAGCATGAACCAGATGTACAGGTAGCCGAGCGCCGTCAGGGCGGCCAGCCTCCTGCGGTACGACTTGGGGTTGGCCCCGGCGAGCGCCTCCGCCCTGCGGACGATTCCCTCGAACTCTATCCTATTCATGCGATGCCTTTCGTGCGCCGGTCGCTCACCGCGCCTACAATCTGGACGCGCCAACCCATGTCACTTGGTTTCTTGGATGATCCCCGCCCCTACTCCCCCACCCTCAGCACGCCGCTTCCTCCCGTGGCATCCAGCTCGGCGTGTGCGTCGGTGCCGTCGGTGAGCTGGACGCGGATGCGCTCGAGGTTGCACTCGGGGTAGGTCGCGATGCCCTTGGCGTCGGTCGTGGCCTCGATGGGCTGCGCGCCTGGGGTGGGGGCGTGCGCCTGGACGGTCACGCCGACGAGCGGCGAGCCATCAGCCCGCACCACCCGCAGTTCGAAAGGCTTGGCTTCACGGCGCGAGCGCGCGTCCCAACCCAGGTCGAGTTGGAAATCGTCCGGGCCCATGGCGCCCGCTTCGCTGCGCAGCAGCACCAGCGGCGCGGCGAGCGCCGTGACACGGTAGCTTGCCACGCGTGTCACCTCCAGCCAGAACTCGTCCTCCTCGAAGAACGAATCCGCAACCTCCGCGGGCTGCCATGTTGCACCATTGTCCAGGGAGCGCTCGACGGACAGGATCGGCTGCCCCCCCGGCAGGCCGCGGCCCGCGATGCCCTCGCGCGGGAGGATCAGCCAGCGGAACGCCGGCACGGACCACTCCTGCCGCCACGGGCCCCCCGGGTCGCCCCCTTCGAGCCTCGGAAGCTTCACGGTCCATGCGCGGCTGAACCTGGGTGGGTCGTTTGTATCGAAGGCCTCGATGGAGAACACGAGGGCCTGCGTGGCGGGGACCCCGGCAAAGCGCACCGTGCCGTCCTCCCCCGTCAAGCCGGAAAACGTCTGCGCAAAGGCTGCGACCGTCACGCGGACGCCCGCCACGGGCACCTGGGTTCCCTCGAGCACGAAGCGCAGTTCGACGTCGCGTGTCGGGCCTCCCACCGGGAAGAGGTCCGCGGCGGCGAACCTGACCCGGGTGACCTTGCCTGGCTCCAGGTCAAACGTGCGCTCCGGCACCTGGTCGGGTGTCGCGCCACGCGCCACCATGACCACCTGCGAGAGGGGCGGCAGCGGCCCGATGCGTAGGATGCCCGGTCTCACGACGGGGATGTTTCCCAATCCCCGCGCGAAGGATCCCGTCGCGGGATCGATTCGGTCCAGCATGCCGAGCAACTGCGCCGCCTGCTCCTCGTGCCCGGGATAGGGGAGCGCGTCCTTCAGCCCAAGTCCGAGGTCCGCGGCAAGAATGCCGGGGGGAAACTCCGCCTCGACCTCGAGGACCGCCGGGTCCTGGAGCACGAGCCTGCCGACGTCCAGGGTGGCGCGCGGGGCCAGGCCCGCCGGGTACTCGACCCGCGCCGATGCCCAGCGCCATTGCCCGTCGAATGCGACGACCTGCGGCCCGGCACCCACCGCGAGGAACCACGGCGTTTCCACCTTCCCCTCGCCGGAGACGGGCACCCGGTCCCACGTGAGCGGTCCCGGCTTCAGGCGAATCCCCCAGGGCAGGTCTTCGTTCGGAGCGGGCCGCAGCATGGAACCCGACTCGCGCCGCATACGTTCCTCCGCGCCCATCTCTTCGCCGTGGCCCCAGCGCACGATGATCTCGCGGGGCGGCGTGCCCTCCGGCGCGACGACGTCCGCCGTGAGCCGCACGGGCTCCGGCAGCAGAAGTTCAGAAGCGCCGCCCGCCATGAGGGCGCCCTGGAAGAGTGTCAGTGAGGTCGCGCGGTCAACGACCCGCATCTCGGCGGAGCCAACGGGCCGGGGGATCCGGCCAAGCGCGTCCGACATGAATGGCGCCTCGGACCCGACCGACACGATGGCGTCCGCCACGGGCTCCCTCGTGCGGAGGAACAACAGGGTGACGAGGCCGTCGTCGCCGACGGGGGCCTGCTGGGCCGGGCCCGCCTTGGGCCATGGGGTCGGCGTGGGTGCAGCGGCAACCGAACGCGCCCCGGAGCTCTCGGGCAGGAGATTCACCGGCACCCGCCGCGCCATCAGGAGCAGCACCACTGCCGCCAATGCGCCGAGAACGGCGAGCACCGTGGCCTTGTGGAGGTTCTGGCGGCGTGAATTCAAGGGCTCAAGTTTCCAAGTTCACGAAGTTGAACTGCCCGATGAACCCAGGGGGACGCGGGCGCCACGCCGTCCGCCCGGCATTTGTTCATCCCCCTGATCCCTGGTCCCCGGTCACGGGCCCTTGCTTCTTCGGTTTCAGCCTCTTCGGCTTGCCTGTGACGGGGAAGCGCGGGGCGCCCTCCTCGCGCAGGATGCGGAACCCGACGCCGTCGAACTCGCCCCACCACCAAAGGTTCACTCGGAAGCCGGGGCGGCACCACTCGGGCCCGTCGCGGAAACTCCCGCCGCGTATCCCCGGCGTCCAACAGTCGTCATCAAAGTGGACCGGGTCCTTGCGGGGAGAGATGCTGTAGTAGCCGTCCTCGAAGCAATCAAGCACCCACTCCCACGTGTTGCCGAGCATGTCGTGGATGCCCCACGGATTGGGCGGGGTCGTAGCGACGGCGACGGTGCCCGGTGGGCCGGGGGAACCCTTCCAGCGCAGGCGCGACGGATCAAACTCGGCGCCCCATGGCCATGTCGTGCTCGTGCCGGCGCGCGCGGCGCGCTCCCACTCCGCCTCGGTCGGGAGCCGATAGCTCACCCCCGTCTTCTCGGAGAGCCATCGGCAATAGGCCCGCGCCCCATTCCAGGAAACCGTGACCACCGGACGGTCCGCAGCCCCCGCGATCGGAAGGAACCTGCCCGAATCCTCGTAGATGAGGCAGGTTTCCGTCCGGTCGGTCAGTATCCATCGAATGCCGTCGTCGAGCTGGTTCCCGCGCTCGTTCAGGAACTCGCAGAACTGCGCGTTGGTCACCTCGGTCGCGCCGATGGAGAAGGCGCCGACCTCGACCTCGTGCAGCACTTCCGTCGCGCGGAAGCCCGGATCGGTCGGGTTGCTCCCCATCAGGAACGTCCCGGCCTCGACGTGGATCACATCCGGTGCGGCACGGCTGGGATCGTCCCGGAAAGTGTCGTGGAACCGGGTTCCCGTGCGGCGGGGGAGCGTCCCCGTTGTCGGGTTGTCCGTGGCGGTGGGCTGCCCCAACGCCGCCGTGCAGGCCAGCATGGCAAAAATGAACAGGGGCCCCGCTGTTGCGGGGCCCCTGCGGATTGTCGGACTTCCTGGAAGCACGATCGTCAGTTGTTCACCCACATGTAGACGCCGGCGTGGTCGGACACGTTCGCGCGCCAGTAAACCGGATCGACCGCCTCGCGCGCGGCGGAGGAGCCGCTCGTGTTCGTCGGGTTCCACACGAAGTGGTCGTAGGCGCTCGCCCACGCGCCGCTCGTGTTGATCGACGTCAGGACGTTCGGCTCGTTCTTCGTGCAGCCGGCAGCCTCGAGCGTGTCGAAGTTCGCGTGCGTCGCGGCGCGGTTCCAGTCACCACCGATCACCACGTCGTTCACGTTGCTGTAGTACCCCTTGTACCAGTTGTACACCGTGGCCATGTAGGGGATCTCGAAGTTCATCTTCGCCGTCTCGAACGGGCAGTGGTAGCTCAGCGCCCAGCACCACGAGGAACCCGTCCAGAAGCAGACGCCGGAGGGCTCGCGGTCCATGCCGGCCTCGGCATAGTCGACCAGCCCGGCCGCTGTGATGCTCACGCTCGAGGCATACACGAACCCGTACGCCTCCTTGTACGTGCTCGGCCCCTTCAGCGCGGAAACCTTGTACACGTAGCTGCCGGGCGTCACGTTCGGCATCTCGTTCGTCTTCATGACTTCCTGCACCAGGTTCACGCTGTTCGTCGCGAACTGGTTCTTGAGTTCCGTCTTCTTCGTTGCGGTCTTCCCGGCCGGTTCGTCGTAGCCAAGGTGGAGAGTGTTCTGGGACCCGAGCCACCAACCGGCGGAAACGGGAACCATGGCGAGCGCGAAAGCTGCGGCGAGAGCGGGGCGAAAGATGCGCCCGGTGGCAGGAACACGCGACAGGCTCATGCGGGTAAGACCTCCTGACGGTCAAATGCCGTCGTTTTTTGTTTCGACGCGTGTGGGTGACCGAGAGTTCTCCCAAATGCAAGGTGTACCGCTGGACGGTCCGCAAACATAGTAAAATGAATGATTTGCGGTGGCTGCTCGCTCGCCGTCTGCTCTCGATCAGTGGTTTTGATCGACTTGCTAAAGACAGTCAAATTAATGCTCTATGCCCCGCCGGACGACATACGAAACGCGACGTACCAGAGAGAACCGATAATACGCTTTACTAAACGGGTTTCCGCCAAGCTGAAATCGGAAATCGGACCGCAATCAGCGACCCATCCCCTGCCACAATCTTGCAAAATGTCAGAAAATGCGGTGTTCTCACTCCATCAGCGTCCGCAGGTCCCTAGTGCCCTCCAGCACTCCAGCCGTGCCGCGCTCAAGCCGCACCCCTGCGTAGCGCTCGAAACCCCAACGCGCGGACCGCTCCCAGTACGCGTCTGTGAGGAGCGGATCCCCTTCGAAGACAAAGTCCATGACCCAGAACGAACTGCCCCCAGGAGTCCTCACGGCGCAGTGGATGTGCGCCGGCTCCGACCCATCGGGGTATGAGCCGGGGCGGATGCTCTCAATCTCGTACTCGCCCTTCTCATTCGTCCGCAGGAACCCATCGAGTCGGCCATGCCAGCGGCGGTAGCTCCACTTGGGCTCATCCTCGCCCCCCGCGTACACCCCGCGAGCGTTCGTATGGTAGAAGTACATCAGGTGTCCCGCGGCCGGGTCTCCGGAAGGGGTCAGGAGTCTTCCGCGGATGCGCATGCGCTCGCCCGGTTCTCCCTCGGGGGCCAGGACCGCGCGATGGCCGAGCTCCCCCGGCGCGTCGTTCAGGAAGCGGAAGTCGGTCTCCGGCGGGCCGTCGGTGTAGTCGCCGATGTCCGGAGTGCCAGCGTGTGCCGTGGCTGGCGCGGCCGCACTTTGCGGCGGAGCCGGGTCCCCCCCGCACCCGAGTGCCCCGGCAAGAAAGAGCAATCCCGCCAAGAGCGCGGTGCGCATCACCCGAGCGCCTGCCGAAGGAACGCCTCGAACTGCCGCGGATCGGGAGTGTAGCCTATGGTGCCGATGGTGCGCGTGCCATCCGGGCTGAGCAGGACGTAGGTCGGAAGCGCGATCGTGCCGAAGCGTTCCGCCTGAAGCTCCTGATGCCGCTCGCCGACCTTTGCGTCGTCCGTCCAGAGCTGCACGAGCACGAAGCGCTCCGACAGCAGTTCGTGCACCACCGGGTCGGTGAAGACGTTCTTCTCCATGTAGCGGCAGTTCGTGCAGGTGTAGCCGGTGAAATCGACGAAGAGTGGCTTGCCGCTGCGCTTGGCTTCCGCGACCCCAAGGTCGAACTCGGGCAGGAACGCGAGTTCGCGCCCCGCGCCGGAGGCAACGACCGAGGTGCCGTGGTCAAGATCCGGGGGCAGGTAGGCCTCGACGAACTTCGGCAGGCGCCCCCCCGCGAGACCTCCCGCGAGCACGAGCGCAAACGTGCCGAAGAGCAGCGCCCAGCTCAGCCGGATCGGACTGATGGACGTCTCCTCGTCATCGTGCGGCAGGCGGATCTTGTTCAACAGGTAGAGCGTCGTGGCCGCCGCGATCATCACCCACGAGGCCAGGACAAACTCGCGGTTGAAGATACCCCAGCGCCAGACGAGGTCCGAGTTGCTGATGAACTTCATCGCGGCTGCGAGTTCCAGCAGCCCCATCACCACCTTCACGGAGTTCAGCCACCCCCCGGACTTGGGCAGCGACGTCAGCGCCGATGGGACGAGCGCCAGCCCGAAGAAGGGGAGCGCAAACCCGGTCGCGTACGCGAGGAACCCAAACAGCGGCCTCAGCCACTCGCCCGCCACCGCCGCGATCATCAGCGTGCCCACGATCGGAGCCGTGCACGTGAAGGACACCACCACGAAGATCAGCGCCATGAACATCGCGCCGAGCGTGTCCGTCCGGTTCCCCTTCATCTTCTGAAGCCTGTCGGCGACGCCGCTTGGGAGTCCTATGTCGAACATGCCGAAGAGGCTGAAGGCGAAGGCGACGAACACTCCCGTGAGCGCGAGGTTCAGCCACGGGTTCGCGGCGATCTGGTTCACGATGCCCGTCGCAGCCGCGCCCTGGCCGAGCGCCCTCAGCGCGACCGAAACCACGAAACCGAACAAACCGAATGCCGCGATGATCGTGAATCCGTACGTGAACGCCAGCCGGATCGCCCCCTGCCGCGTGTTCGAGGCGCGCTTGGTGAAGAAGCTGATCGTGATCGGAATCATCGGAAACACGCACGGAGTGAGCAGCGACACGAGCCCCGCGAGGAAGGCGATACCGATGAAGGCGCCGAAGCTGCGCTCCTCCACCGCGGCACCACCCGGGGCCGGAACGGCGCCGGGAACCTCCGGTGGGCGCGGTGTCGCCGCCGGGGTTGCAACAGGTGCCGGCGTCGCGTCCACGGGGGCGATGGGCGCGCCCGTCGGCGTGATCGCCGCCTCGAGCGGGAACTTCTTCGGCGGCAGGCAGCTCTCCTTCAGGCACGCCTGCACCCTCAAGGAGACCTTCGCCACGGCGGGAGACGTGGGCGCATCTGCGCGCACCCGATACTCCCGCACGAACTCGATTGGAAAGTGCTCATGGAGTTCGACATTCACCTCGAAGCCTTTGTCGAACTTCATCAGGGGCGGCGGTTCCTTCCATGCCCCGAGCGGTTCCAGCCACGAGGGGACCTCGACGTCGTCGATGGTCGTGGGCGTCGGGCCCGTCCCCGTCAGGTACATGGCGTAGATGTGGTACCCCTCATCCACGTCGACAGTGACAACCAGTCGCACCGTCTCCCCGGGTGCCGGTGTGGGATTGCTGAAGGCCGCCGATGGGTGGACGGGGTGCTTGAATCCCTTTTGGGCGGCGGCAACTCCCGGCAGGAGGATCGTGGCCAGCATGATCGCCAGCAACGCGGCCCATCGACCAATAAAGTTGTTGTAACATCCAATTTCCGCTGCGGAGGCGTGCCTCGAGCGGGGAGTGGGGGACATGGGCAGTTCGATCTCTCGAGTCATCTTCACCGTTGGGTCACACCATCGGAATCAGCCCGGCATCCTGCCCGTGCAGCACCACCCATTGCAAGATCATGACCATAGCGTTGTTCACAAGGTGCAACAGGATCGCCGCATGCAGGCCAAAGTGAAGCCTCGCATACCCGAATGCCAGGGCCAGTCCCATGATCTGGAACTCCTTGAACCCGGGCGGGTCCACCATCCCCGAGTGGCCCAGGGCCCACAGGAAACCGGCCACCAGCACCCCCCCGAGGTTCGACTTGAACAGCTTGCAGAGCAGGGGTTGCAGCGTTCCGCGGTACATCACCTCCTCGACGATCGGCGCGATGAGGGCCACCCCCCCCACGAGCTGAAGCAGGTAGGGGTTCTCCAGGTTCGCGTACTTGAGCGGGGACTCGGGAAGCTCGAACTCGGGCATCATGGCGAGGAACGCCGCGTTCCATGCGGTCATGGCGGCAACAAATCCAAGCAGCGCCCGTGCGCCGAATCGCGGATGCGGCCCCGAGTCCTCGTCCGCCAGGAACGCATACCTCCATGCGGGGAGCGCCGCCCCGACCAGGAGCGCCATCGAGGCCATCATCATGCCGCGCGCGGCGATCGTGTCCTGCGGGCCGCTCGATGGAATCGCGAGCGAGCAGACCTGCAGCGCCACGAAGGCGAGCAGAACCCAGAACAGCCGCGGCGACGGCAGCAGCGGCCGCCCCGCTCGCCTGGCGGGGGAGGCCAGCGCCTCCGTCCACGTCATCACCCCCACAAGGAACGCCGCGCCCATCGAGGCCACCGCAAGGCACGACGAGGCCATGCCGTAAACCTCCACCCACGACGCGCCGTCGGCGAAGGGGTTCGGGTTCACGCGTAGATTCCGTGCGCGCGGGCGTAGTCGAGCACGGACGCCGGCACGAGCCGGGAGGCGTCGCCGTGGCGGGCGAGCAAGAGCCTCACGTCGGTGCTGCTTATGGCGGGCAGCGCGCCACGCTGCTCCGCGATGGGCCGCGCCACGTCGATGCGCGGCACCTCGAGCGGGGGAGCGAGCACGGCGACCTCATCCCCCCTGTGCCACTGCGGAAGCTGCGCGAGCACGTCGCTCCCGACGATCAGCCTGAGCGGCCGCCCGGGCCGGTCGTGCTGGATGTCCCGCAGCGTGTCCACCATGTAGCTCGTCCCCGGGCGCGAGCCCTCGCGCGTGTCGATTCCAACGCCGTCGATCCTCGCGAATGCGAGCCGGCACATCGCCACGCGCTGCCCGAAGGTGGCGTACTGCTTCTTGCCGAACGCGTGGGCCGAGACGGGCACCACAAGCACGGATGACACCGCGCCGGACTCCAGCGCCCAGAGCGCCGCGAACACGTGCCCGAAGTGCGGCGGGTCGAAGGAGCCGCCGAGGACGCCCACGGCGCTTCCGCCCGCGGAACTCGCGGGTCCCGGCCAGCGCGGCGGATTGCTTCCTCCGGTCGGTTCCATGGCAGGGGTTCGCCGCGATTCCTGCTCAGTCCGCGACTTCGTTCATCATGTACGACACCGTGTCCGTGTAGCGGATCCGCGCGTCGATCGTCTGCTTCGTGAGCATGTGGTTCTGGTGCATCCCCTCGAGGATGAACTCCATCACCACGGCAAGCTCGGCCGGGGATGCGTCCGGTGCGAGTGCGCGCGCGATGCCCTCGAGCCCCTCGACCGCGCGCAGTGCGGCGAGGTGCTCGCCGTGAGAGAATCGCGTGGAGAGTTCCACCGTGCGTCCGCCCTCGAACCAATCGACGAGGGGCTGGAAGCGCGACAAGTCGCGGCCCTTTTCCGCCCGTCCCCGCGCGGGCTTGGCGGGGGCCGTCGCAACCGGTGCATACCGCCCGTTGAACGCCTCCCGGATTGCGCGACCCACCAGGTGGAACGCCACGTTTGTGATGCCCTCCTGCTCTCCCTTGTACACCAGCTCCATCTTCCCCGTCAGTGCCGTGATCCCCTCGAACAGGTCCGCGATCCGGATTACCGCCGGGTCCCCGGGCGTCGAGTGCGCGCGCGCCTCCGCGAGCGAGTACAGCGTCTCCATGTACGCGATCCCCACGCGCGCGGAGACACCGGAGTTGCGGTCCACAAAGTCCGAGCGCCGCCCCTCGAAGACCACCTGCTCGACGAGCTCCTCGATCAGCGGCGAGGCGTGCACCTCCACCCCGCGGTCGATCCACGCCTCCTGCCTCGTGATGGCGCGCGACTCCGCCACCGTCTCCGGGTAGTGCGTCAGGATCTGCGCATTGATGCGGTCCTTGAGCGGCGTGATGATGTTGCCGCGGTTCGTGTAGTCCTCCGGGTTCGCCGTGAACACCAACGCCACGTCCAGCGGCAGCCGGACCGGAAACCCGCGAATCTGGATGTCCTTCTCCTCCATGATGTTCAGCAGCCCGACCTGGATGCGCGCCTGGAGGTCCGGCAGTTCGTTGATCGCAAAGATCCCCCGGTTGGACCTCG
>CAZUCD010000040.1:0-25862 GCA_964618855.1 uncultured Candidatus Sumerlaeota bacterium
TACATCCCCGCGGCGGATGCGCCCTCGCGGATGATGTCCTTCGCCTGCTTCTTGGTGCCGACGAAGAGGACCTTCCCGCCGCCGGCGACCATGTCGCGCATGTAGCGGGTGGCATCGCGCAGCAGTCGAAGCGTCTTCTTGAGGTCGACGATGTAGATCTTGGCGCGTTCGGTGTAGATGTACGGCTTCATCTTCGGGTTCCACCGGCGGCTCTGGTGGCCGAAGTGGACGCCCGCCTCGAGAAGCTGCTTCATCGTGACTGAGGACATGCGGTACTGCTCCTTCCAGGGGTTGGTTGATTCCGCCGCCTTCGTCGCGCGGTGGTCCCACCGGTCCGAACTTCACGCGGGCCGGCACTCGGGACGCCCATCGGAAAGCGTGAGGATTGGGCGGTCAGAGGCGCGGGGCGCCCTGCCGCAAGCGCAGGAATGCACCACTCGGCCCCCGGGCTTGGCAAGCGGAATGGAAGTCTCCAAAGTCCCTCCCGCAGCCCAATGGCCTAATCATAGGCGCTCCAGTACCCCGCTGAGGATGCCCCACTTCCCAACGGAGCAAACTTCAGGATGCGTGAGGAGAACTTCAGTTCCCCCACCCAGATGTTTGCCCCGTCGAACATAAGGGATGCCGGCATGAACAACCGATCACTGCCTATGGCTGCCCCCCCGATGCCCACCGAGTCCTGACCCAGCACCACCACCTTCGAGGGGTCTCCCCAGTCCGCCAACTCCTTCCAGACGTATACGGCATTGCCGCTCGTGTTGGCCACCGCGAGCGCGGAGCCAAACGTCATCGCGTCGCCAGGAAGGTTCAGGGCGAGGGCTCCTCCGTTTGGAATGGTCAGCAGCGGCACCGGGGTCGCCTGATTCTCGATGTCGTCCACCCGGTAAACGCGTATCGAAGGGGGACCGGTCTGCACCGCGACGGCAAGGTGGGTCCCATCGCTGTGGATATGGTTGGGCTCCCCGCCGTCGAGCGAGAGCGTCCTGACCGGGTTCACCGCGCTGGACGAAGGGATGCCCTGCCAGACGTGAATGGCCCCGCTGCGGTCAGCCACGTAGAGGAAACGGTCATCCAGGGCCACTCCCCGAACGTCGGCAAGGACAGCGGAGCCAATCGAGCCGGTGAACAGTTTGTCGGGCGATTGTCCCGGCGACGGAATGGAGTTCCAAACGGCGACCGATTCCTTGCCGCCAACCACCAGCCTTCCCGCGTGGACCGCGTTGTCCCAGGGCATCAGATTCCACGGCTGAAGCGAGACCTTGAGGTCGGGCGCCACTCCACTGGTGGTCGGGAACTGGTTCCAGATCCAAAGCGACCTGTCGAAGTCCGACGTCGCGATCAGCCGCGCCCCATCCGTCGCGAGCACGGGATTCTGGATGTAGTTTAAGTCCGGCAGCGTGTTGCCGGATGGAGACGGGCAGCCCAAGGCAAAGTCCGGTTGGGCGCCTGCGGACGTCGGAAGGGTGTTGTACACCTGAACGTTGTTGCCATTGTAGTTGTTCACGTAAACCCGCCCACCCGCGTAGGCCACATCGACACCGTCCCCATTGGCGTAACCCAGGGGCTGCAAAGTTAGGTCCGGAGAGTCATCCCCCGTGGTGGGAACCGAGTCCCAAATGTAGATTGATGAGAGGCCGCCCGCGACCAGATGGCCGGAGGGGAGCCGCTCACCCTTGATCCATTCCGTCCGGAAGAAGTCATGGGGCTGGTTTTCCGCCGTGGGGAACGAGTTCCAGAAGAACGTTCCCGCCATTCCAGCGCCCACGCGCGCGTTGTGGTCCCCAACAAAGAAGTATGAGGTCCCGTCGCTCGAGATGTTGCGCGGCGTCCCAAACTCGGGCAGCTTGATGCGAAAGCTCGAGGGGGCATCATCTGAGGTGGGCATCGTGTCCCAAATGAGGATGGTGGCGCCCATGGTGGCGACCGCCGCGAGTCTGGTCCCATCCGTCCACACCCCCCAGGGCCACTCGAACGGCATCTGTCCCGGGATGGAGTAGGCCCCCAGGTTCAGCACAACGTCCGCCGGCTCCCCGTTCGCCGCGGGAAACGAGTTCCAAACCAGGATCCTGTCATTCTCGGTGTCGGCGACGGCGAGGACGCCACCGGCGCCGATCGACGCGTTGCCCGGCCAGTTCATTCCCGACTTCGACGTCCCCGGATTGTTGGAGGTGAAGTCCGGCTGCCCCAGCACAGCATCAGGAGCGTCGTTCCAGGCTGTTGGGGGAGCGTTCCAGACGAGGACGCGGTTGTTGAAACGGTCGCAGACGACGAAACGGGTCCCATCACTGGCGATCCCGTTGGGATGATTGAAGAGAAGTGGCCCGCCCGAGTCGTTGAATCCAATCCCGGACAGCATCAGCTCCGCGTCCTGACCCGTCTGAAACCAGCCCTGGGCGGCCGCGCGAGGGTTGTGAAAGGTGACGAGAGCGGCCGCCAGGCCGCAGCCCAGAAGGAGGGAGCGAGGCATCGGCGTTCGAATCCCAAGAGGTCTCGCTGCCACCACGGGCAAGACTCGCGCCGCAAAGTGCCGTCAGAATCGCCGAGAAAAGGACGCTTCATCGCGCGAGTTGTACGAGACCCGGTTGCGTCGATGCGAAATGATGTACCACTTGGTGCGGTCTGGTCCGCAGAGGGTTGGTGCTACATCCCGTGCGCGAGGCGCTCCGCGAGTTCGCGGGGGAGGCCGGCCTGCTGGATCGCCTGCTGGGCTGCGGGCAGGTCGTAGTCGGTGCGCTTGATCTCCAGCTTGTTCGACTCCGTGTCCCAAATCACGTAGCACGCACGCCAGTTGTGGTCGCGCGGCTGCCCGACGCTCCCGACGTTCACGAGGTACCGCCTGCCCGCGGCGATCGTCACCTCGGGCTTCGTCGGGCAGACGAGCATCCCGTTGTCGTTCTCGATGATGAACGGCTGGTGGCTGTGCCCGATGAAGCAGATCTGCTGGGTGAAGTAGTTGAAGTTCGTGCGCGCCTCGCCCATCGTCAGGATGTAGTTCCACTGCCCCGGGTCCCGGGGGGAGGCGTGGACGTAGAAGACGTTGTTCGCGGAGTCGGAGATCGTCAGCGGCATCTGGCGCAGGAACTGGACGTTTTCCTCCGTGAGCACATCGCGCGTCCAGATGACGGCCGCCTTCGCGATGTCGTTGAAGTTGCTGATGTCGGTCAGCATGAGGGCGGCGTGGTCGTGGTTGCCTGCGATGACCGGGATGTTGCGCTTGCGGATTTCATCGACGCACTCGTTCGGCTTGCCGCCGTAGCCCACGATGTCCCCGCAGCAGATCAGCAGGTCCGCGTTTTCCTTCTCGATCGCGGCGAGCACCGCCTCGAAGGCGTGGAAGTTCGCGTGAATGTCGGAGAAGATGGCGATCCGCTTGGCCTTCTTCGTGATCTCCGGTCCGGCGATCGGCTGGTTATTGTTGGTCATGATGCTGTCCGGTTAGTTTCCTCAGTTCCTTCTCCGCGTAGGCGCGGATCATGTCGCTCGGGTTCTTGAGGGCCCGAGTCCAGAGCTTGATCTGCGCTTCCTTCTCGGCGGCGTCCATGTTTGCGATGGGAAGGGGGGTGTCGCTTGCCGTGAAGTGTGCAGGCGCAGCGACCGCGACCGCCGCGGCGGTCGGGGCCGGCGCGGTCGGCCTGGCTGCCGACGGCTTGGCGCGCTCGGGTTCCGGCGCCTCCCCGAACAGCGCCTTCTCCTCGATCTCCAGCTCCTGGCTCGTGAAACCCGAACCCGTCTGGTCGAAGATCGACTCCGTCGGCGAACGGAAGCCCTTCTGTTCCTCCGCCTGCAGCTTCTTCTCTTCCGCGACGCGCTTCGAGTCCTCGATTCGTTCTCCCATCGAGGCCATGTTCTCCATCTCGAAGTTCTCCCACTCCTGCCGCACGAGTTGGTCCATCTGGTCTGCAGGGATGACGGCGTCCGCTTCCGCCTCCAGCGCCTCGAGTTCCTGTTCGCTTATGGGCGCGAACTCGTCGAGGGGTCCGGTCCCCTGCGGCGGCGGGGGAGGGTGGTCCTCCGCAGCGGGGGCAGCCTGTACGGGGGCCTGCTGCTGTTGGGCGAATGGGTTCTCTCCAGCCGCCTTCACGGGCACCGTGTCGCCCGACTTGGGCTGGCGGTAGCCGGCGATGCCCGCAACCACGTCCTCGCGGGAGGCTGGGTCGACGTTTTTCGTCGCGTAGTCCGGCGGGGGCATGTCGTCGCCGGCGATGGCGTCGTCGTCGGACAGGACGCGGGCCTTTGCGGCCACCGCGGCCTGCGCCGCCAATTCTGCCTCAAGTTCCGGTGGAATGCGCTCGGAGAACCGCAGCACCGTCGTGCCCAGCGTGATCTCGTCCCCTTCCTTGAGCTGCACCTCGGACCGGACGTTCTGCCCGTTGACCGTCGTGCCACGCCAGGACTGCAAGTCCTTGAGGTAGAAGCCGTTGTCACGCCGGACGATCTGCGCGTGCTTCTTGGAGACGAACCAGTCGAAGAGGCGGACGTCGTTGTCGTTCGCGCGGCCGATGGTGGTTTCGCGCCTGCCGACACGGAACTTCTGGTCCACCTGCTTGCCCTTCACAACACACACCATTCCCGGGTTGGGGATGTCGCCATCCCCTGCGCCGCCGCCAGCTCCGACGGAAGCCATGCCGACGGAAGCCATGGCGGCCTGCTGCTGGACGGTCTGCATGCCGCTCGGCTTGGCCGCGGGGGGGGGCGGCTCGGCGACCTGGGAACTCTCCTTGGTCGTGAAGGCGAGCGTGTGCTTGCCGATCTGGACGAGGTCACCGTCCACGATCTCGTGCTTGGTGACGCGCACCATGTTGACCATGGTGCCGTTGGCGGAGTTGAGGTCGGTCAGGATGAACTTGCCGTCGGCCCTTCGGATCCGCGCATGGTTGCGCGAAACCGAGAGGTTTTCGATGACAATGTCGTTGTCGCGGGCACGGCCAATGCTGATCACGTCCTTGTCAAAGACGTATCGCTGAACCAGCTTGTCGCCCAGCTTGACAATGAGTTCCGGCATTTTTTCACCGACCGGGGGGATACGACCGCGCGGCCCTGCCTGCGCCCTCTAATTGCTCCAAGAGTAGCGCTTAATACGCAGACGGGCGTGGGCCGGAGCAAGAAGGAACAGTTTCCGCCCCGTGTCGGCAAGCCCGTCTTTCGGTCCCCATCGATTTCCCGGCGCCCTCGGGGAATCTCCCACTTGCGCATCGGGAACTCCCCCGGCATCGTGAGACTGTCGGAATCGCAAGGCTCGCGGCGCGGAACGCGACGCTTGCGCGTGAACATCCGCAGAACTAGGCCGGCCCACCGGTGCACCGCCACCCGAAGGGGGCACCTCCTCCCCCGGGCCAACCCCAGTCGCGAAACGGAAGGCAGGCGCGGAAACTTGCCGCAGGAAGCGCGCTACTTCGAACCGCAGTCGTGGGATGCGCTCGGGTGCAACCTGTGTCCGCTGCATTGCTCCATCGCACCCAATCGGGCGGGGCAGTGCGGGGTTCGCGTCAATCGTCGCGGCCAGATGCAACTCGAGACCTGGGGCCGGATCTCATTCGCGACGCCTGTCACCCCTGACATACTACCGCTTTACGCGCATAACCCATGGATCACCTGGATGCTTGTGGGACAGCGGGGCTGCAACATGCGCTGCGCCTTCTGCAACACGTCCAAGTACAGCCTCCAGGGGGGGGTCGCGCAGCACCAGGCCCTCCCCCATGACCTCATCAACTGGGCCGCGGAGTCCGGATGCACGGGGATCTCCTTTGGCGGGAACGAGCCCATCATCGCCATCGAGTACGTCATGGATGTGTTCGACATGGCCTACGCCGCGGGCCGCTTCACCCACGTCGCGACGAGCGGCTACATCGAGGAGGAGCCCCTTCGCGAACTCTGCCGGCGCACCTCGGCGATGACGATTGGGATCAAGGGACCCACCCCGGCCTTCTACGACCAGGCAACCGGGGGCGATCCGCGCTACGCGATCCAGACCGCCCGCGTTGCCGCCGCCATGGGCGTGCACGTCGAGCTCACCTACATGGTGCTGCCCGGCGCGACCAACACCCACGAGGCCGTGGCCATGCTCGCGGGAGCCCTCGAGGCCCTCGGGCCGAACGCCGTGCTCGTCCTGATCGCCTTCGAGCCGTCCTACTTCTGGAACGAGATACCGCCGGCATTGCCGGCCCACCTCGACCAGTTCCGGTCCGCCTTCGGGCACCTCTCGGGCAGGGTGTACTGCCACCACGCCGAGAGCCCGTGGCTCGACACGCGATGCCCGGAGTGCCAGAAGGTGCTCGTTCGGCGCGGTGTCGCGGGCTACCTCGTCACGGACGGAGACCGCCGCTCGTGCCCCGGATGCGGGGCGCCACTGCCATTCGGGGGGCTGGTGTAGCGCGCCGTCCGGACCGAATCGGACAGTCCGTTGTTGCGCGGGACCGATTGCCTCAGGCGGTCGCTTCAGCAGGTTCGCCGTCGATGACGCGCTGCTTCCACCCGCGCACCTTCTCCGCGGCCTTGACGAGGCGCGACCCCTTGAGGGTTGCGAGCTCGCGCTCGAGTTCGGCGATGCGTGCGCTGCGAGCGTCGCGCTGCATCGTCAGGCGCCGCATCTGGCCCACGTAGTTGATCTCGCGCGCCAGGTTGTTGAACTCGGTCCACTTGTTCCAGAACGTCTCCCGCGACATGTTCTCGCCCATGAACGGGAACGTCTCCCAGTTGAACGTGTCGTAGGTCGTCCCGAGCCTGCTCCACTGGAAGTTGTCGTCCACAAGCCCCTTCATCTTGGCGATGTTCCAGATGGCGGTGCCGGGAAGTGGCTGGAGCGGGCCAACAGAGCAGCGGTCAATCGCGTCGCGGTTTGTCTTTGCGAAGGCGATGGACTCGGAGATGTCCGCCTCGGTCTCCGGGGGGGAGCCGATGATGAAGTTTGCACCGACGGAGACGCGGTTCTTGTACAGGTAGTCGATGGCGCGCTGGTTCACCTCCGGGGTGACGCGCGTCTTGGTCAGGAACTTCAGGATCGGCTCGGAATTCGACTCGAACCCGAAGTCGATGTACTTGAAGTTGAGCTCCGCGAACTCCTCGGCCATTTGTTCGGTCACGAGATCCACGCGGGCATAGGCGCGGAAGTACACGCCCTTGTGCGTGCCGCGCTCGCGGAACATCTTCACCACCTCGCGCCAGCGCCCGATGTGCCCAACGAACAGGTCGTCGAAGAAGTACAGCACTTCGGGGTTGTAGCGCTCGCGCAGGTAGTCGATCTCGCGGATGACGTACTCCGGCGAGAAGAATCGGAACCGCTTCCAGTGCAGCGACGAGGAGCAGAAGCTGCACTTGTAGGGGCAGCCGCGCGAGCTCACCAGATGGACCGTCTCCCAGCTTGGCACCTTCCAACCGTGGTCGATGAGCTCGCGGTCGGGGTAGGGAAGCTCGTCCATCTCCTTGATCATCTCGGAGCCGGGCGTCATCGCCACGGTTCCGTTGTCGTGGTAGCTGATGCCCTTGATCTTCGCCCAGTCCGATGGCCCCGGGTTCTTCGTCTCGTTCAGGCAGTTGACGATCTCCAGGAACGTCCCCTCGCCTTCGCCGACGACGCCGACATCCATGCACTTGGGCAGCGTGTGCGGCAGGCTGGTGATGTGCATGCCACCCACGATGACGGGGATGCCGAGCGCATCCTTCGCGCGGGTCGCGATGACGACAGCGTCCTCAAAGTTCTCGGTCGCGGCGGAGATGGCGCAGACATCCGGCTTTGCCGCGATCAGCTCCTCGACCGTGTGGTGGAAGGAGGTGGTGACGAAGCCCGTTAGCTTCTTCAGGTACGCCGAGAGGTATCCGATGCCGAGTGGCGGCAGGCTCACCTGATAGGGGCTGCGCGAGTCGTACGGATTGATGAAGGCGATGTGCATTCGTTGGCGTCCTGGGAGGGGTCGATGACGGACGTCACCATGCTCGACTCCCTACCGGTGAGTTTCGCCCGCACGCCCCCGGCCTGTCAAGGACGACAGGGTTCAGTGGACCTCCCCCAGTTTTCCCCCCGAGATTCCGCTACGGTTCTGACCGGCGTGGTGTCGCGCGTCTGTGCATGTGGTAACGTCTGGATTTTGGGAAGTGTCCGCCGACAGGGTTCACCGTCCTTCACGTCCTACTTCCGCTTCTTCCCCCCCGGCGCCTTCGGTTTGGCATGGGCCAGTGTCCGTTCGTAATCCTCGATGAACGCCTTCGCCGACAATCGCTTGAACGACTTCCCTACGAGTTCGAGCGGGAGGTCCTCGATCTTCTTGAACCGGATGCAGACCTTCCCCATGTCCAGCTTCCTGCCCGTCTTCTCCCATTCGCGGCGCAACCAGGCGGTGTGCTCGTCCGGATGATCCCCCATGACGAGGGAGGCGCCCGACCCCAGGTAAAGCGACATGTACTGTTTCTGCGAGGCGAGACCCGCATAGGGGAGCGGCTGCTTCGGATTGCAGTGGTACCCGGCGGGGTACACGCGGTGCGGGACGCAGTAGGCAATCATGCCATAGGACATGCCCTCCTCGAGGTCCTTGTCGAGGTTGGCGAGTATGACCTCGCGCACGGCCTCGATGGCACGGCGGCGCTCCTCGGGCAATTCGGCGAGGTACTCGGCCACGGTGGCGGCTTTGCCTTGCATGGGCTTGGTCGGCGCTCCCGGGATGATGGTCAGGAAGGTGGACCATATGTCTCCGCCGCTTCCAACGTCGTCAAGCAGGCGGTGGAGAACGGCTGCCCCTGCCCAAACGTCGTTGCCCGTCCGGGCGTCTCCGGCAAGGGTCCAGCCCCCGATCATCATCGCATCCCACCGGACAGGCGATCCCATGGCCGCTGATTCCCAAATCGAGTTCCGCCCCGACGAGGCCTGCGCGCGCGCCCTGGATGCAGCCGATCCCCTCCGGGACTACCCAGGCCGGTTCTTCCGCCCGGAACCGCTCGGCGAAACCGGGGAGCAGACGATCTACTTCTGCAACAACTCGCTCGGGTTGATGCCGCGTGCCGCCTTTGGCGCGGTCGAGCACGAGTTGAACGCATGGGCCCGCCGCGGCCACCATGCCCGATTCCTCGAGCGCGAGGGTTGGACCTGGGAGACCGACCGCGCGGTCCCAAAGGGCAATCCGCGCTCATGGTACAACTACCACCTCGGGTTCCGCGAGTCGTGCGCGCGCCTGGTGGGCGCGAAGCCCGGGGAGGTCGTCATGATGAATGCCCTCTCCGTGAACCTGCACCTGCTCCTCGTCAGCTTCTACCGCCCCACGCCCGAGCGTTTCCGCATCGTCACCGATCATCCGACCTTCCCGTCGGACAACCACGCGGTGAGGACGCACATTGCCTCGCGGGGCTTCGACCCCGCTTTGGCCCACGCGAGGATTCGTCCGCGCGCGGGGGAGCACACCCTTCGCACGGCGGATGTCGTCTCCTGGCTGCGCGAGCATGGCCGCGACGTCGCCGTGGTCCTGTTCGCGGGCGTGAACTTCGTCACCGGGCAGGCCCATGACATTGCCGCCATCACGGCGGCGGCGCACGAGGCGGGATGCGTCTGCGGCTGGGACCTTGCGCACGCGGCGGGCAACGTCGAGTTGAGGCTGCACGACTGGGACGTGGACTTTGCGGCGTGGTGCACCTACAAGTACATCAGCGCGGGCCCCGGAGGTCCCGGCGGCGCGTTCATCCACGAGCGACACGGCACGCGGCCCGACATCCATCGTTTCGCAGGTTGGTGGGGGGATGATCCGTGCGAACGGCTGCGCATGGACGTCGAGGCGGACTTCGAGCCCGCCCCCGGCGCCGAGGGGTGGCAGATCAGCAACCCGGCCCTCTTCACCATGGCGCCCCTGCGCGCCTCCATGGACCTGTACGAAGAGGCCGGCATGCAGGCCTTCACCGCAAAATCGCGCCTCCTGACCGGCTACCTCGAGTACCTCGTCCGCCACCACGGCGGGGACGCGGTCAGCATCATCACCCCGGCGGACCAGCGCGGCTGCCAGCTCTCCTTCACCCTTGATGCCGGGGCACGCGAACTCCTCGCCGAGCTCGAGCGCCGGGGCGTCGTCTGCGACTTCCGCGAACCGAACGTCATCCGCGTCGCGCCGTACCCATTTGCGAACACATTCCACGAGGTCTGGCGGTTCGCGGAGATCTTTCGCGCGTCCCTCATCCGCCTGAAGGAAGCCCGCTGAGATGGCACTCAACTACTCCAGCTACCTCAAGCTCCCCGAGCTGCTCGCCCTGCAGGAGCCCAAGTCCGATCCCGAGCAGCAGGACGAGCTGCTCTTCATCGTGATCCACCAGGTGTATGAGCTTTGGTTCAAGCTCATGCTGCACGAGATCGACAAGGTGCGGCGCGACTTCTCCTCGGGGGACATCTTCGGCGCGATCCACACGTTCAAGCGCCTGCGCACGATCATGAAGACGCTCGTCGGGCAACTCGACATCCTCGAAACCATGACGCCGCTTTCGTTCACCGCGTTCCGCGACCGGCTCGAGTCCGCGAGCGGCTTCCAGTCGATCCAGTTCCGCGAGGTCGAGTTCATGCTCGGGTACAAGCGCGCGGACACGCTCAAGTACCATCCGCCGGGGAACCCCGCGCTCGCGGTGCTGGAGCGTCGCCTGCGGGAGCGCAGCGTCATCGACCACTTCCTCGACTTCCTCGCCCTGCAGGGCGTGGCGATCCCCGCGGAGCTGCGCGCGCGCGACGTCACGCTCCCCGCAGAGCCCAGCGAGGCGGTGCAGGAGGGGCTCCTTCACCTCTACAAGACGCGCGGCGAATGCTCGATCCTCTTCGAGGTCATGATGGACTTCGACGAGGGGATCCAGGAGTGGCGCTACCGCCACGTGAAGATCGTCGAGCGCACAATCGGCAGCAAGCAGGGCACCGGCGGCTCCCCGGGGGTCGAGTTCCTGAAGAAGTCGCTGTTCCGTCCCCTGTTCGCCGACCTGTGGGCGATCCGGCACAGGATGTGATGGCTGGCGACCTGAAGGCCCGGCATTGAAGACCGCCGCCGCACGGAGGCGCTCCCGCGCCGTGTCCCACTTCGGGCGCGCCGCGCGCCTGTTCGCGCGGTGGGAGGTGGCCGCCCTCATGCTCTCGTTCGGCTGCCTCGTGGCCGCGGGGATCCTCGACCTCGAAAACGACGGCCATGCGCGTGTGGCGCGCACGATGATGGCGTTGGCGGGGCTCATGGGACTCGGCGTGACCACGCTGGCACTCGCGCGCGCCCGGAGGTCCGAGTCCAAGGGGCGCAGGCTCGTGCGCGAACTGGGGGACCTCGGGGTCGTCGCCGCGGACTCCGTGCGCTTTGCCATCGTAGGGGACACGGGGCACCGTCCCGAGCGTGCGGCGCGCGTCGCCGCGGCCATGGCATCCTCCCACCGCGGGGCACCGCTCGCGGGAGCGTGGCTTGTCGGGGACGTGCTTGACGGCGCGGACAGCTACCTCGACGCGCGCGAAGAGCACATCGACGAACCCTTCGCCGCACTGCTGGCCGCAGGCGTGCCCCTCCTCGGCGTTCTCGGCAACCACGACCACTCCGCGGGCTACGCCGATGAGCTGGCCCGCGAGCCCTTGCTGCACATGCAGGGCAGGCGATGCTACTCACGCACCTTTGGCGAAGTGATCGCCTTCTTCGTGCTCGATTCCGAACGACTGCCGGACGAACCCGGGCAGGTCCATTGGCTGCGGGGCGCGCTCGAGTCCAGCACCGCGCGGTGGCGCGTGCTCCTCAGCCACCACCCCCTCGTGGCGAGCGAGACGGGGCACGGGCCCGACCACTTCCGCCACCGCATGCTCCGTCGCGTGCTCGCGAAGCCCGGCCTGCTGCACCTCGTTGTGTCCGGCCACAACCACGTCTACGAACGGTCCCGGCACCGGCACGGGGTGACCCACATCGTGGTCGGGACGGGAAGCGTGGCATCCTCCCGCCCGGCACTGCCCGATCCGGCGCTCGCGGTGGGATTGGCGCAGAAGGGGACCTGGCTGCACCTTGAGGCGACGCCCGATTGGCTGCGGCTGAGGGCGATGGCGCTGGACGGGACCGTGGTGGACGAGTTTGTGCTGGGGATGCTGCCCCGTTTCTCTTTGCCCCAGCCGGGCGGGGGCCCGGAAAGTCCCTGAAACTTCATTCCGCGCAGCAGTCGCGCTTTCCGGGGTAACCAAATGCCGAAACGCAACAAGATCACCGTCATCGGGGCCGGCAACGTCGGCGCCACCGCAGCCCACTGGGCCGCCAGCAAGGAACTCGGGGACGTCGTCCTGGTGGACATCGTCGAGGGGCTCCCGCAGGGCAAGGGGCTCGACCTGTTCCAGGCATCCCCCATCGAGGGCTTCGACAGCACGATCACCGGCACGAACAGCTACGAGCCGACCGCCGATTCCGACGTCGTGATCATCACGTCCGGCCTCGCCCGCAAGCCGGGCATGAGCCGCGAGGACCTGCTCAACAAGAACGCCGAAATCGTCGCCAGCGTCTCGCGCAGCGCCTACAAGTTCTCCCCGAACGCCATCTACATCATCGTTTCGAACCCGCTGGACATCATGTGCTCGGTCACAATGCAGGCGACGGGCCTGCCGAAGAACCGGGTCGTCGGCATGGCGGGCATCCTCGACACGGCCCGCTACCGCGCGTTCCTCGCGATGGAGACCGGCGTCAGCGTCGAGGACATCCAGGCGCTCGTGCTCGGCGGCCATGGCGACGACATGGTGCCCCTCGTGTCCTACACGACCATTGGCGCAATCCCCGTCACGCAGTTCATCCCGAAGGACAAGCTGGACTCGATTGTCGAGCGCACCCGCAAGGGCGGCGGAGAGATCGTCTCGCTGCTCAAGACCGGCTCGGCCTACTATGCGCCAAGCTCCGCCTCCGTGCAGATGGCGGAGGCGATCCTGAAGGACAAGAAGCGCATCCTCCCGTGCGCCGCGTACTTGGAGGGCGAGTACGGCATCAACGGCATCTTCGTCGGCGTGCCCGTGCTGCTCGGCAAGAACGGGGTCGAGAAAATCATCGAGGTGGCGCTGACCGCGGAGGAGCGCGCCGCGCTGCACAAGAGCGCCGCGAGCGTCCAGTCCGGCGTCGCGATGCTTCCCAAGTTCTGAAAGACAGGATGCGGATTCCAGGTTTCGGGTGCCGGTTCCACTCCGGCATCCGAAGCCTGGCCCCCGGCCTCCGACCCCCGACTCACCATTCCCGAATCCCGAATCCCGAAACATGCCCGAAAGTGAGGGTTCGCCCGAACTCGCGTCCCTGCTCGCCGAATTGGCCGAGCGCATCCCCCCCGCCTGCGACCGGCTTGCGGAGGCGGGCGATCTCGCGCAGCTCGACGCCATGCGCGTCGAGGTCCTCGGCAAGAAGGGGCTGCTGACCGAGCTGAACGCACGGATGGGGGTGCTGACCCCCGCCGAGAAGCCCATCGCCGGCAAGCTCCTCAATGCACGGAAGGCGCAGTTTCTCCAGGCCTTCAATGCGCGCAAGGAAGTGCTCGACGCGGCCGCCCTGCAGGCCACCCTGCAAAAGGACGCCGTGGACGTCACGCTCCCCGGCATCAGGCCCCGCACCGGGCACCTGCACCCCATCACGCGCACCACCCTCGACATCGAGGCCATCTTCCGCTCGATGGGATTCCGGGTCGAGCGCGGGCCCGAGATCGAAAACGAGTGGTTCAACTTCGAGGCCCTGAACGTCCCCGCGGACCATCCTGCGCGCGACATGCAGGACACGTTCTACGTCGAGGGGCCCGCGCTCCTGCGCACGCACACCTCGCCGACGCAGCTCCGCGCGATGATGACCCTGAAGCCACCCATGGCCGTCGTGACGACAGGTCGCGTCTACCGATGCGACTCCGATGCGACGCACTCCCCCATGTTCCACCAGATGGAGGGGCTGTACATCGACCGCGACGTGTCCTTCGCCCACCTCAAGGGCGTGCTGAACGAGTTCATCCGCGCGTTCTATGGGCCCGGCACTGCGACGAGGTTTCGTCCGTCCTTCTTCCCATTCACCGAGCCCAGCGCGGAGATGGACATCAAGTCCCCCATCGTCAAGGGCGGGTGGATGGAAGTGCTCGGCTGTGGAATGGTCCATCCAAACGTCATCGAAGCCGCCGGCCTCGACCCCGCGGATTGGAAAGGGTTCGCCTTCGGTCTCGGCGTTGACCGGCTCGCCATGATCAAGTACGGCATTACGGACATACGCCTCCTGACGGAAAACGACATGAGGTTTCTGAGGCAATTCTAGGAGGCAGGGGCCAGAGTCCGGGGACCGGGGACCAGATACCGGGGACCGGAGTTGGAAACTGACACGTGCATGGAGTTGGATCATCCACCGACCATTCTTTCCCGCCTTCTGGCCCCCGAACACCGGCCCCTGACCTCCGACCTCTGACCCCCGACCCCTGACCGCATCGCACGGAGCCCTCCCATGAAAAACGTCCTCTTCACTCTACTCGTTCTCGACATGCTCCTGCTTTTCGGCGCCGGCATGCGCATGATGGGCGCGACCGCGAAGGAGCCCGGCACCTATCGCTATACTCCCTCAGCCAGCTCCTCGTCCCGGGTTAGTGCCGCCCCGGCAGCAGAGGATGCGCAGCCCTCGGCCTCTGGCGACTCCGGCAATGCGGCCCGGTTCACCGATGCGATGACGAACACCGGAGGATCGGATGCGCCGCCAGGGCTTGAGAACGCGATCGGCGGCAACCGCCCCACTTACGAAGTCGACATCAACGGCAACCCACAAGCCGACAACGAGGCTGCCCTCGACGACGCACGCGCCAAGATCGGCGCCCTGGGCGGCAAGCCCTGAAGAACCCGCGCATCGGGAATCAGGAAAGGGATATCGGGAATCGGGGGTCGGCCGACCCCTGATCCCTGATCCCCGCCTCGCGATCCCCAACCTCCGGCCCCAACCCCTCCATCCCAAACGACACGAGTTCCATGCGTTTCTCCCTGCGCCAACTCCGCCGCTACCTTTCGACCAGCCTCTCCGCGCAGCAACTGATCGAGGCGATCACCGATGTCGGCCTCGAGGTCGAGGAAGTCATCGACCTCGGCATGATCTCCGGAAAGGTGATCGTCGGCCAGCTCACGAAGATCGAGCCGATTGAGGGAGCCGACAAGATCCGGATGACCGAGGTGAACGTCGGAGGGGCCGCGCCTCTGCGGATCATCTGCGGCGCGATGAACATCAGCGTCGGGGACAAGGTTCCCGTCGCGCAATTCGGCATGGTGTTCCCGGACGGCTCGGAACTGAAGCCGAAGAAGATCCGCGGCATCGAGGGGCAGGGGATGCTCTGCAGCGCGAGGGAGCTGGGCGTGGCCGAGGACGCGGAGGGCATCTGGCTCCTCCCCGCGGACACGCCCATCGGCGATCCGTACGACGCGCTCGTCACGATCAAGATCACGGCGAACCGGCCGGATGCGCTGAGCATGATCGGAATCGCCCGCGACCTTGCGGCTCGGACGAAAGGGGATCTGCGCCTGCCCGACGCCACCTTCCCGGAGGGCTCCGGCCGCGCCGACGCGCGCGCCCGGGTCACCGTCGAGGCGCGCGCAGACTGCCCGCGCTATGCCGCGCGCGTCATCGAGGGCGTCCGCGTTGGCCCGAGCCCCGCTTGGCTCCGCCATGCACTCGAAGCCGCGGGCAAGCGCCCCATCAACAACATCGTCGATGTCACCAACTTCGTCATGCTGGAAACCGGCCATCCCCTCCACGCCTTCGACCTGGACCGGATCACGGACAGGCACGTCGTCGTGAGGCTCGCCGGGGAGGGCGAGGAACTCGAGACCCTGGACGGTCAGATTGCCAAGCTTGCGCCGACGGACCTCCTGATCGCGGACCCGAAGCGCGGCATCGCGCTCGCGGGCGTCATGGGGGGCGCCAACTCCGAGATCGGCGAGTCCACCACGAACATCCTCCTTGAGTCGGCGTACTTCCGGCCCACGACGATCCGCAAGACCGCGCGGCGACTCGAGAAGAACACGGACGCAAGCTACCGTTTCGAGCGGGGCATGGATCCGCAGAAGCTGTCATTCGCGCTCCAGCGGGCGGCCGCGCTCATTGCGGAGCTCGGCGGAGGCAGCCTCCTCAAGGGCACCATCGACGTCGTCGCTGACCTCCCGCCCCAACCGCGCATCATTCTGAGGTTGGCGCGCGTATCCGCGATGCTCGCCTGCGAGATCAGCGGCCGCGAGATTGCCGAAATCCTGACCGCGCTCGGATTCGTCGTCCTCAGGAGCGATCCGGGGGAGCTCCTAGTCGAGGTTCCCAGCCATCGCCCGGATGTCTCCATCGAGGAGGATCTGATCGAGGAAGTGGCTCGCATCGCCGGGTACGACCGCATCCCGGAGGTGCTGCCCCGGCTCTCCGCCGAGGCGAAGTCGCCCTCCCCGGTGGAGCGGCTCGTGGAGCGGATCCGTGACGCATTCGTCGAGCTCGGGTTCTGCGAGGCGATCAACTTCAGCTTCGTCGCTGAGGGTGCGAACGCGCTCTTCGGCGCGGCCGACGAAAGGCAGGTCCGCGTCCGCAATCCGCTCCATGCGGAACAGGGAGTGATGCGCCGCTCGCTGATCCCGTCGCTGCTGGCAAACCTGGTCCACAATTCGAACCATGGGGTGACCGACGTGCGCCTGTTCGAGATCGCGCACACCTACGAGTGGGAGACCGACGCGGCCTCCGCCGCCCGCCCACCCCGCGACCTCAAGCCCGTCGCCATCGAAACGATGCGCGCCTGCGCGCTTCTCTCCGGCGGGGGGAAGCCCAACTGGCGCGAGTCCGAGCATGACGCCGACTTCTTCGACATCAAGGGAACCGCGGAGGCGATCGTCGCGCGGCTCGGCGTCTCCCGCGTGGCCATCGAACCCCTCCGCGACACGCCATGGCTGCACCCGGGCCGCGCGGCGACGCTGCTTGTCAAGGGCGAGCCCGTCATGCGCTTCGGCGAGGTGCACCCGGCCGTAGCGAAGGAACTCGGCCTGCGCCGGCGTGCGTGCGTCCTCGACATCGCACTCGGCACCGCGCTCGCCGAGGCCGTCAAGCAGCCGACCTACTCGGAACTGCCCAAGTTCCCCCCCTCGCCGCGCGACCTTGCCATCGTGGTCGACAAGGCGGCAACGGCCCAGGAGATCGAGCGCACCATCAGAAAGGCCGGCCAGCCCACCCTCGCCAGCCTCGCCCTGTTCGACGTCTACGAGGCTGCGCAAATCGGAGAGGGAAAACGGTCGCTGGCGTACTCGCTCACCTTCCGAGCCGCGGACCGCACGTTGCAGGACAACGAAGTCGCCGCCACCATGGACGCCATCGCGAAGGCACTTCGCGAGCGCCACGGGGCCGTGGTCAGGGACTAGGGGCGGGCAGAGCCGGGCAGGCAGGGTTCCGGGATCAGGGGCCGGATGCATCCAATCATCCGGCCCCCGGTTCCGGGCCTCCGGCCCCTTGGTCAATCGCACCACATGAAATCGATGTCGGCGACCTTGTCCGCACCGTTTTCATTCACGTACAGAAGCCAGGCGTCCCAGCACCGGACGTTGTCCTCGCAGTCCCCCTCGACGACGAAGGTTGCGAACGCCGTGGCCTCCACGCTCTTCGCCGGAACGCCTTCCGGGATGACATCCTCTTCCCGGATCATGCGGGGATCGACCATGTTGATGTCGGAATCAACGCACTTGGGCGGGCCAAACTCGCCATACTCCTGCCACGCCTTCCCCCACAGTTCGCGGTACTGCTCCTTCGTGTAGCGCGCCTGCATGTGCGAGGAGAGCATCGCGTAGGACTCGTCGAGGTTGCCGGCGAGGACGGTCTCGCCGAACTTCTTGGCCAGTGCCATGTACTTCTCCTCGCGGGACGCCTCCTCCCTGCTGCCGAACTCAATTGTCTCCTCGCCGGGTGGAACTGTCGTCGTTCGTTCCTCGCCGACGCACCCGGCCAGCGCCAGGATTGCCGTGAACATGGCGAGTTGCCTCAGTGTCCTCATGGGGGTTCTGCCTCGAATGGAATGGTGCGTGCAGGACGCGGCCTTGCACGCGGCATCGACCCCGGGCAGGGTGCCGGAATCGCCTGAACCACCGGAGCGTTCCACATGGACCAGCTTGCGCGCTTCCTCGCCGACTCCATCTCGCCCCCTCCCCGCACGAGGCGGTGGCACGGGGCCCCGACGGCCAGCGGCGCGGTGGCGCGCCTATCCCCGGCCGAAGCGCTATGGCGTCCCGCTCCTAAACGCAAGTGCATCTGGGAACTCGTGCTGCACATCGCCTACTGGCGGCATGCCGTCGTGCGGCACCTGCTGGCCTGCGAGCCCCCGCGGTTTCCGAGGTCCCCGTCCAACTGGCCACGCCTGCCGGCCCGCACGGACGCAGCAGCCTGGCGCGCCGACCGAGAACTCCTGTCGGCGAGCGAGCGCGACGTCGTGGAGGCGCTGCGCGGCCTCGATGCGCAGGAACTCGCCCGCATCTCGCCTGTCGGCAGGCACTTCACACGGGGGGAGCTTGCCATGGGTGTTGCACTGCACGACGCGCACCACGTTGGCCAGATACAGCTCATCAAGAAGCTCATGAAGGACGCCCGGCGATAGCGGCTCAGCCGAGGCGCCGCCAGAACTCCGTCCCCCATACGGAAAGGAGCATGAAAAAGTGCCCGAGCGACTCAAGGCACTCCTCCGTGTGACTGCGCCAATGGGTGTTCTTCGGAGGCCAGCGGAACCAACGGTTGTCGAGTGCCTGCGAGAGAAAGTAGCAAACGAACGTCGCGAACAGGCATGAGATGACGGTCCGCTGACGCCGGCACGTCCCCCGGAGTGAAGCGAAATCTCCACTCCCTGTTTGCGCCAAGGTGGCAGCCGGGCGCTGATGGGGACGTGACTCCCCGAGGAGGTGCGTGCCCGTTGATCCGCAAGGTGCTGACTGTCGGACGAAACGCGGACCTGTTGACGAGGGACCTCGAGATTGCCGGGATCGCGTGCACGAACCGGATCGCGGACGTGCAGGCGGTGGTGTGCCACGGGGGGGACGGCACGCTGATCGGTGCGGAGCGCGACTTCCCGGGCATCCCCAAGGTGCCCGTCCGCCCCGACGCCCTGTATGACAAGTGCCCCCGGCACCAGAACGAGGCGATGTTCGCCCACCTTGCCGCCGGGACGCACACACGCACCCGGCTACCCATCATCGAGGCGGTCGCCCGCAGGCAATCCATCCTCGCCGTGAACGACGTGGTGATCCACAACGCGAAGGTGACGTCGGCGGTGCGCTACCGCGTCTGGATCGACGGGCTCCCCTACAGCGGCGTGATCGTGGGGGACGGACTCGTCGTCAGCACCCCGTTCGGCTCGACCGGCTACTATCGGTCGATCACAAACTCGGTGATTCGCGTCGGCATCGGGCTCGCGTTCAACAACTCGACGGAGTCCGTCAACCACCTCGTGCTGGAGCCGGGCGCGCGCATCGAGGTCGAGATCACCCGGGGACCGGGACTGCTGGTCGCCGACAACATGCTCGATCCCGTGCCCCTGGAGTTGGGGGACCGGATCCAGATTCACCAGGCCAAGCTGGACGCGGAGGTGTACGAGCTCGAGGCCCTCACCTGCATGGAGTGCCGTCAGCGCGAGACGGGCCGGCCGGCCGGCTACCTGCACCTTCGCTGAGGCCCCGATTCCGGGACCACAGTGCGGCTACAACGGCTTCGCGACGAAGTACACGATCCGGCCACCATCGACCGGTTCCAGCATGAACGACGCTGCGATCCTTCCGTCCCGGTCCGTCGTCATGACGACAGTCCACGCGCCCGGCGGAGCCTCGGCCGGCGTGATCGCATGGGACTTCGGGGCCCCCTTCGCGCTGTTCAGCATCACGAGAATGGCCCGCACGCGCATCTCGGGCACTTCCGCCAGGAATGCCGGCGAGAACAACGCCTTGAGGTCGGCCTTCGACGGGTCCGCAAAGGCGGCGACAACTTCCGCACCGGCCTTTTCAACCTCCGGGGGCACTGCCACGGCCTGTGAGGCCGGCTTCTCGTCCCTCCCAAGCGCGCCGAGGAGTTTCCACGCGAGCCCGTCGAGGTCCTTCGCCGTGTTCGTGAGGCACACAACGCCAACGTCCCGCGATGGCACCATGAACACGGCCGAGGCATGGTTGCCCGTCATTCCGTTGTGCCAGACGACGTCGCCGCCGGGCCGCTTGCGAACGATCCAGCCCAGGCCCACGGCCTCCTCCCACGATGCATCGATCATGCGGGAGGGCGCCTGCATCTCGAAGAGCGAGCCCGCCGCGACGAGTGGCGCGTCGGCCTCCCCTGCACGGAGGTTCATCGAGACGAATCGCGCGAGGTCGTTCACGCTGGAGCAAAGCCCGCCCGCAGGCGCGATGGCGGCCATGTTCCAGTCGGGCGCGGCTTCCCGCGCGGTGCCGGCCCCATAGCCGGTCGTCCAGCGCGCAGAGGTCGATTCCGCGGGGGCGAACGTGCTCGAATGCATGCCAAGCGGAGCCAGCACGCGCTCCGTGAGGAGCTCGGGGTAAGGCTTCGAGGCTGCGTTCCCCAGTGCGAGGCCAAGCAGCGCCGTCCCGAAGTTCGAGTACTGGAACCTCTCACCCGTGGGGGATTCCAGCCGCGAGCGGGACAGGTCCGCGAGAAGGACCTCCGGCGTGATCCCCGCGTAGGGGTCGCGCTGGTCGGCACCGAAGACAGTGGGCGGAAGCCGCGGCAAACCGGAGGTGTGCTGGGCGAGGTGCCTGAGCGAAATGGCCGGCGCTCCCCTTGGATTGGAGGGAACCGACGTGCCGGGGGGGAGGTACTTCGACAGGGCGTCGTCGAGTGCGACCTCGCCTCCATCGCGCATCGTCACAAGGAGAGTGGCCGTGAAGACCTTCGTCAGCGATCCGACCCGGTACAGCGTGTCCGAGGTCGCCGCCGTGCCGTCTTCGATGCGCGCGAGGCCCGTCGAGAAGGAGTGCGCGAGTCCATCGCGATCGACGATCCCGACGCTGAGGCTCGGGAGCCCGTTTTCCTTCGCGAACGCCGTCGCGATGCGGTCAACCTCCGCTGCGCGCTCGCGCGGAAGCTCCCCGGCGTTCGCCACCCCGGCGAAACAAGCGACAATGCATGCCACCATGCGCTGATTCATCCCGGCACCTCCTCGGGTCTCATCGATTGTGTCTTTTGGGGCGCGACGGTTGGAACTGCACAGGCGGCCGAATCAGGTGCCGGTTCGCTGGCGCTGGGTCCCGCTCCGCTGCATCTCCCACACAAGGTGGCGCAGCTCCGGCACGATCAGCTTCTCCATCGCGACCTGCACCGCGTTCGTGCTACCGGGGATGGAGAAGATGAGGGTGCGCCCCCGGAGCCCGGCCACCGCGCGGGAGAGCATCGCCGCCGCGCCGACCTCCTGCCAGGAGAGCATCCGAAACAGCTCGCCGAACCCGGGGAGCTCCTTGTCGAGCAGGCCGGAGATGGCCTCGAAGGTGCCGTCCCTTGGGGCGATCCCGGTCCCGCCCGTCGTGATGATCGCGCCGTAGATTCCCGACGCGCAAAGCTCGGCCACGCGGCTCCGGATGAGCGCCGGCTCGTCCTTGAGGATCTCGCGGTGGGCCACGGTGCTTCCCTCGCGCTCGATCAGCTCGGCGATCAGCCGTCCACCCGTGTCCGTCTCCGGCGTGCGGGTGTCGCTGATGGTCAGGATGGCGACGACCGGGGGCGGCAGGTGCCTTGCCGCCTCCCGGTGTTCGGTCGTCGAGCAGGAACCCACGGTCAGTCCGTCGCGCCGAGCATGGAGACGGTCTGCGAGGCGCTCGTTGTCTTCGTGGCCACGGGCGCGTCGTCGCCGCCTGCCGCCTTGCGCTTGCGCGAGAGCAGCCACCAGGCCACCACGCTTGCGATGAAGATCGACGAGTACGTTCCCCACACGATGCCGAGGATGAGGATGAACGCGAAGTCGCTCAGCGCAGCCCCACCGAAAAGGTAGAGCGAGAAGAGGGTCAGGAGCACCGTGACGCCCGTGAACATCGTGCGCCCAAGCGTGAGGTTGATCGCGCGGCTGAACACCTTCGCCAGATCCATTGTCGGGTGCTCGTGCATTTCCTCGCGCACGCGGTCGAACACGACGATCGTGTCGTTCACCGAGTAGCCCAGGATCACGAGGAGCGCCGAGACGATGTCCATCGTGAGCGGCTTGCCCAGCAGCGTGAACACGCCGAGCGAAAGGAAGACGTCGTGCATCAGGGCGATGGCCGCCGCGATTCCGAATGCCGCCTGGAACCGGACCGCCAGGTAGCCGGTGATGATCACCACGGTGATCAGGACCATGATACCTGCGCTCATCACGAACTCGCTGCCGATCTGTGGCGCGATGGTCTGCGCCCCCAGCACCGTCACCTTCCCGGGGAACGACGATTCGAGCGCCTTGCGGAACTGCTCCTGGAAGGCGGGGACGTTCTCCGCCGCGCTCTTCGGCGCGGGCACCGTCACCAGCAGGTTCGGGCTGTTGACAATCTGGACCACCTTCGAGTCGTTGTAGCTCTTCAGGAGCGCCCCGCGCACCTGCTCCACGCTGGCGCCCTCCACCCGCACCTGCGCCACGACGCCGCCCGTGAAGTCCACGCCCTTGTTCGCGCCATGCAGGCCGAGGTACCCGATCGACACCACGGTGATGACCCCCGAGACGATCATGCCGATCTTGCGGAGCTGCGGCCCCAGCCAGTCGACGTTCACGTTCGTCAGGAACCGGACCGTGCCGACGTTCAGCGTCTTCGTCCGTTCGTACCAGAACTCGACGAGGGCGCGCGTCACCGTCAGGCCCGTGTAGAGGTTCGCGATGAGGCCAACCGCGAGCGCGAGCCAGAAGCCCTTCACGCTTCCCTGCACAACCTCGAACGACACCAGCACGATCGCCGGCAGCAGGTTCGTGATGTTCGAGTCGATGATCACGGAGAACACGCGCGAGAACGCGCCGTTGATCGCCGCGCGCACCGGCTTGCCCTCGCGCAATTCCTCGCGGATGCGCTCATAGATCAGCACGTTGGCGTCCACCGCCATGCCCATCGTCAGTAGCACGCCGCCGATGCCCGCAAGGTTCAGCGAGGCACCCGTCATCGACAGGAACGCGAGCAGCATCAGCACGTTCAGGACTGTCGCGACGATCGCGATCGCGCCCGCCGCGCGGTACGTCCAGAACATGAAGCCCGTCAGGAACACGAAGCCGAGCAGCATCGCCTTCATCGAGTCCCGAATCGACTCCTGACCGAGGCTCGGCCCGATCGCCATTTCCTCCACCACGCGCAGCGGCGCCTTCAGCGCGCCCGCCTTCAGCACCAGCGACAGGTCGTGCGCCTCCACCTGCGAGAATCCGCCGCTGATGCGGCAGCGCCCGTTCGGGATCGGCTCACGGATGACGGGGGAGGAGTACACAACCCCGTCGAGCAGGATCGCAAACCGCCGCTGCGTGTTGTTCGTCGTCACCTCGCGGAACTTCGCGGTCCCGGAGCGGTTGAACTCCAGGTCCACCACGACCGGGTTCTGCAGGTCGTTGAAGTCCGTGGTGGCGGCCGCGCGGACGAGGTTGTCCCCCGTCAGGTCCACCTTCTCCGCGACGAGGTAGGCGAGCGTGTTGACCTCTTCCTTCACCGCGCCTGTCGCGGCGTCGAACTCCTTGTAGGAGCCCAGCCGCAGCACGTACCCGGCGGGCACCTCCGCGATGTCCTCCTTCAGGCGGCGCACCTGCGCCTTGCGTCCCGGCTTCGCCTCGGCCGTCTCGCCCTCGGGCAACGGCTCCAGAAGCTCGTCCCGGATGATCCCGGTGCCGTACTTGCCACCGAAGGTGCCCGGCTTGACGAACGGCTGGATCGCCGAGTCGTGCTCCGGGTGCAGCAGGCGGAACTCAAGCTCCGCCGCGCGCAGCAGCGTGTTGCGCACGCGCTCCGGATCGGTCTGACCGGGAATCTGGACGCGGATGCGGTCGGATCCTTGGCGCACGACCAGCGGATTGACGAGGCCGAGGCTGTCCACGCGGTTCTCGACGACCTTCAACGCGCCCTCGAAGGCCCGGTTGGCCTCCGCCGTCTGGAACGCCTCGTTCGGCGTGATCCGCACCGTCCCCGTCTTCAATTCCTCGAGTCCGCTGATCACGTAGCCGCCCTCGAAGCGCTGGATCGCCTCGCGCGCGTAGTTCTCCCCGGTCGGGTCGTTCAGCTTGAACGTGATGCGGTTTGCGTCCTTCTCCAGCGCAACCGTCGCGTCGACGCCCTCCTCCTGGAGGCGGCGGCGCAGGTTGTCCACCTCCGACTCCAGCGAGCGCCGCAGGAGCTTCGACGTGTCCACCGAGAGCAGAAAGTCCACGCCGCCCTGAAGGTCGAGCCCCAGCGTGATCATGTTCTGCTCGGCCAGCATCGCGCCGAGTTCCTTGCGCTGCTCCTCCGAGGGCACGGCCGGCAGCGAGGCCACCTTCGAGAAGTACTGTGCCGTTGGCGCCACAAGGTAGAGGCAGATCAGCGTGACGACGCCGACGATGATGAGACGAGTGTTGCTCATGGTGGTGGTGGGTTCGGTCCTTGGTGGGTGCTTGTCAGAGAAGCCTCGTCCCGTTGATCACGAGCGAGAAGTCGCAGTTCAGGAAGTTTGCGGCGCGCCGGCACATCGCCATTCGCCCCAGGAAAATCTCGAAGTACTCCATCACGGGCGCCACGCGCGTATCGATCGTCAGCCGCAGCGTGATCAGCCGCCCCGCACGGTCCACGTCCATCTTCGAATCCGTGGACGCGAAGTTCACGCGGTCGTGGATGTCCCGCGTCAGCATCGGCGTGTTCGAGCGCACACGCGAGCGCAGCACGTCGCTCTTGTCCGCGAGGATCAGCGCAGCGGACGGGTTGTTCACCGGCTCCCCGATGCCCTCGTCGTGGTTCCCGATGGCGGCCATGATCAGGCCGATCTCCGAAGGGTTCATGCCCCGCCGCGTCAGGATGTTGAATGCCATCAGCGCGCTCGACTGAGCGTGCCCGTCGCGGTGGACGACGTTCCCGATGTCGTGCAGGTATCCGGCGATTCCAGCGAGCTGCGTCTCCCGGTCCGAGAGGTTCAGGTCCTTCATGATGCGCATCGCGCGATTCGACACCCGCGCAATGTGGCGCAGGCCGTGGTCCGTGTATCCGATCGCCGCCAGCGTCTGGTCCGCCGCCTCGATCAGCGCGAGCACCTCCGGGTCACCCTTGATCTCGGCAAAGGTCACCTCGCGGTACTTCGGGGCCTTCACACGGGGAGCATGCTCCTCCGACTGGCCATTGTGCGGCGCGCGGTGCGCGGCCGCCTTCGACTTCAACTGCATGACTTCTGCTTTCTGCTGCCCTTGTGCAGCCACTCTGAGTTTTGCCCGTGCCCCCCTGGCCGGGCGTCCGGGACCCGCGATCAGGACTTCCCGGCCGTCGCCGCGGGGGGCGCCGTCGCCGGAACACCCGCCGCAGCCGCAGGCTTCGTGATCGGCTGGATCGCGCTCTTCGCAAAAACCAGCCGCACATTCTTGTCCACCTGCAGCGTCACCGTGCCCTCGTCCTTGTCGATTTCGTGCACCGTCCCGTAGAGGCCCCCCGTCGTCAGCACGCGGTCCCCCTTCTTGATCGCCTCGACCGCCGCCTGGCGCTCCATCTGCTCCTTGCGCTGCGGCCGCAGGATCAGGAAGTAGAGTGCCGCGAAAACCACGGCCAGGAACACGAAAAACTGCGAGTCGAACCCCGGCGGCGGGGGAGCGGCCCCGACCGCGTCGGCCTGCGCCAGCAGCGGCAGCATGTCCATACTTGTGAGCATTACGATTGAGGCTTTCCCGTGTGTGCGCCCCGAGCCGCGGCCAAAAAACCCCGGCGGGACAAGCGCGGAAGGCTCGACCCCACCCCCCGCCGCGTCAAGGCAAAGGCTTGG
>CAZUCD010000041.1:0-25814 GCA_964618855.1 uncultured Candidatus Sumerlaeota bacterium
GGCGTTTCGGGCTATTCCGCGAAATCGCGCTGCGAAATCACGCTTGTCCCAGGACTAGCGACACTAGAGGAAATCGGCTCATGTGGAAGGCGACTTGAGAGTTCGATGGAGAGCGCGACTGACGAGACCCCGGGGGAGGGCCCGCGTGAAGCTCTCGAACATTTGCAGAGTCTCTTGCGGCAGGCGCGCTCTTACGCGGGTGCAATCTCAGATCCCGAGCGACCCACGCGCACCGAGAAGGCGTCTTGTCCGGACTGTGGCGTAGAGGAGTCGCTTACGCTTGGACTCACGAGCGGGGACAGCGCAATGGTGACTTGCCCCGGTTGTGCGCGCAGATACCACGTCCATCGCACACCGGAGCGTGGCCTGCTCATTCGGAGGTGGGGGAGCACGTCAGGAGCAAACCAGCAATCCTCTGTGCGGTGCCCGCAGTGTGGCGAGTTCGAGTTTCGCTTTGCGGGAGTTGAAGGTACGGCCCGGCGACCAAGGTTTTGTCTCGCCTGCTACACGCGGGTGTTGATCGAGCGGGGATCTCCCAGCGTGGTCGAGGTCGCCCGCGAGCCTCTGGCTGGAGAACCCGTTGGGGTGATAGGCGATAGGTGGACGTTACGCTGCCCTTCATGTGCGGAGCTCGCAAAGTCATTTTCGCTCCACGGCGGCTACGTATTCGCCGAGTGCCGGAAGTGCAACAGATTGCTGCGGGCGTCCGAGCCTCCGGCGAATGGGGACGCGCCGGAGACGCCTGTCGGGTAGTGAGATAGGCGCCAGCGATCACACCCAAGACCCCACCGGTCCGTAGGCTGCGCGCTGGTCACATAGCCTCCCGATCCCCAGCCCCCGTGGCCGCGCGATCCGACGCGCCCCCGCTCCTGCGGCGTGCAACTTCCCAGAAATGATCATCACGATGATCATCACCCCGCAAACCGCCCCTCCCGAGCGAGAAGCCCCCGATTGACGTAACCCCTAGCCCCTGCTACAGTTGCGCGCGCGCGGGGCCGTAGCTCAATCGGTAAGAGCAGCGGACTCATAATCCGTGGCAGGCCCTGATGGCTCTAGGGGTTTCGGGCGCGTTTCGTCCAATAGGTCCAATACGTCCATATGGTCCGGGAAATGGTCATCAGATGAGCATCAGTGGCGACCCCCCCAGTCGGGCCCGGCGGACGCCCCAATAGAGGTAGGGAATGGTCTCCCCGAGGGGGGCCTCAGCGGCAGTTCACGATCACCGCCGTCGCCAGCCGGTTGACCGCGTCCGAGTCGGGAAACGCCGCCCCGAGCGCCTGCTCCACCGCCTGGCGCGAGTCGAGGCTTAGGGCGTCCGCCGCCCTCCGCGCCTCCTCCGGCCCAAGGTCGCGCCCCAGCGAGGCGAGCACCCCTGCGCCCACCGAGTCGTAGTAGGCGGCTACCGCGTCGAGGATCGCCCGGTGGTGGCTCGACCCGAGCTGGTTCGCCCTGCCCCCAGGCAGGGTGGAGTCGATCCCCTGCAGGACCCTGAGGTAGGCGGTGGCGATCCCGCGGTCGAGGCCGCCCCGGCGGCCGGTCGCCAGCCCGGCATTGGCGGTCCGGGATGCGGCGTCGAGGAGGTCCGCCTGCGAGGAGGTCGCGCTAATGGCGACGATTAGCGTCGAAACGAGGAGCGCGATCTGGAGTAGGATCAGGGCTCGACTTATGGGGGGGGCTCCCTTCTTCGGCGGAGGGGTTCCGGCGGGTCGTCCGGGGGCCATCCTGGAACGTCGGGAGCGCGCAAGCGCCAAGGCGGGATTCCGACCGGGCCGTTTAGTCGCATCATTGGTCGCACTTTGGCGTCATTTGGGGCGCAACTAGTCGCATTTGACGCACGGACAGAAAGTATGTTTTCTCTCCCGCTTAGAACCGGCCATGCAGGCCGATTTCGGATTCCTGGTACCCCCTTGCGCGTCATCGGAATCTCCGCTACCCCGGAAGCCAAGGGGCGACGTCGATTTCCCGTCGCCAGGAGGGTGGAAATGCCGAGAGTCCTGCCGAGGTTCGCGCAAGTTCACGCCATCGCAACGTGAGTGGTACAGGCACGCCCTGCGGGAATCCCGGTGGCGCCCCCGACTCCATCGGATCTCGCCCGCGGCACCTCCGCCGCGCTGGCGAGATCACCCCTGAGGAGAGTAACCTCGGGGAAGGGTACGTGGTGCCGCACCAGGAGTGGTGGCAACGGCATGGGGAAGCGTTCAACCGCCTGATGGGGGCTCGCAACGTGCCTCCGAAGCGGACGGAAGTCGCCTGGAGGCTCTGCATCGGCGAGTCGGATAAGGAGATCGCGCAGCAGTTGGGCCTGACCCGCAACGGAGTCTCGAGCCACGTCCGACTGCTGTTCCCGGTCTTCGGCGTGCATGATCGACGCAGCTTCCGGCTAACGGTCGCCCGGCAAATGGGGCTCTCATAGCGTTTCGGTGGGTTGATCACGGAGGGAGGCAGACTCGGCTCGTGAGGGCTACGGTGGCGGGGGATCTCCGCGATTCGCTTCTCCCCGCCCAACACCTGCCGATGGCTGCCGCAGAGTGCGTGAATCCGGCGTCGTGAGGTAAGGCGGAGGGCGTGGGCAGGGAGGAGGGTTCTGGTTAGGGAACTCGGCCGCGTGGCGCAAGGGAGGTTTGCGGGCTCTTGGGGGGCTCCGCTTGAACCGAACGCCGAATCTCCATTCCGGACTGACCCCTTGGACTCCCGCGAAAACGTGAGGAGACGCGCAAATGGACGGAGATTCACGGCGACCCGTACCCTCCCTCTTGTGTGTACACAACTCTCTGCTTCTCGATACGACGGAGTACTACTACCCTTTCAGCCATGAGCGGTCCCGCGGGCGGCGAATTGCACCGGCACAAAGCCGCGGCGATCCGGAACATGTGCGCGAGCGTGTTGAGTCACGTCAGCCAGCGGCTCTACCGGACAACGCGCGGGGGCCGTGTCGCTTCCGCCCTTGACGCTGCGATGCAGCGGTGGCACGCTCGGGCGGAAGTGTTAGCACTCAGGCTTTGCATCAATCCGCCTGCTCCGCAGTCCGCGAGGCGCTGGCTGTCCCCGGAGCGGCCCGTGCCGGGTGGACCGCCGCCCGCGAGGCGATCCTCGGGCCGCGTCAGCGATTTGGACTGGCGCGGAGGACGCGAAGCGGTGCGCCCCTCCGCCAGTCGGGCCGGAATTCACTACTTGGCTACTACAGCCAGAATCTCGCTGACAAGCGGGACTGGCGGACATACGTCGCCGACGCCAACAGTCCTAGTTCAACAAAAACGTGAGGCGTCCATCTAGGACGCACGGGAGGACAAACACAATGAGTCGCCTTCTCAAGTACCTCGTGATTGGAAGCACGGTATCCTTCGGCCTCTGTCTCGTTGTCCTGTCGATCACCGCGCCCGCGTGGGCGGCAACGGCTGATTGCAATGGAATGGTCGACTGGAACGGGGATCTTCTTGATCCTGTCTACACCCGGAACGCAACCTTCTGTCCATTGGTCTCGTGCGACAACACACAGTTCAACTGTACGCTGGAACGGTCGTTTCCAGTTCCCCCCTCAACCGAGTATCACGATACGTGCTACTGCCCCGGCCTTGAGTCTTCCGGCACGTGCAGCACCAACATCTCGTCTTCAACTCCCGGCGGGGCGATCATAGCCGTGACATGTATCCCCAACGGCTGCACCACACCGAAGTCGTGCAAGCTCAAGACCGTGGGACCGCAGAAGGAGAACGGTCACTACGATGTCGCCTGCAAGTGCGAATAGTCAGTAATGCCGGATATGTACGGGGGTCTCCCGGCGGGTTCTGCTGCGTTGCGGTCGCCGAGGCGTGGTCTGTGGTTCACAGCCCTCGCGCTCGCGATGGGCAGCATCGTAGCCTTTTTCGTCCTGTGGGCGCCGCCCAGCGAAGAGCACTCGGCGCGCTCTGGCGTCGGCGCGATTGAGCACCAGGGCGCGATTGAACGCTCTCCTGTGCGTGCCGAGCGCGGACCCCAAGCTCGTGTCGAAACTGTCGAGGGGCGCGTTGAAGATAGCGTTGATGGTACAGTGATCGCGGGCGCCACAATCGGCGCCATTGCGTCGGTGTGTGAGCTAGTTCCTACTGAGACGATTCCCCTTGCTGTCTCTGACGTCCTCGGACGCTTCGTCCTTGCCTTAGACGGGTTTAGTCTGACTGGGGAGCACGCCGGACTCTGTGTCCGCGCCAACGGCTACGTGCCGACATTTGTGAGTTCTAGGCGGCTTCTCGACGCTGCGCCACTCGTTGTCACCTTGAACAGGGGGGTGTCCATCGCCGGGCACGTGGTGGACGATAGGGGCGATCCCCTTCCCGGTGTGCGCGTGCAGGCCTTCGGGCGTGGAAGCGCTGGCGCGGTGACGCTCAATGCATACCTAGGCTGGCAGTCGGCTCGGGCCACGCGGGGCGAGGTTCAGACCAACGCCGATGGCTTCTTCGAGATTCAGGGTCTCGACGCCGGCCCTATCAGGTTACGCGTCACCAAGGTCGGATGGCGCGAGAGGCCGTCAAGCGACAAGAACGCGCATTTGAACCCCAAGACGAGCCTTCCGTTGGCAACGGACTACACACATGTGGTCCACACTGGAGATGTCGGCATAAGAGTCATCATGGAGCCGGTGTGGATCCTCCTGACCGAGGTCGTCGACGCGAATACCGGAGTCGCCTTGCCATTCTCTCGGGTGAGTACGCTGCTCCCTTCTGCCTTGGCGGAACCCTCCGGTACTGAGATGATAGGAGTTGACGACCGCAGTTGGCCACCGCCGGCTAGAGCAGCTCATAGTGACAAGCTCCACCGATCGTACTGGTCCGTCTCGGCAACCAAAGGGAGCCCCGACGCAGTGATGATTAGAGCGGAGTCGCTCGGGTATGAGCGGGCCACAACGCACCTCGTGCCGCGCGGACCGGATGACCCGCTCTATCTGGAGGCCCAGCAGGTGCCTCTGAAGCGGGCCAACGAGGTTGGCGAGGGGACGGTCCATCTCCGCGTTCGCATTGCGAATGCAGCGTACGGCGGGTCCGTCTATGTACTGGCGATGCAGAGTGGAATCCGCGGGACGTCGTTGATCTATTTGCCTAGCGTAAAGGACGATGAGCCGCACGAAATCCGACTTTCTGCCGGTGAGTACCAGTTTGCCCTCAACGGGATTCCACCGTATCCCTCGTTTGTGTGGCCCTGGCAGAGAGCGGCCATCACGGCAGGCGTGATCACCCACGCCCAGCTGGATTGCGATGGGGGGTTTGTTAGCATTGTTGTTGACGACGCTTCCGGCATGGCCCTGCCGGAGGCCGTGGTCCGTCTTACGAGCTGCGACGAGGTGGCCCGGAGCTGGCTCCTCTTTCCGTACGAGGCGGCCTGCCTTGAAGCGCCTGGGTTCGCGCGTGCATTCAATTGCATTGTCCCGGGCAATTACCGTGTGTTGGTACCTGCCGGCCAATATCGTGTGCGTGTCGGCTGTTTGGGATACGGGGATGCCTTCGTGCCAAGCTGCGCCGCGACGAGCGGTGCGACGACCGAACTACGAGTGACGCTCTCGCAATGAGGGGCTCTCGGCAGATCCGGGAGGGGTCATGAGGAGGCGCCTTCTTGCGGGATGCTCCGTATGTGCCATGCTGCTGCTTGTGGGCGCTGGCATCGCAAAGATCGCTAGTCCCACGTCACCTGAATTGGATGCCGCCACCGGCAGTCGCATCTCGATTGCGATCGGTAGGGCGATGCCCGTCGTTGGTGGCCTTGAGATTCTGATCGGCGTTCTGTGCGTTGTCCCTCTCACGCGTCGCGTCGCCGCAAGGATCGCGACAGCGTTCTTCGTGCTGGTGGGGGCATATCTGGTCTGGCTGCGCATGCATGGAGTCAACGTACATCGGTGCGGCTGCTTCGGGACCTCCATTAGTGTTGGCTTGGCGTGGCACACTCTCATTGTCGGAATTGGCTTGTTGGCTTCGATGGCCGTTCTCATGTTCGGAGCAGGCACGGAGCGGTAGCGAGGGGGTAAGCGTTAAGGTGTTGTGCAGCACCGGCGGGCGCTTGCCGGCAAGCTGGGCGCGGACGGCATCCTCGATGTAGGCGAGGGTATCGCGGACCTGGCGGGGGAGGGTGCGCAGCTCCGTGTCTCGAGCTTCCACACATCCCGTTCGATTTCTCGACTCGTCGGAGGGGCGTGCCGCGGGCGAGACGGGGCTGGATCTCGCCCGGCGGCTCGGCCAGTAGCCGCGCTCAACACCGGGACTCGGGCCGCGCCAACACGCGCGCCTTCGGTTTCACGCACCTGATCGAGATCGAGGACGCGACGGGGCGCGTGGTGGCGCACGTGTCGCCCAACCCGCGGGTGTGGGAGGGCGGGGCGAAGTGCTGGAGGCCCGAGACCCGCGAGATCGTCGCGTAGGGGTGCAAGCCGCTAGGCTTCCGTGAGGCTTGCAAGTCGCGGCTGGAATCCCGCCCGAAAGGACTGGATTGCCTCGCGCGGCAGAGCCCTGATGCACGCATGGCAACGACAACAACGAGCACGAAGCGGGCACGCCAGATCGCGGCGCGCCTGCGCAGCCGGATCATCGCCAGCGCCGACGGCTGGCACTTCGCGGGGAGTGATGCGGCGGTGGAGTTCCACCGGGCGCGCATCTGGAACGCGAACGGGCGGCTCGCGTGGCTCCGGCGCGCGGGGCTGATCTCGGACGCCGAGACGCGGGTGGTGCGGTGAGCGGGCGCGATGCGGCGTACGCCTCGGGCCGGAGCGACGGAGGCAGACGCGCCGGGGCCTATCGCGCGTCCGGCGGCTCCATGTCGGCACCGGAGGCGATCAGCCGCCTGAGCGCCGAGCGCGCCCTGCGCGACGCACGGGACGAAGGCTCGCTCGCGGCCAAGCTCGGCCTGACCGCCGTGGAGTGCGCCGAACGGGGCGACGGCTACCGCGACGCGCTCACGGCCTACATTGCCGGGTGGGACGACGCGATCTGGTCCGCGACGGTCGAGGAGGCGCGGGCGGCGGGCCTCGTGACGGGTGACGGGGCGCGGTGAGGGGCGTCGGCGGGACGCCCGCCGCCAGGTCGATGTCAGGTTGCCACTGGGATCGGATTCCCGGGCGGAAAGAAGTGGATTGCGTCCCCCGGTCGAGCCCTCATGTGGGCATGGCAAACGACAAGACGACGCGCGGCGCGAATGCGCCCAAGGTCACGCTCACCGGCAAGGAGATCGATCTGGTCTCGAACCTCCTCCGCCAGTTCCACATCAGGCTCGGGGACGAAGGCAAGATGCCCCCGGCATGGCAGCACGAGCTCAAGGACCGCCTTGCGAAGGCGCTGGGGACCTTCACCGGGTTCCCGGAGGGGAGGTAGCGATGGCGAAGAAGCACGGGACCGCGATGTTCGTCTTCGTGGCGAACCGCGAACGGGTGCGCAAGGCGCTCGCCGACCTCGACGAGGCGATCCGCTCCCTCGAAGCGGGCGCGACGAAGAAGCCGTTTGACTGGGGCTACGCCGGCTCTATGGGGCACCTCGCGGAGGTGATCGAGGACCTCACGAGCGGGTTCGGGCTCGCGGTCGGCAACGGGCGCGACGAGCGCCGGGCGCGGGACCGCATCCTGACGGCGTGCGGCGGCGACGCAGAGATGGCGAACGACCTGATCGCGGCCCACGCGGGCGAGAACCCGACGGTCGCGGACTTGGTCGCGGTGGCGGATCACGCGGAGGAGGTTCAGGCCGATATCGCGGCGGACAACGCCGCGGTGAAGGAAGGGCGGTAGACATGGCGAGAACGAAGACAACCACCGGCGCGAGGGACGCCTTCGAGGCGTGGGTCGAGTCCCGCTGGCCCGAGGGCATCAAGCGGATGGGCAAGATCGGGACGGGCCGCTGGCTCAACATCGGGATGGACGACCTGCGGAAGGCGTTCGAGGCCGGGGAGCAGGTCGACCACGCGAAAGGAAGGTAGCGATGGAAAACACGACGCAAACCAAGATCGCCGACATGCACGACGCGGAGGCGGCGAAGGCCGAGGCGCTCCGCCGGTGGCAGGTCGGCAACCTGAAGGGCGAGGGCCGCGCATGGGACGGATTCCCGCTGCTCCGGGCGGCCGACGACGACGAGGTCGATCTCTACATGATGCGCGACGGCAGCGAGGTCGCGGTGGGGATGGCGAACGGGCCTTGGGCGGTGACGGTGACGCCGGCGCCCAAGTGCCCCGCGGCGCAACCCGACGACGCCTTCGACGCTTGGCTGAAGGCGCGCTGGCCGCAGGGGATCGCCACGAGCAGGCGGCGGACTGGGGACTGGATCAACATCGCGCTGGGCGACCTGCGGAACGCATTCGAGGCGGGACGCGAGATCGCACGCACGGAGGGAAGATAGACATGGCGAACGCAGACGAGACCGGGATGGCAAGGCACGACTTCGACGCGTGGATGGGGCGCGCCCTCCCGCATGGCCCCAGATGGAAGTTCAAGGGCTCCTCGGGCTGGTGGACGACCGTCTCGGCGGCCGACCTGCGGGCCGCGTTCGACGCGGGGCGCGCGAGCGCGCTGGCGGAGTGCGCCGGTGGGGACGACTCCTGCCCCGGATGCGGCGCGCAGCCGGGGAGCGCCTGCGACCGCGACTGCCCCGACCTCGCGGATCTCAATCGGGCGCTCGGACGGGACAACGCGGGGAAGGTGCGCTGATGGGCGGGACGACGACTCCGCGCGACCACGCCGCCGCGGACCGGTACCTCGTACGCGAGGCGGCTGCGATCAGCGATCTCGCGGGCGGCAACGACGACCGCCTCCGCACGCTGTTGCGCAGCGCCTTCCTGCAAGGCTGGCACGAGGCCATGAACGCGCGCGACGAGGACGCGCCCCCGCGCTCCTGCCACTGGTGCGGCGAGGCGATGGAACCCGACGACGAGTGGGAGAGCGGCGGGCGCGAGCCCGACGCCGACGGCGTGTTCCGCGCGACGCAGCAGGAGGCCGAGGAGAGCGACCCGCACTCGCGGTACTGGCTCCCCGCGGCGGGGTGGTACTACGTGGCGGAGGAGCCGCAGGAGGCGGTGGGGCCGTTCAGGACGCGGGACGAGGCGCTGGCGGCGAAGGGGACGGGCGGGGAGCCGGAGGTGGAGGCGTGATCGGGCGCAACGGGAACGCGAAGAAGGTCCCGCTCAAGTTGATCGGGCTCGACGGCAACGCCTACTCGGTTCTTGGGGCCTTCCGCCGCGCGGCAACGCGCGCCGGGTGGACCCCCGACGAGATCAAGGCCGTCTTCGACGAGGCCGCCAGCGGCGACTACGACCACCTGCTGGCGACGATCATGGACCACGTCGAGGAGCCCCGCGACGCCGCGTAGCGCGGCCCGTGGGCGCGCACGGCGGCCCACGGCGCGCGCTGGCAGAACTGCCGGGCGTCCCGCGTGTGTGTCCGCGCCCCGCGCACTTGCGCGCGACGGAGATAGGCGGGAGCGCCCGGCGACCCGACTGTAGGGCATCTGCGCGCTGAGGCAACCTATGCAGATGCTCTCCACGAGATCGCGGAGCGCGTCCGGGGGGAGAGATGGGTAGGCGCCGGGCGTCTGGCTGTCGAAAGCCAAGGGGACTGGCGAGGGACGCGCACGGGACGCCCGGCGTCCCTTCATCGTATGCGATCCCCCGACCACGGCGCGCGAAGGGGAAGTTGCCGGGCACCCCGCGACAGGAGCAAGGGGGAAGGCCACAGAGGCACCCGGCGACCGGGGAGTCTACGCGATCCCACGCGGTTGCAACACCCCCCCCGCCCAGGAGGCGATAGGCGCACCGCACCCCCGCCGCCGCCAATCCGGAAGATTCCAGATTCCGCGGAAACAGCCCTTGAGCTTGCCCGAACCCGAGCCCTCATGTGCCCCGATCCGATGCGCGGGACAGGCCCGCGCCCGCGATCGAGGAGATCGACATGGACGGCGAGAAGAAGGCGACCGCCGCGACCCCCGAGGGGACGTGCGTGGTCTGCGGGAAGGCAGAGGCGCCCGACGCGCCGGTGCAGTGGGCGGACCAGACGAGGCGGCTCTGCGAGGGCTGCGTCGACGGCGAGCTGGCGCGGCTCGCGGAGGAGCGGAAGGCGAAGCGCGCGGCGGGGAAGCGCGCGGGGAAGACCAAGGCGGCCAAGCCCGAGGCGGGCGAGGCGGCGACCGCGGAGACGAAGACCGAGACCGACACCAACCACGAGAACAAGGAGACCGAGATGCCCAAGACCAAGAAGACCCCCAAGACCCCGAAGGCGAAGGCCGAGAAGAAGCCGAAGGCGCCCAAGGCCCCGAAGGCCCCGAAGCCCGAGCGCAAGAAGCTCGGCGAGGTCGCGCTGGTCATGCGCGTCTCCAAGGAGGCGCTGGCCTACATCGACCAGCAGGCCGGCGACCGGCCCCGGACGGTCTTCCTCCGCGAGATCCTCGCCAAGGGCGACAGCAAGCTCGGGAAGGTCCTCGAGCCGACGTAGCAACGCGACTGCGACTCGCGCATTGGGGGGCCGACAGCGGCCCCCTGTTTCGTTGCTGCACGGGGGGCGTGGCGGTAGGTGCGGCTCAGCCGCAAGTGCTGCGGGCAAGCGCGCGCGGTAGCATGACGGGCGCCGCGTGCCACGGGGCGGCGGGCCGTTTGGGTGAGAGCCATGAATCAGGACGACATCGTGAAACCGCTCGTGATCGCAGCGTCCGCGGGCGCGCTCATCTGGTTCCTCTGGAACGTCCGGCGAGCGCGTGCGAGGAATCGAGCCGATTGCTGTGCGCGGTGCGGGAAGTCCCTGCGAGGCGGCGGACGCGCGCTCGACATGGGCGCAATCCCGGATGCGGAGTTGGGCATCGAGGTTCGGATGTGCGACCGCTGTCATGCGGCGACACTGAAGCCGCCCCCCGAGATGTAGGGCGAAGCCGGACGATCGAGCCAGCCGGGCGACCGCCCCCGCACCGCTTGGCTGCGCGACGTCCTCGCGAAGGGCGACGCGAAGCTCGGGAAGATCCTCGAACCGGCGTAGCTACGCGGGGGCGTTCGCGACAACCGGGGGGCCGATGGCGGCCCCCCTTCTTCGTTGCCATTGCCGGAGCGAGTCGACGCCGCAAGGCACGGGCACTCGCTCGCGTGATACCGTGCGCGGACTCCATGGACGAGACGCTCGGCCGCTCCACGCGCGAGGTGGACACGCGAAGCGGTCGCCGCTTGGAGTACTTCGGACTCGGCTGGAACGTCATCGAGGCCGTCGTTGCGATAGCCGCGGGGCTGGGCGCCGGTAGCATCGCCCTCGTCGGTTTCGGCGCCGACTCCGTCATCGAGAGCCTATCCGGCCTCGTGCTGCTCTGGCGGCTGCGGTCGCATGAGGTGGACGCGCACCGCGAGCGGCTGGCCCTGCGGCTCGTCGGCGCGAGCTTCCTTGTGCTGGCGGCCTACGTCTCGACCGACGCCGTACTGGCGCTGGCGCGGCGGGAGCCCCCCGACGCGAGTCCGGTCGGAATCGCCCTCGCGGCGGTCTCGCTCGCGATCATGCCCGTGCTCGCCCGCGCGAAGCGCCGGGTCGCGGCGCGGCTTGGCAGCCCGGCCCTCGCCGCCGACTCCCGGCAGACCGACCTCTGCGCGTGGCTCTCGGCGATCCTGCTCGGCGGCCTCGCGCTCAACGCGGCGTTCGGGTGGTGGTGGGCTGACCCTGCCGCGGCGCTCCTGATGGCGCCGATCATCGTGCGTGAGGGAGTTCAGGCTGTGCGCGGGGAGGCGTGCCGGGACTGCCACTGACGCCCCGGCCGTGCCGCAGCGCGATGGACATGACGTACCCGTGTGCCGTCCGTGGAGAGAGCGCGGCGGGGCTTCAGCCGCGAAGCGCGTTGATCCGCGCCCCTCGCGCACGATGGCCCCCGCCTTCGGGAGCCAGGCGAGCCCAGCCGTCGAGCCGCCCGCGCCGCGGCCCCGGCCGTGGTAGCGTGGACCGCGCGGCGGATCGCATGGCCGGACCACAGAACAGCATGGACGAATTCCTGATCAAGCGGGCTGACGGCGAGTGGTTCACCTTCCCGCAAGCCCGGTTTCCGGACGTGCTGCGGCCACTTGCGATTTCCTCTCACCCCGTCACAGGCTGGGGCAGCCATCGCATCGAGGTCGAGGGCGCCGAGGTCTCCTTCTCGGACGAGGCCATCGGCTTCCAGGTCGCGTTCGAGACAGGAAACCTCGACGCGACGCGACAGCGCGAGATCGTCGACGACATCTGCCGCAACATCGAGGCGGTGACCGGGCAGAAGTCCACGGTGGTCGAGCTCTGACCCGCGGGGGCGGGCAGCGACAGACGCCCAGCGCCCCTGCCGCCGGCTCCGGCGAGTGCAAGCAGGCGATTGACGATGACGCATCCGGCGCTACGCTTGCGCCGGGAATGAAGGGAGCCGGGCGGCAGGGTCATCACAGCCTTCGCGTCCCGTCCGTTTCGAGGCGCACCCGGCTCCCGCTACCGCCCTCGCCCCGCGATGCGACACGAGCCGCCCGCGCCGTCGAATCGCGTTGACCGACGCCGCGGGAATCGTGGTCTTCGGCGGACGCAGGGGGCCGGGCCACGGGATGGCCGACTCCCGCACCCCAACCGCAGGCTCATCCGCATGGTGCCGCCGGGTTCGGCCCGGCGTCCTACCCTCGGGGCGAACGATCACACGACGCTTCAGCCGCGAAGCGCGTAGACGCCCCGCGACTCCCGCGCGACGACCCCCGCCTTCATCGCCTGCCCGAGCACCATCGTCGCGTGGTTGCGCTTGATCTTCAGCGCAGTCGCCGCGTCGGGGGTCGAGAAGGGCTTGGCGCGTTTGCTCGCCCACGCGACGAGCCTCGCGGCATGAGAGCCCTCGCGGAGAGTCCCCGGGCCCTTGGGCCGTGCGCGCTTGCCGCGCGAGGCCTTGGCTGCCTTCGCCTTCGCGCGAGGCAGCTTCGCTCGCGTCTCCCCGCCGCCAGCGGCAGCCGTCGCGGTCACCGTCGTGCCCCGCTCCGCGCGCCGCAGCGCCTTCAGCGTCGATGTGTCGAGCCGGATCGTCAGCGTCGCCATAGGCGCGAAGTGTAGCAACCCGGCCGATGAGCCGGGCGGCACGGACCGCGACCGTGCCCCGCGCCTGCTGCCCTACGGCGGCGGGGGGCGGTGCTTGCCGCGGACCAAGCCGATGACCGGCCCGACCACGAAGGCGTACAAGAGAATGAGGAAGAGGGCGGCGAGTCCGCCCCAGACCGCGAGATTGAACACCATCGGCACCTGCCCGGGGCGGGATGGTAGCAGCCCCCCCTCCCGCGCTTGGCCACCGGCAGGGAGGGACGGCGCCGCTCAGGGGAACTCCTCGAGGAACTCCTCCGGCCGCATCCGGTAGTGCACGCACAGCCGCCCGATCACCTCGCCCATGAGCTCCGGGGCGAGGCCCTCGTAGCTGACGGCCATCCGTGCGACGACATCCGGCTCGACCCCGCAGAGGCGGGCGATGAAGGCGTCGTCCGCCTCCGGGTTCCGCTCCCGGAGCTTCCGGAACCCCCGTGCGAAGCTCTCGGGGCTCATCGTGCCCCGGACGTGCTCCGGCCTCGGCCAGTCCACCTCGAACACCGTCTCGTGGACGAGGTCGCCGTTGGCGAGCAGCCGGCACGCATACCTCCCGCGGTCGGCGAACTCCACGGACTGCAGGGGGATGCAGTGGGTGACCGGCGCGAGCGGGTCGTCGACCTGCACCGGCCCCGTCGTCCGTGCCGTCCGGAGCATCTTGCCCGTGGCAAGGGAAACGATCTCGACGGCGATCTGGTAGGAGCCCTGCATCCCGGTGAGGGCGAGGTAGACGCCGAGTCCGGGGAGCCGGAAGGGGAAGCGGTCGGCCTCGAGGCGCCCGCGGATGACCCCCTGCAGGTCCCAGCGGGTCTGTTCGGAATCCGTGCCGATGGCGCGGCAGACGACGAGCGCGTCCAGCTTGGGGGGCCTGCTCTTTCCCATGCCGGGGAGCCTATCACGGCGGCCGATCCGGCGGGAAGGGGATGGGTGCCGGGGCCATACATATGCGTGGTGCATCGACAATCGCGTGCGATAATCACACGCTATGCAGATCCGCGACCGCATCAAGGGCCTCCGCCGCGTCCCCGCGAAGGACCTGAAGCCCCATCCCCGCAACTGGAGGACGCATCCGAAGGCACAGCGGGAGGCGCTGCAGGGCGTGCTCGCCGAGATCGGCTATGCGGACGCGCTGATCGCCCGCGAGACCGAGGACGGCTCCCTCGAACTCGTAGACGGCCACCTGCGGGCGGAGACGACGCCGGACATGGAAGTCCCCGTGCTCGTCCTGGACGTGTCGAGGGAGGAAGCCGACAAGCTGCTCGTGAGCCTCGACCCGCTCGCCGCGCTCGCGGGCCGCAACGACGAGAACCTCGCCGCGCTGCTGGCGACGATCAAGACCGACAACGACGCGCTGGCCGCGATGTTCGCCGACCTGATGCCTCCGGTCGTCAACGAGGGCCAGTGCGACCCCGACGAGATTCCCGAGCCTCCGGACGAGCCGACGACCAAGCCCGGCGACCTGTGGCTGCTCGGCGAGCATCGCCTGCTCTGCGGCGACAGCTCGAAGCCCGAGGACGTGGACCGCCTCCTCGACGGGGCGAAGATCCATCTGGCGAATTGTGACCCGCCATACAACGTCAAGGTCGAACCGCGTTCGAACAATGCGATTGCGGCAGGACTGTCGTCGTTCACGCAGACGCACCACCAAGGCCTCGACGTTGCGCGCCACCCCGAGAAGAGCAAGCCCACCGGCAAGATGCGCGCGAAGGACAGGCCGCTCGCCAACGACTTCGTCAGCGAGGAGGCCTTCGACGCGATGCTGCACGCGTGGTTCGGCAACATCGCCCGCGTGCTGCTGCCGGGGCGCTCGTTCTACATCTGGGGCGGCTACGCGAACTGCGGCAACTACCCGCCCGTGCTGAAGGCGCACGACCTGTACTTCTCGCAGTCGATCATCTGGAACAAGCTGCACCCCGTGCTCACGCGGAAGGACTTCATGGGTGCTCACGAGTGGGCATTCTATGGATGGAAACTCGGCGCGGGCCACCAGTTCTTCGGGCCGGCCAACGTCCCCGATCTGTGGGAAGTGAAGAAGGTCACGCCGACCGCCATGCAACATTTAACCGAGAAGCCCGTCGAGCTTGCGAAGCGCGCCATCGAATTCTCGTCACGCACCGGCGAGAACGTCCTCGACCTCTTCGGCGGGAGCGGCAGCACCCTCATCGGGGCCGAGATGGCCGGGCGCAAGGCGTTCCTGATGGAGATCGACCGCGCGTACGCCGACGTGATCGTGGCCCGCTTCGAGAAGTTCGCGGGCAAGAAGGCGGAGCGCATCCCGGCATGACGTGGCTCGTCGCCTGCGCCTCCCTCGTGGCGACGGTGATGAACATCCGCCGCGTCCGCTGGTGCTTCCTCATCTGGAGCGTCACCAACGCCGCGTGGGCCTGCTACGACTTCGCCCACGGACTCCCCGCGCAGGGCGTGCTCATGTGCATATACAGCGCTCTTGCAATCTACGGCTTCGTCGCGTGGGGAAGGAAGCCCCTCCATGCCTGATCCCGGCAGGCCCACCTCCCTCACCCCCGACGTGCGCGAGAAGATCCTGATGGCGCTCGGCCTCGGCAACTACCGCAAGGACGCCGCCGAGTTCGCGGGCATCGACCCGCGCAGCCTCCACCGCTGGCTCGCGAGGGGGAAGCGCGACCCCGAAGGCGAGTACGGCGAGTTCGCGCGCGAGGTCGCCGCCGCCGAGAGCCGCGCCAAGATCGCCGCGATGGGCTGCGTCAACAAGGCGGCCCGCGACGGCGACTGGCGCGCGGCGACGTGGATGCTCGAAAGGAAGTGGCCCGCGCAGTTCTCCGACAGGTCGCAGCTGTTCCTCATCAACAAGACGATGGAGCAGATCGAGCTCGCCGCCGAGGAGGCCGGCGTGCCGCTGCCCGAGGGCGTCTGGCAGACGGCGTGGACCAGCCTCGCGCGGGACTTCGCCCTCAAGCTGCCGTCCGCCGCGGGCATCGAGGGCGCGCTCGGCGCATCCGACATCGAGGAGGAGCTCGGCGACGTGCAAGTCACCGACGAGGAGAAGGCGCTCCTCCTGAAGGTGCTCCGCCAGGGCAGGCGCGCCTCGTCGCACGCGCCGCGCACCATCGACGCGACGCCAGAGCCCCCGTGAGCCTCCTCGCGCGCGCCGAAGCCGTCCTCGCCCGGCTCGCACGCGACGACTTCGCGGTGTTCGTCGAATTCGCCGGGGCCGACGACGACGGCCGGCCGCTCGTGCAAAGGCCGCTCGACAGGCTCGTGTGGGACTTCGTCGAGGAATGCCACAAGGCCAATGCGCCCGCGGGTGTCATGCTGCCGATGGGTTTCGGCAAGACGACGCAATTCATCTATCGCGCGGCGTGGGAGATCGGACGCGACCCGAACCTGCTCGTATCCATCGTCACCGACTCCGGCGACAACTCCAAGGAGCGCGTCGAGCTCGTCCGCAAGATCCTCGACCGCGAGCAGTACCGCCGCGTGTTCCCGCACATCAGGGTCGCCGAGGGGAAGGACGAGAAGCAGCGCTTCACCGTCGAACGCAGCGGGCTCAGCAAGGACTCGACCTGCACCGCCGAAGGCGTCCTGACCGGCACCGGAACCCGCACCAACTTCCTCCTGATGGACGATGTCGTCACGCTTCGCAACAGCATCCTCGAACCGCTCAACCGCCAGCGCGTCATCCAAGCCATCCGCACGACGTGGATGTCGCGCACCAAGATCGCCAGCGACAAGCCCGTGCGCATCGCCATGATCCAGACGAGCTACCACATGGGCGACGCGGCGGCGGTACTGCGCGAGGACCCCGAGAGCGGCTGGCGCTTCCTCGTCGTCAGGGCCGAGGCGCCGTACGAAACGCTGAAGTGGGAACGATGGGAACGCGGCACATTGACAAACGCCGGAACCGTCGAATGCCCCTTCCCCGCCGAGGCCGTCGCCGAACGCGCAAGGCAGATGGGGCCCACCGCCGCCGCAAGGGGACTCGGCAACCGGCCCGTGAGCGGCGAGGAGTGTCCGTTCCAGCAATACCACTTCGACGGACCCGAGCCCGGCACGCGACACGACTACCCGACCCGCGTGATGTTCGCCGACCCCGCCGGCGACAGCACGAAGATGAAGACCGGCGACCCCGACTGGTGCGCCGTCGTCGTCATCGGCTGGCACCCCGCCGACAGGTGCTGGGATGTCATCGCCGCCGACCGGATGCGCGGCTCCCCGTCCCAACAGGCGGAGTTCATCGCGTCGAGGGCGCAGATGTGGGCGGTGCGGTCCTTCTGGCAGGAAGCCGTCAAGGACGAGGCACTTGTCACCGTGGTGCAGCGCGTGCTCCGCGACAAGGGGCTGGCCATCGCCGTCCGCCCCGAGAAGCCCACGACGAACAAGGAACTGCGCATCACGCAGATCCTCGAGCCCGCGCTCGCGTCGTCGCCGCCGCTCCTGCGCATCTGCGGACGCAGGTTCCCCGAACTCAGGAACGAGGCGCTGTCGTTCCCCGCCGCCTCGCACGACGACCTTCTCGATGCGCTGGCGAGCGCCTACGCGAAGGCCCCGCGCGCGTCCGCCGTCTTCGCCCCGAGACGCGACGAAGACGACATCGAGCGTTGCATCACCGGGATGGCCATCGGCGAGTTCCACCCGCTCGCCTGACGCGGGGGCGTAGCAAGTGTTGCATCGGCACCCGCGGAACCGCGTGATGCTTGCAAGCGGCGTCGCGTTCCCGGTGCGTCGCAATAGTGGCATCGCAACGCAAGCGCGCGCCAGCCCCGGAAACAGTGGAATCGCAAAACGGCCCAACGGGCTCGCGGAAGGCCGCGGCGGGCCGAACGGCGAAGCGGCCCCGTCCGTTGCCACAGTGGCAACACACTGACTCAAGGGACCGGTGCCGTCGGCGGGGGGGCGGTTGTGTCCGCCGGGAGAGGGGGGTAGCGCCCCCCGGAGGGCGGGATGTCGGGGGGGCCGGGAGCCGCAACCGCCCCCCGGAAGGCGGGGTTTTGTCGCTCGGGAGGGGGGTTTTGTCCGGTACCCATGGGGGGGCAAAACCGGACAAAATTGCGTGAAATTCCCCACCCCAATTAGGGTGGCCTAACGGCCCCGCAGGACGCCCCGTGGCGCGCCGAATGGCGGCTCGGGCCGGTGGTCGTGGCTGCGGCCAAGGGACGCGCCAGGGGGCCCGTGGTGGCCGTAGCTACGCGCCTGCCGCGACCCCCGGAACGACGGCGGCAGACCCCCCGGAAACAGCCCTTGAGTCAGTCCCGAACCTCCGCCCTTGTCAGGGCCATGAAGAAGCCTCGCCCCGTCCCCAACGCCACCCGCGTCGTCGCCTACACGCGCGTGAGCTCGCTCGATCAGGCCGAGCACGGCGTTTCGCTCGCCGACCAGAAGCACCGCCTCGAATGCCACGCCGCCGCGCATGGACTCGAGATCGTCCGCTTCGAGGCCGACGAGGGCCTCAGCGGCAAGCGCGCCGACAACAGGCCCGCTCTGCAGCGCGCCCTCGATTCGCTGAAGGCGGGGGAGGCGACCGGTCTGCTGACGACGAAGCTCGACCGCCTCAGCCGATCGATCAGGGACATCATCGCGCTGGTTGAACGCTCCGACCGCGAGGGCTGGCGGCTCGTCTCGCTCGCCGAGTCGCTCGATACCGGTTCCGCGATGGGGCGCTTCACCGTCCACCTGTTCGGCGCGCTTGCGGAGCTGGAGCGCGCGCAGATCTCCGAGCGGACGCGCCACGCGATGGCGCACCTCCGCCGAGAGGGGAAGAGGACGAGCAGCAGGCCGCCGTTCGGATTCGAACACGTCGATGGGCGAGCGGTCCCCGTCGAGAGCGAGCAGGAGATCCTGAGGAGGATGCTCGCGCTCCGCGAGGCCGGCCTCGGCGGCCACCGCATCGCCGAGACGCTCAACGCCGAAGGCCCCGGCAACCCCCGCACCGGCAGGCCGTGGCACTACGGGACGGTGAGGGCGATCATCAGGAGCGCGGCAAGGCGCTGCTTCGATAGGTAGACGCCATCGACGGGGCGCTCCCCTGTCCCCGTCAGGCGCGACGATATCGCGGTCGGGCGTCCGCGTAATTAACGGACGAAAGACCCGGTCGGGGCGCGGCAGCTCGTATCGTCCTCGCTCCCGCCCCGCCGGGTCCCCCCGGATTGGAGGACGAGATGCACATTCCCAATAGTGGGCACGGGGGCCTGATGTTTGTGCCGGACCCCGGTTCAGACCTGTTCGTTCTGGAACTCGCAGAACTGCGCGGGGCGGGTATCTACGCGAAGTGGCAGGGAACAATCATGGTGCAGGTGGACCCAGAGTTTGCCCCCAAGCTCAGGAACACGGCACGCGAGGATCGAGCGGGCGCATGGCTCAGGCATGAAAGACCGCGGCTTGAGGCGGAACGGGATCGCCTCGCGGCGGGGATCGCAGACGATGCGGGCGGGGTGCTGCTGCACAGCGGCGGGAAGTCCTGCGAGGAGAGGTTGGCGCTAGTAGGCGCGGTGGAGCGGGGAGACCTGCGGGCCACCATCTACACCCTTGACGAGTGGCGCTGCATCATCTTCAGGTCGCCAGCTGCGATGCTCGACGCATTGCGCGCGGATCTGCTGCGGCGGCTCAAGTTGCACGCCGGAGTCCGCGTACTCACGGTGGCGGACCACGGGCCGCTTCTGCCGGGAGAGCAGGGCTACGAACGCGGCGGCTCCGCCCTGCATATTCGAATCCCCTTCGCTCTTTGCGGGCTGGAGCGCGACGTTGCCGAAGATGAGGTGGACGCGCTGCATCGCGTGGACGAGCTGCTCGCGGGCTGGGGCTCGCCGCCGGGCGACGACGGCGAGAGCCGTCTCATGCTCGCGTTCGAAGCGGGAAGAGCAGTGGAGCGTGCGGGGGTGCGCCTGGCCGAGCCGCACGCACGCAGAGGGCGAGCCTCCCATCCCGCAGGCGCGGCGATTCCCGCGCGGAAGCGGAAAGCCACTGTGCGCCGCGCCGAGAGACGAGAGGAACTCATCGGCATGGCACGCACCGCCCTTGGCGAGCTTGATCAAGAGTACCGCGACAAGGTGAAGGGAGCCTTGCGCCCCATCGGCAGCAGGCGGTTGGTCACGTATGACGCCTTGATCCACCGGCTGCACTCGCTGAGCAAACTCTCCGGGGCTCGCCTCAAGAAGTTGGTTACCAAGGCCGTGCTGGTCAACGCCGGACTGAGGCTCGCATAGGAAAATGTTGCGCCGCGACTGACAGTGGCGACATGACGCGTTCGCACGCGCCCCTATGGTGGTGTGTGCATGCCCACCACAGGTTCCCCGAACGCGCCCGCTTGCGAACTTCTCACCCTGCCTGAGGCGGCGCGGCTTCTCCCCACGCGACCGCACGCGTCCGCACTCTGGCGCTGGTCCCGCCTTGGCCTGCGCGCCCGCGATGGCACGCGGGTGCGCCTGAAGCACCTCCGCCTCGGCGGCCGCATCTATACCACGCACGCGGACCTTGACGCATTCGGTCGCGCGCTCGCCGACGCCGACTCGGTTGCGTTCGACGAGGCGGTTGATGCAGTGCGGGCCGCCCCAATCGCCCGCAGCCGCACGCGAGGCGGGAGGACGGAGGAACGGGACTGAAGTGACGCGCGCCGCGCGCGGGGGGCCATCAAACCAACCCGCGAGCGGCGCAACGAGGCAACACATGAACGATACCACGCACTCCCCCCAGCCGCCCGATGCGCAGCCGCCCGCGAGCGCCCCGCCGGTTGGAGAGCACTCGCACTATCCCGGCCTCGACCTGCTGCCCCAGCACAAGAAGCTGCTCGCCGACTCCTCGATCTCTCCCGAGGTAGCCCTCGCGCGCGGCTACCGGTCCGCCCGCACCACGAAGGATCTCGAGGCTCTCGGCTTTGCCCCCTTCCAGAGAAAGGTCCCCGCGCTCGTCATCCCGATCCGCGACGTCCACGGCGACGTGGTGACGCATCAGATCCGGCCGGACTCGCCGCGCAACGGGAAGGGGGGGAAGCCGGTCAAGTACGAGTCGCCGAAGGGGGCGCGCATCTGCCTCGACGTGCCGTCGGCTTCGCACGCGCACCTTGGCGACCCCGAGGTCGTGCTCGTCTTCACTGAGGGGGCACGCAAGGTCGATGCGGGCCTCTCGCACGGCCTCACCTGCATCGGCGTGAACGGCGTCTACGGCTGGCGCGGCCGCAACGCCAAGGGGGGCAGCGTCGCGCTCCCCGACTTCGAGTCGATGGCGTTCAAGGGGCCCGGTGGCCGCGCGCGCAAGGTGTTGCTCGCGTTCGACTCCGACGCGGCGGTCAATCCCAAGGTGCGCGGAGCGCTGTCACGATTCCGCCGCTTCCTCGAAGGGAAGGGGGCGGCGGTGATGATCGTCAACCTCCCTCACGGCGACGACGGCACCAAGGTCGGGCTCGACGATTTCTTCGCTGCAGGCCGCACGGCGGCGGATGTGCTCGCGCTCGCGTCCGACGACCTGCCTCCTCTCGCGGGCCGCGCGCCGCAGCCGTCGACCGGCTACGACGCGCACCCCCGCGTCCTCGTGCCGGGCACGCACCCCGCGCCGGACGGCACCGTCGAGGTCGGCACCCACCGGTTCGCCCGCGAGGTCCTCGGCCATCTCCCTCCCGGCGCGCTCTACCGCATGGACTTCATCGTCGGCAGGATCGCCGGTCCCGCCGGCGGCGCGAGATTCGTGCGCATCGACGAGCACCTGATGCGGCAGATCGTGGACGAGCACGTCCGTCTCGCGATGTGGATCGAGGCGAAGTCGGGCGAGCGCATGCTCGTCTTCCTCGCCTGCAACCGCGACCGCGCGGCGCTCGTGCTGGCGGCGGCGGGCATCTCGGATGCCATCCGCTCGCTTCGCGTGCTGACGCACTACCCGGTCTACCTGCCGGGCTTCGCGCTGGCCTCGAAGGGGTGGAACGACGCGGGCGGCGTCTTCTACGACCCCGCGCCGGGGATCGAGGGGGTACGCCCGGATGCGAACGGGGCGACCGGTGTGATCCGCGACCTGCTCGTCGACTTCCCGTTCGACGGCGCAGCCTCGCTGCAGAACGTCATCGCATTCATGCTGCTGATCGTCCTGCGGCCCGCCATCCGCGGCGCGGTCCCCTTCCACGGCTTCTTCGCCACGATGCCCAGGACGGGCAAGGGCAAGTGCATCAACGCCTCCGCCGGCGAGGCGATCATGGGGCAGCCGATCGCGCCCATGCAGGTGGGAAGCTCCGAGGAGGAGCGCGAGAAGAGGATCACGAGCCTGATCCTCGGCGGCGCGACCGTGGTCCACTTCGACAACCTCCCCGTGGGGGAGGTGCTCGACTCGCCCGCCCTCGCGTCCCTCGCCACCGCCTACCCCGACTTCCGCGGTCGGGTGCTCGGGGTCTCGAAAGCCCCGGCGCTGCCCAACAATCTCGTCGTCGCGCTCTCGGGGAACTGCGTGAAGGCGACTGACGAGATCGTGAAGCGGATGGTCCCCGTCTGGCTGAGGCCCAAGGACGACCACCCGGAGAGCCGCTCCGATTTCGTGCACCCGCTCATCGAGGAGTACGCGCGCCTGCGGAGGCCCGCCGTGCTGGCGGCGCTGCTCGGGCTCGTGGAGGCGTGGAAGGCGGCGGGGATGCCCGGCCCGCGCGAGAGGCGCCGGATGGGGGGGTTCGAGGAGTGGACCCTCGCGGTCGGCGGGGTGATGCACCACGCCGGGCTCGACGAATGGCTCGCCAACTACGCCGAGTGGGTGCGCTCCGGCGACGAATGGACCGCCGACGCGGAGGCGCTCGTGGACGCTTGGTACGCCAAGTACGGCGAGCGGGAGGTCACTGCGTCGGCAATCCTCGGCCTCGTCACGGACCTGCGCGTGTTCCCCTCCGTCCTCGCGAAACAGCCTGCCGGGCAGGCTGTCTCCCTCGCGCGGACGGTCCTGACGCCGCTCTGCGGGCGGCCCGTCGGCAGGTGGGTGGTGGTGCGGACGAGCCCCGGCTCGAACTCGAAGTACCGCCTCCAGCCGACGGCCACGCAGGGGGATTCATGGGTTCCATGGGTTTCCCCCCCCTCCATCCCTACGCACATGCGCGCGCACGCGCGCGCGAATGGTGGGGTGGCGGGAGAAACCCACGAAACCCATCGAACCCCCTCCGACACCCGCGGCGACGGCGTCGTCACGGAGCGACTGGCGTGAGGGTGGCCGCGTTCATCGCACGCCTTGCCAGGGCGGAGCCCGAGGGGGCCTTCCTGCGGATCACCGCCGACGGGGGCATCGAGTTCGTCGGCCCCGCACTGCTGCTCACCGACGAGGTTCGCGCCTGCGTCGCGCAGCACAAGGACGCCATCGTCGCGTGGCTGCGGACGCCCATCGACGAACAGCCCGTCGAGGACCAGCGCCTCTTCGACTACCACCCGACGTCGCCCCCGGAGTGGTGGGACGACGACGCGTCGCCGGACGGCGGGCGGTGGTACTCGGCGAGAGAACTCTGGCCGAACGGCTTCCCCGCCGCGTCGCAGGAGCGGTCGCCGCTCGCGCAGGAGGACCGGGGAATGCCGCACGCAACGCCTGAAGTCTTGGCCGCGGGCACCGGTCGGCACGACCGCGACGGTGCCGCTCGCGAGCCGGCGCAGTCGCAGGGGGCGCTGTGGTAGACGCGCGCCGCTCCCGCCGCGTGGAGCAGATCATCCTCGCCCTGATCGCGCGCGAGTTCAGGCGGGCGCTGCGTGAGCGCCGTCGCATCCCGCCTGCGCCCAAGACTCCTGTCCCGGCCCCGCGCGCGCGGCAGCGCGGCGTCCGGTGCTTCCTTCATCGCCGCCAGCAGAAGGGTTGAAACCAATGGAATTCCCCTACGAAGTCGAGTGTCGCGTGTCTGTGAACACGCGGTCGCTGCCGCGGGACGAGCGCGGGGAGATCGACTCCGCCGTCGCGGTCGAAGTGGAGCGCCGGCTGAGGTTGGCCGCCGAGGGCATTCCGCGCGTCTGGCATGCCTGCACCTCGCGGCGGGGCCTCTCGATCGTCGCCGAGATCGAGTGCGGGGACCGCGGGCTGGCCGAGCAGCTCCGCGCGAGGATCGGCGAGGGCATGTCGCTCGTGGTCGGCGGGAAGGATGTGACCCTGCCCGTCACCTTCGGGATCACGGTCCTCCCCAAGATCGACATCGCGGTGCTCGAACGCCTCCCTTCGCGAATCGCGAGGGGCGGTCCGCGCTGGAACCTGCTTACCGCCGTCCCCAGCTGCGAGAGCTTCGAGGCGGGAAGCCCCGCCATCCGTGTCGAGATCGTGCACGGGATCAAGCCGTGCGCCGCCGCGACGCTCCTGAGGGATCTCGCCGACCGGTGGGAGGTGGGAAATGTGGGCCAGTGAGTCGGGCGGCACGGCAGGGCCGCGCCGCGCCGGCGGGATGGCCCGCTTCCGGTCCGCACCGTGGACGGGCGGACGCAACAGTCAACGTCATTCGAAAGGAGTTCGTCATGGGTGTTGATCTGCATTCATTCAAGGGGGGTCCCACGCTCAGCCTGAACTGGGAGGCATGGAGGACCGTCTACGACCTCGGGGTCAGGCACGGGTGGAAGCCGGCCGGCACGGTCGTTCCGGAGGGCTCCCCGGAGGTGCATGTGCCCAATCCCGGCCGGCGTGCGGACTGGAAGGGCAGCTACTTCGTCAACGAGTATCAGGAGGTGACGGCGGAGGACGCCGCCGCGTGGGCGGACGCGCTCGAACGCGCGCTGCGCGAGAACACGGAGTTCAACGACCCGGAGAGGCCGGAACTGGAGGTGCCGAGCCGGGGCAGCGCCGACAGCTTCTTCCTCGGACTTCGGGAGCGGGAGTACGACTGGCTCCGGGTGTTCATCGGACTCTGCCGCCGCGGCGCGTTCGACATCGGATAGCCGCCGGGGATCGGAGACACATGGAATCGACGACACGGGACTCCGGGGCTGCCCATGGCGCGGGACGCCGCCTCACGCTCCCCGGGGCCCGTGCGTCATCCTGCGGCGCACGCGGTCCCGCCGATGTGCGGTTGCGCGACGTGGCGCGAGGCTGGTGCCGGTGACCGCCCTCGATCTCCTGCGTCTTGTCGCCGACCGGGGCGGCACCCTCCGCATCGACCGACGCGGCAAGATCGAGGTCGCCGGGCCGACGGCGCTGGTGTTCGACGCTCTCGTCCTGGCGGAGCTTGCGCGGAAGCGGGTCGAGGTGGTGGCGCAGTTGCGCGCGAACGCGAGGGCCATCGCGTGATCGGCGCCGCCGGGCTCAAGGAGGGCGATCTCCTCAGCGTCCGGCAGGCGCTCGCCCTCATGCCGGTCGGTCGCGCGACGCTTTATGCCTTGCTGAAGTCCGGGGCGCTCCCGCACTTCCGCGTCGTCGCCCCCGGTGCGCGCGGAGGGCGCGTCCTCGTGGCGAGGGGCGACCTGCTGGACTACCTCGCGGGCGTGCGCGTGGAGGCGCGCACGGGCCGCGTGGTGCCCGACCCCGACGCGATCCGCCACCGCATCCTCGAAGGGAGCCGCAGCCATGCCTAGCGTTCGCCTAGCTCGGAGACACGACTTGATGCTCATCCCGCGCAATGGCTCAGTGCTGAATATGGAATCCGCGATACGCAGACCCCGCCGCCGCGCACGCCGGAGGCGATTCGGCTCCCTCTTTCGCCGTCCGCAAGGCAGCGGTTGGTTGGCGAGATACTCCGACCCGACGAAGCGCCGCAACGGCAATGGCCGCATCGGCTTCATCACGAGGAGTTTCCCGAGCCGCGAACAGGCCGAAGCCTTCCTCGCCGAGGTCGAGAAGGAAATCATGCTCGGCGGCACGCCGCCCGAGGCAGAGGACAAGCCCCCCTGCGACCTCA
>CAZUCD010000042.1:0-25679 GCA_964618855.1 uncultured Candidatus Sumerlaeota bacterium
CGCCTGTGGCACCTGTATCGCCTGTTGGGCCCGTCGGACCGACCGCGCCGGTGGCTCCTGTGTCACCCGTGGGGCCTGTCGGGCCGACCGCGCCCGTGGCACCTGTGTCGCCGGTGGGTCCTGTCGGGCCGACCGCCCCCGTGGCGCCTGTGTCACCCGTGGGACCCGTGGGGCCGACCGCGCCTGTGGCACCTGTATCACCCGTGGGACCCGTCGGGCCGATGAGGCCCGTGGGCGAGCCCACCCACTCACCGAGGTTGTTGATGACCAGGACGCCGTTGATGGAAACGGAGTTGGGGCTGATGTCGCCGGTGACGTCGCGCGCGATGGCTGCGACGGGAGCCGGGGTGACCTTGCGTCGCGGGGCGAAGGTCTCGGAAGACTCAATCGCAGCGTTCGCGTTGAAGTCCACCGACACCTGCATGTAGACGTCCGCATTGTTGCGGAAAACGATGTCCGGGACCGTCAACTCCGCCGCATACAGGCTGTTGACGACCGCGACGTTGTTGATGGACTGGCTGAAGAGGAGTGCGCCTCCGACCGGTTGATCGTAGAGGCTGAACTGCATGAGATAGTTGCCGTTGGCGACCTGTCCGCCACCGGGGGCGCGAAGACTGCCCTGGGTGGTGAGCTGGAGCGCCCACGCCTCGACGGGGAGGGCGAATGCTGCCGCGAAGGCCGCGATGGCGGAAAGTCCGCGAGCACGCCGCCTGATGGTCATTCTCTTCATGGAGGTTCAGCCTTGAGGGGTGGGTCCCCGGAATCTCGTCGCGCCACCTCGCCTCCCGCCCTGGGGGGCAGGAGACACGTAGCGCTAATGGCGCATGCAAGAAGGGGTAGGACGGAACGGGGCGACTGGCAAGGAAAACTGATTTCCGAGTGGCGCGGAGGGTGCCTCCTGCATGCCCGGGAGCCGTGCCTGCATCGGGGACTCCAGGGAAGCGGCGGCCCGAAGTGGCAACGGGGGCCGCGGTTGGCGTGGACTCGCTAACTCGCGAACTCCGTCGCGCGTTCGATGAAGTTTATCAGCCATAGGGGGGCGAGCCCAGCGGCGCGACCCGCGGGTTGTGAATCTGGCGCGGCAGGTGCTTACTCGCACGACAACCGTGACCGAACCCCGAGGAACTCCAGTTCAGTCGGGGGCCCAATGATGCAGTCGTGCGACGGAAGTCGCCTGGGTGCATCTGAGGGTGGGTCGATAGCAGAATGGAAGGATGGGCAAGCATGGGCATCGAATCAGCGGATCGGGGGATTGTCGGGTCCTGGCCCGAACTTGCGTTGCTGGGACTGGTTGGCGCGACGTTTGGGCTGCTGGTCAGCGCGCGGATGGACGAATCCAGGAATGCAGTTAGGTACGCGGACACGGTCGCCGACCTGCGGATGCAGGTTCGCGCGATCGAGTGCTACGCGGTGGACCACGCGGACTATCCCCGCATGTCGTGGGGGAACCTGCAGGGGAACGGCCTGCCCTTCAATGACCAGTACAACGGGTCCCCGGTCTTCGGCACGCTCACCCGCGAAGTGACGACACCCGTCGCGTACCTTGAGACCTTCGTGGACGACCCCGTGCTCACCGCACTGAACTCGTTCGCGAGCCCCTACACCTACCAGGCGATGGACACACACCAGTTCCTGTTCGAGCGTGTGGGATCGGTGCCTGTTCCCGGTTCCCCGGGTTTCATCTACCTGCCCGCGACCCCGAGCGTGATTTCGCGCATGCGGGATCGTTTCGGGCAGTACTACGTATGGGGGGTCGGCCCGGCATCAACGCCTGCGGGCGGCAACTGGTTCATCCAGTACGATCCGACCAACGGCGCGACGAGCGCGGGCAACGTGTACCTGTCCCAGAACTTCGCGCAGCCAACCCAGGTGGAGGTGACGGGCCTGTGAGCACGCACACCATGCGCATGATGGTTGTCACAGTTATGTTGGCATCGGGCGCCGGGGCCGCACCACTCTACATCGCGGACCCCTCGGCGGACGCGATCTACCGGGTGGATACGGGGGACGTCGGGGCAACGCCCACGGTCGTGAGTGCGTCCGGTGCGAATCTCGTGGGGACGGGGCCGGCCTTCGACCGGCTGACCGACATCGCGGTGGGTGGCGATGGGACGCTCTACTCGCTGGACAAGGCGGGCGCCCTCCCGCGCGTCATGCGGGTGGACACGGTGACCGGGGATCGGTCGCTGGTGTTTGCGCTATCCGATCCGGACCCGCGGCTCGCCTGGCACGACGAGTTCCACGTGCTCCCCGGGGGCCGGTTTCGGTTCCTGGCCCAGTTGCGCGATCCCGCGTTCCCCACCTCGGCGCGGATCCAACGCATCGTGGAGGCGACCGAGGGCGCCGGGAACTCCGCCCAGGTCACGATACTCGGGAGTGTCGTGACCCCCGGCAACGCGCTCGACCTGTTCGCTTCAGCGCAGGGGAGGACGCTCGCACTCTACCCGCAGGTGTACGGGGTCTGGATACTGGAGGGATCGGAATCCGGCATCGCTCGCGTGCCTGAGACACTCATCGCCTCGACGACGAGCCCAGCGTACTATCAGGTGCCCGGCAGTCCCACGGAGACGGGCTACTCATCGACGTTCGAAGGGATTGGCGCGATTGCGGCAGGCACGCCTCTGCTGGCGACCATCGAGGACTTCCTCCAGGGATCATCGAGCTTTGGGCGCGTCGAAAGGGCATCGATCACGACGCCCGGAGGGACCACCACCGAGTCCAGCATGAACACGAGCTCGTCGAGCCACTCCACCGGAAGCAGCGTCTCCTTCCTGGGTGCAGCGCGCTTCGCTCCGACGACCGCCGGGGAGGCCGCGGGGACCTGGACGGTGAACTTCTTCAAGCGCGGTGGTTTTCCGACACCGAACACGACGCTGCCCCATCGCGTGAACCTGTGGAGGATGCCCTTCCCTCGGGCCCACCTCGGCGCCGCGCTGCCCGATGGAACGTTGTGCCTCATGGAGACAAACCCACCCGCGGTCGCGCGGATGGATGCCGCCACGGGCAACCTCGCCACGCGGGCCACTTTGACTCCGCCGGGGGGGTCCGGCATTGCACTGGATGACTTGAACCGCCTCACGGAGCTGGAGGCAGCAGGCGTGGTCGTCTTCGCCGCCCTTTCGGAGGATCCCCGGATCATGCGGATCGACCACTCCACGGGAGCGATGCAACTGGTCACGACCGGTCGCCCGGGTTCCATCGCGGCGCCTCCCGGGGGCTTCAGCCCGCGCAGCAACATCCGTCTCGCGACCGCGCCCCTCGGCAGTTCCACCGCGATGGGCGCGTGGACGATGTACTGACGCGGCGATCCTACTTTGCCAGCGGCGGCATGATGGGAGCCTCTCCGCGCGCGATGCGCGCGAGGCTCTCCTCCGCCGTCTGGGCGTAGGCGCTGTTCGGGTCGATGTAGGCCGCGGCGGCGTAGTGCAGCTTCGCCCGCTGGGTGTCGCCCACGGCATGGGAGGCCGCGCCCGCGTAGAAGTGCGCCTCAGCGTCGTTGGGTGAAAACGAGAGGTGGTCGCCGAGGGCGTCCACGGCGGCGCGGTTGTGGCCATGCATGTAGAGGATGATGCCCTTGAGCGCGGACGCGTGCGCCTCGGCGGGCGTCCACTGGGTTGTGCTCGGCGGTCGTTCCGGGATCGCGCGGCAGGCGAGCGCAAGCGCGGCGAGGAGCTTTCCCTCGGTGTAGAGTTGCTGCGCCGCCGCGCCGTCGGCGTCCGATTGCCTGCGCTCGGGGGGGATCCCCTTCTCGGGCGGGGGCATGAGGGGGGAACGCTGCGCGGCGAGCGTCCACGCCTGGTCGAGCGGGGCGAACACCTCCGCACGCGGCTTCCGACCCACCCAGACCACGGGGTCGCCGAGGCCGAGCGAGCCGTTCGTCGGATCGTAGGTGACGAGACGCATGTCCACGCCCGTTGTGGCGAAGGGGACGAGCGGGTCGGCGGGCTCGGCGTCGAGCGGCGGCCCCGGGAGCGGCATTTCCGCAACGCCATCCTGGCCGACGCTCGCGAGCAGCACCCCCTGACCGCGCACCGCGGCGCCGCGCAGCTTCCTCGATTGCGAAAAGGGGTCGGTGATGTCCGGCATCCCTGCGACCGGCGGCGGCGGATAGGCATTTCCGTCGGGGAAGACGACGGGAAGCGGCATGCCGTCGGCGCCGAGTTCGGGATAAATGGAGTGCGCCGTGAAGTAGGCTTCAATTGCGGGAGCGGCCTGCTTCTCGATGGTGGCAAGGGTCGCGTACATGGGCGCGGTTTCGGCCGCGCGCTTGTCTTCGAGCTGCCGCAGGCGGAACGACTTTGCTGCATCCGCGAGGAACGGCGTGGCGGCGCCGACGATGCTGAGGATGCAGAACACGCGCCCGCTGCCCTTCTCCTCCCCGGGGGAGACGAGGCCCACTCCCGCGAGCGCGACCGTCAGCACGACCATGGGGATGGCGGCGCCCTCCACCCCGGCAAAGTGCAGGATGATCGCGAGGAAGGCACTCAGGCCGGCAAGCATCGGCATCATGCCGGGCAGGATTTGACCGCTGGCGGTCAACCGCAAGCCGTGTGTGCGGGGAAGCCGATCCCACCGCGGGGGATGCCTGCGGCCCGCGCGGTGGAACGAGGAGACAGTTCCACCGCAGACGACGCAAAGGACGCAGAGGCAAGCCCGAGATGGGGGGCGCACAGGACGTTGGTGCCAGGTAGGGTCCTTCGCAGGAACTCCTGCTGTGCTTTCGCGTCCTTCGCGTTCGCAGGTTCTCTTTTTCTGCGCGCTCGGCGTCTCTGCGTCGCGCTTCGCCTTTGATTTCTTTGTGTCCTTTGCGCCCTTTGCGGTGAACCGCCTGACCGTTCAACCCATCGGCGCAATTCGCGGGGCACTTCTACCTGCGTCCCTCGCCCCCGTCCGGGCCGTAGAAGAACACCCAGGTCGCGAAGTCCGGAGTGAAGTCCTCGAATCGGTGGACGCGCCCGGCGGGAACGAATATGAAATCGCTAGGCCCAAAGCGGCGGCGCTCCCCGCCGTCCACGAACCAGCCGGTTCCCGATATCACGACGTAGACTTCGTCGCGGGCGTGCGGCTGCTGGGGGTCGGTCCCCTGCGGCTTGTAGATTTCAACCTCGAGCGTGCCGTGGACGAACTGCGTCATGAAGGTTCCCCCCGTCGAGCCAGCCAGGTCGAGCAGGGCGTCCTTCGCGGAGATGTGCGGGTTGTTCATGGAGGGAGATTTCCCCGGCGGGCCGCGTTCCTCAACGCCTGAGTTGGTCGCGTCCGAAAACGAAACCGGGGGCAGCTCGCGCAGCCCCCGGTCCCTGATCCTTGGCCTCCGACCTCCGGCCCCTACCTCGCGTACTCCGTCTTTCGAACCTCCCTCAGCACGGTGACCTTGATCTGGCCGGGGTACTGGAGGTCGGACTCGATTTTCTTGGTGACGTTGCGTGCGAGGAGGGCGCAGCCGTTGTCGTCGAGCCGGTCGGGCTCGACGATGATGCGGACCTCGCGGCCCGCCTGGATGGCGTAGGACTTCTCGACCCCCTCGAAGCCGTTGGCGATGGCCTCGAGCGATTCGAGGCGCTTGATGTAGGATTCGAGTGATTCGCGGCGTGCGCCCGGGCGGGCGGCGCTGATGGCGTCCGCTGCGACGACGATGATCGCCGTCAGCGTGCGCGGTTCGACTTCGTAGTGGTGTGCTTCGATGGCGTGGATGACTTCGGGGCGTTCGCGGTACTTCTTGGCCAGGCTGGCGCCGATGGCGGCATGGGTGCCCTCCATCTCGTGGCTGACGGCCTTGCCAATGTCGTGCAGGAAGGTCGCGCGCTTGGCGAGGCGCGCGTCCAGTCCGAGCTCGCTGGAGATGATCTCCGCAATGTGGCTGCACTCCACACTGTGCGCGAGCACGTTCTGCCCATAGGATGTGCGGAACTTGAGGCGGCCCATGAGCTTGATGAGTTCGGGGTGCAGGTCGTTGAGGCCGAGTTCGATGCAGGCGCTCTCGGCGGCCTCGCGGGCGGATTCGCCCACCTGGCGTTCGGTCTTCTCGACCAGTTCCTCGATGCGGCCCGGATGGATGCGCCCGTCGTGGATGAGCGCCTCCAGCACGCGGCGGGCGATTTCCCGCCGCATCGGGTCGAAGGAGCTGAGCACGACGGCCTCGGGGGTGTCGTCCACGATGAGGTTCACGCCCGTGAGCTGCTCGAGCGTGCGGATGTTGCGCCCCTCGCGGCCGATGATCCGCCCCTTGATGTCGTCGCTCGGCAGGGCCACGACCGACACCGTCGTCTCGCTGACGTGGTCGCTCGCGAGGCGCTGGATGGCCAGCGTGATGATCTGCCGCGCCTTCTTCTCGGACTGCTCCTTGGTCTCGGACTCGACGCGCCTTACGATGGCGGCCGACTCCTGCTGGACCTCGTCCTCGAGGGCCTCAAGGAGCATCTTCTTGGCCTGTTCCGCCGTCATGCCGGAGACGGCCTCGGCCTTGCGCGCGACCTCTGCGCGGGCCTCGGAAAGGCGTTCGCGCTCTCGCTCGAGCTCGGCCACCTTGGCGTCCGCCGCTTCCTCCTTGGCGGTCGCGCCCTCCAGCTTGCGCTGGAGCTTCTCCTCGGTCTTCTCGAGCTGCTCCTCGCGCTTGCGAAGGCGTCCCTCCGTCCGGTCGATTTCCGACCGGCGGCGTGAGAAGTCCTTCTCCGCGCGCTTTTCGACTTCCGCGAGGGCCTGCGCCTCGGCGGCGGCCGTCCTGTCCTTGATGCTGTCTGCTTCCTTTTTCGCCTCGTCCAGGATGCGCTCCGCCTCGGCGCGCGCCTGGTCGATGTCCACCTTTTCCCCGGCGGCCTTTCGGGCAGCCAGAATCCACGCCCCCAAGGCACCCACGACCAGGCCAACAACGGCGGCAATGATCGCAGTCACGATGGGCACTTCCTCCTGCAGGTTGGTTCGTTGAATTAAAACGACATGCCGAGGGGCGACCGGCCCACGCCGGGCGGGACGTCCCAAAGGCAAACCCATAGCCCTCGCACAATCGGGCCGTGTGTCAACCGGGGACGTCCGGGGCACGCTTTCCGGGGGGCGTGTGGACCCCTGCGTACCGTAAGTATCGGAGGGAAACTCCGCCACGATGCCTACGGTGGCACGGTTGGCGGGGGGATGTGCAGCGGCTTCGACGCGGGGGCATCCCCGGGGTGCCCACCACTTGCACATTCGTCATCCGCCCCGTCTGCGGGGCGCCGGGACGGCGCCCCCCCGGGCCTCTTCGAAACCCGAAGCCTCTCCCGGACCCGGATGGCGCGTTTCCGTTCCTACCTGCGCCCTGCCGCCTCGCGGAGCCTTGCCAGCCAGCGGTCGGTGACGTCGGTCTGGGCGCCGCCGAGGCGGAGGTAGTTCTCGAGGGCGCGGAGGGCCTCGGCGCTGTCGCCGCGTCCTTCGTCCTCGAGTATGGCGCGGTTCAGCCATCCGGGGGCGAAGTCGGGCGCCATGTCGTTGAGTTCGCCGAGCACGATGCGCGCATTGCCGTAGCGTCGCGCCTTTACATGGAGCGCGCCGAGGTTGTTGCGCGCCTCGAGGCTCGCCGGGTTGATCTCGATGGCCTGCTCGTAGGCGTCTCGGGCGCGGTCGTCCTCGTCCACAAGGGCGAGGAAGTTGGCGTACTCGAACCACGCGTGGTCGCTGCGCGGGTTGGCCTGGACGATGTTGTCGAATTCCTCGCCTGCGCGGCGCGTCTGGCCGGTGCGGGAAAGTGCGCGCGCAAAGGAGAGGCGCGCGGCGAGGTCGGCCGGGTCGGCATCCGCGACGCGGCGCCAGCGGCGGGCGGCTTCGTCGAAGCGGCCGAGGCGCTCGGCATCGGATGCGAGGCGGCGCTCGTTGGCGATGTCGGGGCCTGCGGCGCCCTCGGCGAGTTCCGGGAAAATCACGGAGCGCGCTTCCTGGCGGTTGATCTCGCGCGCCTTCCCCGTGCGGCCCTCCTCACCCTTGTTGCCGCCGCTGAGCGAACGGATGGCGGTCCCGAACGCGTCGAGCCCGGTGGCTCCGCCGGTGGTGACCTCGGGGGGCTTCCCCTCGAAGCGCGGCACGTCCTTCGACGGCGCGAGCGGCCGCGGGGTTGGCGACGGAGTCCGGGATTCGGGAATCGGGGTTCGGATTGCGGGGGTGGTGGTGGGATCAGGGGTGGCCGTGGGCGCCGGGGTGGGCCGTGGTGAAGGCGTGGCGTGGGGAGTCGGCGTCGGCGTGGGGCGCGGCGTGGGAGTTATGGAGGGTTCCGGGGTGGCAGTTGCCGTCGGACTTGGTGTGGTGGACGGGGTGGGCGAGGGCGCTGCCGTCGGCTTGGGCGTGGGGCTGGGAGTGGGAGTGGGAGTGGGAGTGGCCGTCGGGCTCGGGGTCGGCGTGGCTGTCGGCCGAGGAGTTGGCGCCGCGGTCGGCGCTGGCGTCGGTGCGGGCGTGGGGTCGCTCTGCGGACCGAGTCGCCCGGCGCGAGGAGCCGATGCTGCTTCGCGCGGGGGGGCCGTGAGTTCCTTCTCGCGCAGTTGCAGGCGTGCGAGTTCGAGCTCCGCCTTCGCGAGCTCGTAGTCGGGCGCATCCTGCAGGGCGCGCTCGTAGTAGGCGATGGCCTGGTCGAGGTTGCCGAGTTCGTAGTGGCAATGGCCGATCTTGTAGTGGAAGGCGGGTCGGGGTGATATCTCCGCAGCGGCCAGGTAGCGCTCGCGGGCGCGGACGAAGTTTCCGACGGCCAGATAGCGGTCGCCCTCCTCCGCGAGGGAGAACGCGGCGTCGCGCTTTTCCTCGATGCGTGTCTTGGAGTCTGCGACGCATCCGGTGATGCCGGCCGCCGCGATCAGGATGGCACAGGAGCACGCGGCCAGCCTTGCCCGCGCTCCTGACGACCGTGGGCGCGGGGATCTGTCCTGTCCATCCGTGGTGGCTTGCATGCGGCGGGGGGAGACCTCAGTACCGGAATTCGCTGATCAGCTTTTCGTTGGTGAAGGTGACCTGACGGCGTGGTGTCTGCAGGATCCCGTGGTAGTCGAAGATGTCGCGCCGCGAGCCGGTCACCGGGTCCGAGTAGATCGCCTTCTGCGGGTAGCCGTGCTTGATCAGGTAGCGGTCCATGTCGGTAAGGTCGCCTTCCCAGACGAGCATGCCCTGAACGAACTGGACCGTGACCCCGCGGTCCCAGTAGGCCCACTGGTCGACGAGTTCGTTCGACTCTGCCTTGAAGCGGTAGCGGACATACTCGGGGAGGCCGTGGCGGTCGAGGACGTCCGCCATGTCGTCGGAGACGGGTTCCTCGATCTCGCCGGTGCGTGGATACCAGGCTTCGGCGCGGAACCTGTTGACGAAGTCCTGCTCGTCGTAGGTGGCGTACCGCTTGAACGGATCAGGCATGAGACCCGAATCGACGTTGTATCGCGGCACCTTGTTCAGGTTGCCGCAGGCAGCCAATGCGAGTGTGAGGGTGGCTGCGAGAAGCTGGACCACCGGGCGCATCTTCATGGAGTCGTCTCCGCGGGGGCTGTTGTGGCCCGGGCTGGGGGGAGCGTCAAGGCCGTGAAGCACGTCGGGGGCCAAGGCGGGGTGATCGGAGATCGGGGACCGGGGGTCGAGGACCGGAGGCCGGGAGGGTGGGGAATCGGGGATCGGGAATCGGGGTTGGCGGTTGGCGGCGTCCGATCGCCCGTGGGGCATCCCGCTTGACAGGGAACGACGGGGAAAGAGTCTTGGAAGGCGGTTTCACGCGAGTCTTTCGAGGGTTCATGCCGGCCAATCTCCAGCTCACGTGCCAGAGCGGCGCGCTGCGGGGTCAGACGTTCCCGCTCCCGGGGAAGAAGATATCCCTGGGCCGGGATCCGTCATGCGACATGAAGGTCGAGGACCCGAAGATTTCGCGCCTTCACGGTTGGCTGGAGGTGAAGGACGGCACGCTCCACTACACGGACAACCGGTCGACGAACGGCAGCTTCCTGAATGGGGAGCGGATCAACGCCGTGGAGGTCCACCTTGGGGACGTGCTCCAGATCGGCAACACGGAGTTCGTGCTCCTGGAGCCGTCGGACTTCCAGACGATCCACTTCGTGAGCTCGCAGACGCTGATCACGAACACGGTGTCGACGGACTCGGTGAAGGTGGACGCGCTGGCGCAGAAGTTCGCGGCGGTCTTCGAGTACTACAAGGACAACGCGCCCGAGTCGGGGCAGTTCGAGAACCTCGAGCTGGTGCGGATGCAGCGCATGCTGAACTCGCTGAAGACGCTGTTCACGATCAGCTCGGCGATGTCGCAGCTCCTGCCGCTGGTCGATCTGGTGAAGCTGATAGCGGACAACCTGTTCGAGGTGTTCGCCGGGGCGGAGAACATCGTGGTGCTGACCCGGGACGAGGATTCCGGGGAAATGCGGCCGGCGCACGCCGCGACGCGTGGGTCCGACCGCGTGCCGGACATGGCGATCAGCCGCACGGTGCTGGACAGGGCCGTGGCGGAGCACGTGACGCTGATCGCGAACGACGCAGGGCACGACGAGCGCCTGTCGGCCTCCGAGTCGATCATCGGCCTGAACGTGAAGTCGGTGATGTGCTCCCCGCTGGTGATCGGGGACCGGGTGCTCGGCGCGCTCTACATCGACAACCGGCAGTACTCGATCCGGTACGACGAGATGGACGCGGAGCTGGTGACGGCGTTCGCGAACCAGGCCGCGGTGGCGATCGACAACGCACGGCTGTGCGACGAGTTGCAGAGCGCCTACCACCAGACGCTCCAGTCGCTCGTCAACGCGATCGAGGCGAAGGACCCCTACACGATGGGGCACACGGCGCGGGTGGCGAAGCTCTCCGTCAGCATCGGGCGCGAGCTGGGCTTCAACCCAAGGCGCCTCGAACGCCTCAAGATGGCGGCGGACCTGCACGACATCGGCAAGATCGGCGTGAAGGAGGGCATCATCAACAAGGCCGGCGCCCTCACGGACGAGGAGTACGAGGACATCAAGCTGCACGTGGTCATGGGGGAGAAGATCCTCAAGCCGATCAAGTTCCTGAACGACCTGCTCCCCTACATCCGCGGGCACCACGAGCGCTGGGACGGGACGGGGTACCCGGACCGCCTGAAGGGGGAGGACTGCCCGCTGGAGGGCAGGATCATCGCGCTGGCCGACGCCTTCGACGCGATGACGACGCAGCGGTCGTACAACAAGCCGCTCACGTTCGTGCAGGCCATCGAACGCATCAAGTCCACGTCGGGCCGGCACTTTGACCCGGCGGTCGTGGACGCCTTCGCGCGGCTGATGGAGCGCAATCTGGGGACGCGCGGGAACCGGGGGCCGGGCGGCCTCGTGGACTCGAGCGCACTGGGCACGCCGCAGGTCGCGGCGGGAGGGTGAGCGCCCTCACCCTTCGTAAATGATCCGCCCTTCGCCAAGGACTTCAAAGTAATAGCGGATCGATACGTGCTGCGTGCCGGCGGGTAGGGCGCCGGTGATCTGGAGTCGCAACGGACCCGGGACCTTGTCGAACTCGGGTTCTGCGAACTCGGTGCCGTCCCAGGCGAGTACCTGCTCCGTCTCGCAGTCGTCGAGGTCGCGGTCGAGGCTGCGGCCACGCGCGGGTTTGGGGACGAGCATCACCTCGCCGATTTCCCAGTGGCGGAACGGGCCTTCGTGCGAGGCTGACGGAGAAATCGTGACGTCCGCGCGGACGCGGAGCCGCCCGCCCTCCATGCCGAGGACGCGGATCTCGTGAAACTCCGCGGCCGCGCCGCGCAGGGCGGCGCCCTTCGCGCGGAATGGGATTGAGAACACGCCCTCCATCAACCTCTCGCGCATGAGCCAGCACGCCCCGCCGGCGGCGATGAGGAGACCAAGGACGATGGGCAGGGTCCAAGGGCCGACCATGCGCCACAGCACGGTGATGGCCACCGCGAGGATGAGGAAGCCCGCCAGCGCCCGGCCGAGGAACCTGAGGAGCATGGCCTCGGATGATGAGCGGCAAGGGCCGCCCGCGCAAGCCGCGAACGACGTATGGGTTGCACCACGCGGGTCGCTGGGTCTTTCCTGCGGGACGACCACCAAGCAACCGGACGACCCATGACCGAAAGTTCACGAATCACGGATGCCGCCGAGCGCCTTCGCGCGGCGGTGAGGGCCAACCCCGCACCGAGGGCCTGGGTTGGCCTGGATGGGTTCGTGGACGAGATCGTGCGCGCGGTGGACAAGCGGCACAGCGCGGACCGGTTCGAGCCGATGGCCACCATCGGGCAGTACGCAGCGCGGATCGCGGCGGCGGCGGGGAAGTCCACGAACATCGAACTCGTGACCGAGCGCATCAAGCTCGGCGGGAACGGGCCCCTCATGGGCGAGGCGATGGGGCGGCTGGGTGCGCGGCTCGACTACGTGGGTTCGGTCGGCCTGCCGGAGATGGAGCCCGTGTTCGCGCCGCTGGCGGCGTACGGGACGGTGCGCCCGATCGCGCGTCCGGGGATTACGCTGGCTGCGGAGTTCGACGACGGCAAGATCATGATGGGCCGCATGGAGGGGCTGCGCGAGGTGACGTTCGAGAACCTCGAGCGCCACCTCGGCGGGATCGAGGCGCTTGCCATGTCGCTGCGGAGCGCGGACGTGCTGGCTCTGGTGAACTGGACAATGCTGCCGCACATGACGGACATCCTTGCGAGGATGCGGCCGCTGGTGGCGGGGCTCGGAGCGGAGGCGCCGCGTGTCGCGTTCTTCGACCTGTGCGACCCGGCCAAGCGGCCGGTGGAGGACCTGCGCGCGGCGATCCATGTCATGGCGGACTTCTCCTCCGCTCACACGACCGCGATCCTCGGGTTGAACGAGGCGGAGAGCGAGCAGGTGGCGGCGGCGCTGGGCGTTCCGGCGGGTTCCGGGGACGGCCCCGGACTCGTGGCGCGCGCGCGGGCCATCGCGAAGGCCGTCGGCATCTCCGAGGTGGTGATCCACCCGCAGCGGCGCGCCTCGGCGTGGGGCGGCGCGTCGGGCGAAGGTACCATCGAGGGCCCCTACTGCATGGCGCCAAGGCTGACGACGGGCGCCGGGGACCACTTCAACGGGGGCTATGTCTTTGCGCGCACGATCGGGCTCTCCCCCGCGGATGCGCTGGTGGCGGGCAAGGGCGTGTCGGGGTTCTACGTGCGCAACGGGCGCGGCCCCTCGCCGGAGGAGTTGATCGGGTTCTGTGGGCGCTGGGCCGCGGGCGCGGCGGACTCCTGAGGGGCGCGGCGCGAGCGTGGACTCGAACTCCTATCCTGCGATTTGCGCGCAGGTGAACTCGGCGCTCGAGGTTCGCCTGTTGGTCGCGTTCCTCGGCTACCATCCGGAAAAGCTGAAGCGCGAAGGGGACGTGTATGCGACGCTCTGCCCGATCCATCAGGAGCAGGTCTTCCGGACGCTGGTGCTGAACCCCCGGAACAACACGTACCAGTGCCGCTACCAGGCGTGCGCGGGGCACCACGCGGCGGACTTCCTCGACCTCGTGGTGCGCGTTCAGCGGGTGCCGCTACCAGAGGCGATCGACAACCTCGTCAAGCACTTCGGGGCGGATTACTTCCGCCTGAGCACGGCGCAGTTGGAGACCATCGCCGAGTTGGTGGCCATGACGCGGCGGTAGGGTCGGGCCTATCGGGGCGCGGTGGGGCGCTTCCGGCGCCCGAACCAAGTCGCTAGGCCGGCGATCATGGCGACAGCGAGGAGGAAGGCGCTGTTCCTCCGCAACCATCCCGTTGCTGTCGGCGCATTCTGTCGCTCGACAGGCTCGGGCCCTTTCGCGCCCATCCTCATCACGCCCCGCTTCGGGCCCAGGTAACGCTCCCCGGGCTTCAGTTCCGTCATCCCGAAGGCCAAGTCCTCGAAGAGCTTGCCGCAGTCGGTTGCCGGATCGATGGACGCAGACTTTGTCACCTCGAAGTGGGCGCTTCCCTCCCAGATCACTCCTCCCGCCATGGTCCTTGACTCGAGTCGGGAGGGGAGCCATGGCGCGGCCTGAAGACTCCCCGATACGATGTCGGAACCACGCGGCTCCAACTTGCCGTCGACGTGTTCAAAGTGGCTGTCGCATCCGGCGTATGCTCCCGATTCGAATCTATGCGTCTGGACGGTCATGATGTCCGACGATTGGAGCGGTGAACGGACCACCAACTCGCACGATCCCGTGCTTGACCTTACGGTGGAAGTCTCCACAAAGGCACCTGGCCGGTGCATCGCGCGCCAAACCTTGAACAGCGGCACGCCCGCCCCGACGATTGACCGGTCGCTCCATTCCCCCAGGCCGAGGAGGCGTCCGCCCGGGACCCCGTCGGCCCATCCTTTGACCGCATACCGCGGGGGACTGGTTTCCGTCCACAGGAACACCTCCCTGCGGCCCGGGTTCTCGATGACTCCGACCACGCCGCACTCCAGGAAGTACCCTGCGAACCGGTCGGCGAGTTCCTCCCTGCCTGTCTGCGGATCCTCGCCCCATGCGGTCCCTTCGATTTGCAGACCTTCGAGGCGTCCGCGCGCGCAGGAGTCCTGCATGTCCTGCGCGCGCGGGCTCGCCACAAGCAGGAACACGCCCAAGCCGACAAGATTGGCGAGCCGCGACCGTGCGCGCCCGTGGCCGGGGGCGACTGAGTCCCCGGAGGCCATTAGTCCCGCAACTCCGGGCCTTCGCCGTTCACGTTGGGCCAGTCGCAATAGCATGCCGTCCAGAGGTGATCGGGATCGTTCTTGCGGCGGTGGAGTACGCAGACCCCATCGCACGAGACATCCTTGCACGAGGCTCTTGTCACCGTGATCGTCTGCCCGGGCTCGGTGGGGTTCGGGATATCAACGTTGACGAACTCAACCTCGCATCCCCCCGAGTTCACATACGCATCAAGGGCTCCTTCAACAACTTCCGCGGTTCCTCCCACTGGAAATGCAGCGGCTGCCACGAGGACTGTCGCGAGAAGCGCGCGGGTGCGACGCGAGTTGCAGATTTTCATGGGTACTGGTCCCATCGAATGGTGATCGGGTCAGGAGCCTTGCCCGTGGCGCGGTAATTGCGGCGGCGGCGGCGGCGGCGGCGGCAATCGAAAACGTTCCCTCCGCGCGCTCCTCCGAATGCATGCCCCGCCCGGGGCGTCTCCGGGTTCCCCCCCATCGAAGTGCAGGTTGCGCGGCGGACGGGGCCGGTTCGAACGTTCTGCGCGGAGGAGACAGCCATGGAAGTTGCCGTCATCACCGGTGCGTCGATGGGACTCGGGGAGGAGTTCGCGCACCAGCTCGCCGCGCGGGGAGTGAACCTCTACCTGACGGCGCGCAGCATCGACCTGCTGGACCACCAGGCGCAGTTGCTCAACACGCGCTACAACATCACGGCGCAGACATTCCGCTGCGACCTGGCGCAGCCGGGCGCCGCGGGGCTGGTTGCGGCGGACCTGAAGGCGCGCGGGCTGCACCCGTCGTGGCTCATCAACAACGCGGGATTTGGCGATGCGGGGACGTTCGCCCTCATGGAGCCCGGGCGCATCACGGGCACCCTGATGGTCAACATGGTGGCGCTGACGGAGCTGACGCGCCTGCTGGTTCCCATGATGAAGTCCGGCGACCGCATAATCAACATATCGAGCACGGCCTCGTTCCAGCCGGTGCCGTTCTTCTCCGTCTACGCGGCGACGAAGGCCTACGTGACGAGCTTCACCGAGGGGCTGCACGAGGAGTTGCTGCCGCTGGGGATCCGCGTGCTGTGCCTTTGCCCCGGCCCGACGGCGACGAACTTCGGGAAGAACAACGGGCTGGACGCGCAGGTCTTTGCGCGGGGACAGACGGCTGCGGACGTGGTGCGCATGGGCCTTTCGGCGAGCGACGCAAACCGGGCGCTGTGCGTGACGCAGCGGCGGCTCGCCATCGCCGCGCAGCGCGCCGTCCCCCGAGCGGTCGTCCGCAAGGCCGCCGCCGCGATCGCGCGCAGGATGAAGACTGCGGAATAGTCCCGGGGCCCCGGTCCCAGGCCCTAACCCTCGAGCACAACCTCGCTGGCGGGCTCGTACTCCTTTTCAAGCACCTTGCGCATCATGCGCTCGGCCTGGTCGGCGGTCTTTCCGTAGAATGTGGGGGCGCGGAACGTGGCAGGGGCTCCGTCGGCGGGTTCGACGCGCGAGACGTAGTGCCCGTCCTCCTCCGTCACGGTGAGGATCACATCCATCCTCGAGTCGTTGTCGAGGTGGCGGTAGGTGATGCGCTTCTTCATGTGCTTGGCCGCGCGGGTTGGGGTTGATCCTCCAACATCAAATGCAGCGGACGAGACCACCGTCAACCAGCCAGTTGCCACCGGTCATGTAGTCGGCAAGGGGCGAGGCGAGAAATGCGGCCAGGCTGGCGAGTTCGGCGGGCTCGCCAAGGCGCCCCGCCGGTATGGAGCGCAGCATCCCCTCGCGGATGGCCTCCGGCGTCGTGCCGGCCTTCGCGGCCTGCACATCGAACAGGTGGCGGAGCCGGTCCGTGTCGAAGCGCCCGGGGGCGAGCGAGTGGACCCGGACGCGCTCGGGGGCGAGCTCCTCCGCGAGGGTCTTCACGAGGCCGACGACGGCTGGGCGAAACGTGTTCGAAAGCGTCAGGCCGGCGACGGGCTGCCGGGTGGAGCTGCTGGTGACGACGAGGATGCGCGGCGCCGGGCTTAGCGCGAGCAGGGGCAGCGCCTCGCGAGCGATGCGCACTGGGCCGAGCACGACGAGATCGCACGCGGCGCCCCACTGCTCATCCGTGAGGTCGCGGATGCCGCCCGCGGGTGGGCCGCCGCTGTTGCAGACGATGATGTCGAGCCTGCCGAAGTTCTCGCGCGCGGCGGCGACCAGGACGGACGCCGCGTCGGGCGCCGCGCTGTCGCACGGAACCGCGTGGACCGTGGCTCCGGTTTGGGAGGCGATTTCCCGCGCGGCAGCGGAGAGCGGTCCTGGGGTCCTCGAGGAGACGACTAGGTTGCAGCCCTCCGCTGCGAGGGCGTGCGCTATGGCGCGGCCCAGGCCGCGGCTCGCTCCCTGGACGATGGCCGCGTGGCCGCGCAGGCGGAGGTCCACGGCGCGTCAGCGCTTGGCGGCGGCCGCGCGGCGCTTCCCCCCGTTCCCGGGGGCCTCGGCCTCCGCGACGGGGATCGGCTCCGCATTTTCCGCGGCCTTCAGCGACTCGGCGTCGGCAATCCGCGAGGCCTGGTCCGGCGTCGGCTCGTCCGTGCGCAGCAAGTGCTTCAGCACTCGGACGAGCGTCTCCTTCAATTCGCGCCGGTCTGCAACGATGTCGACAAAGCCCTTGTCGCGCTGGAACTCCGCCGTCTGGAACGTGGGGGGAAGCTGCTGCTTGATCGTCTGCTCGATGACGCGCTTGCCTGCAAATCCGATGTAGGCCTTCGGCTCGGCGATGATGATGTCGCCGAGTGAGGCAAAGCTGGCCATGACGCCCGCGGTGCTCGGGTCGGCGAGGATGACGACGAAGGGGATCCGCGCCAGGTCAAGTTGGTGGCAGAGGAGCGATGTCTTCGCCATTTGCATCAGGGAGAGGATGCCCTCCTGCATGCGGGCGCCCCCGGTGCTGACGACGGTGACGCAGGGGATGCGCTCGCGCAGGGAGACCTCCATCGCGCGCGTGACCTTCTCCCCGACGACGGAGCCCATCGACCCGCCCATGAATGCAAAGTCCATCACGGCGAGGGAGACCTGGACCCCCCCGATCCGCGCGTGCCCGGTGATGACGGCGTCGTTGCGGCCGGTCTTCTTGCGGGTCGAGGCGATGTAGTCGGCGTACTTGCGCTTGTCCTCGAAGCCCAGCGGGTCGGCCGCCTGGAGGTGGGCGTCGAACTCTGCGAACGTGCCTGCGTCGGCGAGGAGTTCGATGCGCTCGCGCGCGGGGAGGCGGTCGTGGTGGCCGCAGTTGGGGCAGACGCGGTTGCCCAGTACGAAGTCCTTGCTGAGGAGCACGGTCTCGCAGCTCTTGCACTTGTTCCACATGTCGGCCGGGATGCGGTCGCGCTGCGCGGGCTCCGGTGCCGGGGGGTTCAGCGTCATGAACTGCGGGGTGGGTCTGCGGAACCAGCGCATGTTGGGGGGCGTCCGTGTGCCTTGGCGATCTGGGGATAGGGTCCCGCCCGCCCCGTGGCAACGTCAAGGCCACGCCGCGTAATCAGGGACAGGAACCATTTTTCGCGGCGTGACAGCGCGTAAACAGGGACAGGAACCATTTTACGCGGCGTGACAGGGGGTGAGTGTCGAGTGCGCGCAGTATCGCGCACTTGCCCGAAACCCGATTGCGGCAGAAACACAAACCTACCACAAAGGCACAAGGTATTGGCCCCTGATCCCTGACCCCCGGCCCCCATCACATTGATCCCACTCCAGAGATTTGTGACGTATGCGCCGAGCGTCCGGATGGGCGGGGGCGGGGAGTTGCACGTGGCGATGACGCTGCCGCACCGGGCAAGGACGCTGTTCCTCAGGAACGCCCAGCTTGAGGCGGATCCGGTGGGACAGGTCTTTCGAGTGAGGACGCGTCACCTCGCGAGCGTGGTGGAGCGCGAGGTGCCCTTCGGCGATGTCGCCGAGGTCGGCATCGACTTTTCCACGCGAACCCCCATGTTCATGTTCGGCACGCAGGACGAAGCGTACGACATCGTGCTGCGTCTGCGCGACCACACCGACCTCGTGCTGTTCACGCTCTCGGGCAACCAGCACGTCCCATTCCTTGCGCGGTTGCTGGGGGCGACGGACCTTGGCGAGTCGAGCGAGCCGCGCCTTGAGGCCAACGTCCTGCGGGCGATCATCGAAAGCGTGCTGGGCTACGATGACTACGACGCGACGGAGTCCGCGTGAGCGCGCCCCCCGACCACACGGTGACGGAGATCCTCGCGTCGCTGCCCGGCCTGACGCCGGACGGGGGCGCGTCGTACAACCCGACGCTGGTCCTGGCGCAGCAGCAGGCCCGCGCAGCGGAGGTGGACACCGCGTCGATGCTGGTTCCGCGCGGGGTGGTTGAGCCGCCGCAACCGCGCCCCGGTCCGGGCGCGGAGGAGTCGTCGGGCTCCCCGCTTGCGGAGTACATCGCAAGAATCCCCGTGAACGAGCGGTTCGAGCTGGACAAGCCGCTGGCGAAGGGAGGCATTGGGGAGGTTTGGAATGCGCGCCAGAAGGCCCTCCAGCGCGTCCTCGCCGTCAAGCGCCTGCGCCTCGACAAGTTCCCCAAGGATGAAATGCCCCAGGGCCTGAGCCACCCGATCGAGGTGGCGTTCTACCAGGAGGCGCTCCTGACGGCGAACCTGGAGCACCCGAACATCGTCCCGGTTTACGACCTCGGAATCGACGAAGAGGGGAGGCTGCTGCTCGCGATGAAGCTGATCCGCGGGCACGGGTGGAACGAGCTGATCCGGAAGGACTTCGGGACGATGCCTATCGGCAAGTTCCTGAGGAAGCACCTCCAGGTGCTGATGGGGGTGTGCGAGGCGGTGAGGTTCGCGCACTCGCGCGGGATCGTGCACCGCGACCTGAAGCCCGCGCAGGTCGTGGTCGGGGACTACGGCGAGGTGCAGCTCATGGACTGGGGGCTGGCTATTGTTTATGATACGGCTGCGGCCAGAAACACGATCCCCCACGTGATGGAGCTGAACGCCGTTCCCACGACGCGCGACGGGCCGAACCCGGCCGGGACGCCGGCGTTCATGGCGCCGGAGCAGCTCGACAAGACCACGCAGCGCATCTGCCCGGCCACGGATGTGTTCCTGCTTGGGGGGATCCTGTACCAATTGCTGACGGGGGCGGGACCGTACTCCGGGATGGACTCGAAGACGGCGATGGCGAGGGCGGCCGTGTGCGACATGCGGCCCATCCAGGAACGCGCGGGGGAGCGGTTCGTGCCGCAGGAGCTGGCGGCGCTCGCCAACTGGGCGCTCTCGCGCTCGATCGCGGACCGGCCGCAGACCGTGCGCGTGTTCATGGACCACCTCGCGGACTTCCTGGAGAATGCCGAGCGCCGGTGGGAGTCGCTGGAGCTGACCGCGCGGGTGGACGAGGCCCTGCGCGCACCCGGGGTGGACATCAGGGCGCTCGGGCTGCTGCAGAGCCAGGTCGACAACGCCGCGGGCCTTTGGCCCCGCAATCCCGAGATCGATCCGCTTCGTTCCCGCATCGTCGCGGCGCACACGAATCTCCTGGTGAACGAGGACTACCAGACGCACCGGGCGATCACGATGGCGAACAGCCTTTCGGACAAGAGGCTGCGGAACTACCTGATCGCGCACATCGAGAGGGGCTGGGGGAGGCAGAAGCGCCGCAAGTCGCTGGTGACGCAGCTCATCATCCTCGGCGTCGTGCTGCTGGGCATCCTCGCCGCGGCCGCCCTGTACCAACTTGTTCCGCATGGGGGCGGGGCTGCGGAGGCGGACGCGGCGGAGCAGTCCGGGTAGGGCGGGCCCTCAGGCGGCGCGGCGCGCGGGGAGCATCCCGCGAAACCTGAGCGTGCGCGCGCCCGCAAGCGGGCCGAGGCGCCATGCCAGCACGAGCCCGGGCGGGTCCGAGAGCAACGCGGCATCGAGTGCGGCGCGGCGCGTCGAGACGCGCCAGAGCGCGAGTTCCACGCGCCCCTCGTCGGGGAGGCGGCGCGAGGCGCGGAGCCACGCGGCGAACCGTGCGCCATCGGTCGAGTAGTACCCCTCGCTCGCCGGGTGCGAGGTTGAGGCGTACTCGGCGAACAGCGGGGCGAACGCGGATCCGAGCGCGCGCGCGAGCCTTGGCCATGCCCGCGCGACGCCGCGGGTGCGCTTGCGCAGGAGCGAACCCGACGTGGCGGCGGCCCACGCCGCGTCGAAGCCCTGGGGAAGGGGCGCGCCCGCGACGAGGGCCCGGACGAGGCCATCCTGGCGCGCGCGCAGCCGCTCCCGGGCGTCAGTGGGCATGGGCGCGCGCCCTCCGCCGGGCGGTGCCCGCCGCGACGGCCGCCCGCAGGCTCCCGAGTTCCCCCGCGAGCTCACCCTCCGGGGGGAAGTGGTCGTCGCGCTCGATCATGTACCCGGGAATGTCCGCGTGCGCCGACACCTCCTCGACGAGTGCGAAAACCTCGGGGGCGACGGCGTGCGCGTGCGTGTCGTGGTAGATGCCGTCGCGCTCCTCCCCCCCGCCGACGTGCATGTAGGCGAGTCGATCCATCGGGAGGCCCGCGATGAACTCGCGGGGCTCGAGGCCGAAGTTGCAGGCGGCCGCGTGCACGTTTGCGGCATCGAGCAGGAGCAGCGCCCCCGTGCGCGCGAGCAGCCCCGCGAGGAAGCCGGTCTCCGTGAGTTCCGCGTCGGGCCACTCCACGAGGGCCGCGATGTTCTCGAGGCCAAGGGGCACGGGCAGGTGGCGCTGCGCGAAGGCGACGTTCTCCGCCAGGACATCCAGCATTTCATGCGTGCGCGGCACGGGCAGGAGATGGCCGGCCTCCACGCCGCCAGCGCGCACGAAGGCGACATGCTCGGTCACGAATGGGGAGTCGAATCGCTCCGCAAGCCGGGCCAGGTGAGCGAGCCGTCGCCCGTCGGGCATGTCGGCGCCGCCGAGCGAGAGCGAGATTCCATGCGGTATCACTTGAACCCCGCGTCCGTGCAGCCTGAGCAATGCCTCGGGCGGGTGTGTCGGATCGATGGACTCGGCGACGACCTCGACGAAGCCGAGCCCCTCGAAGCGTTCGATGAAGAGCGCGATCTCGGGGCGCCATCCGATGCCAAGTCCGAGGGCGCGCGGTGAGTTCCGCGGTGTCGTAGTCATCCGCCGCACCCCCCGCATCCCCCGCCCCCGCATCCTCCGCCGCAGGAGGAGCCGCCGCAGGAGCTGCTGCCCCCGCTGCACGAGGAGCCGGTGTTGCCGACGTAGCGCTGCTGCGCCGCGCGGAGGTCCTCCAGGCCGGGGGTTGTGAGCGCGCCCACGCCGAACAGCGCGGCGGCCAGCGCGAGGTCTCCCGTGAGGAGCGTGCCGCCCGTCTCGGCGGTGGCCTTCAGGGCGGCACTGTGGTCCTTCAGGTCCCTGAGCACCGCGTCCCCCCGGCGCGACCGGTGCGGGCTCGAGAAGAGGTACACCAGTGCGATCAGGACGGTGAGCACGGTGAGGAAGACGAGGAACTCGACGGGGCGCTCCCGCTCGAGTCCGACCCTGATCTTCGCGATGCCGAAGGCGGCCAGCGCAAACATGGCGAGGGACGTCCCGGCACGGACCGCGAGGGCATTTCCCCAGTCGGCGAGAAGGCCGTACGCGGCGAGCTTCTCTCGTGGGCGGGCGAGGACGTCCTTGGGCGGGGATGTCAGGATGCTGCGGAGGCTGACCCCCTTGGCCCCGCTGCGGGCGACGTGTGCGTGGATCCCGGCGAGGACCGGTGAGGTTGCCCCCATGAGGAGGCCGGCCGCGCGGACCTTGCCATCGGAGGGCGAGACGGCGAGGAGGCGCTCCTTGACGAGCGCTGCGAGCGCGGCCTCGGCGGCGCGCGTCTCCCGCCCCTGCAGGTAGGCCACGTCGTAGGGATCCAGGGGCGGCATCGCGCGCGGTGCGTCGTACGGGCCGCGCACGAAGCGGCGGACGAGCCCCGTGGCACACAGCAGGATGAATCCCGTAAGCAGGTAGAGCTTGAGGAAGTCGGGACCGGGGAGGTCCAGGACCCCGAAGAGGGAGTCTAGTTCGTTCATGGGGCGCCTCCTTGGCGGGCGGCAAGACTGTTGGCGTGGTGCAGTACGCCGAGGGTCCGGTCGCAGAGGCCCGCCGCATCGGGGGCGGTTCCGGTGGCTTCACGCAGCGCGGAGATTTCCGAGAGCGTCCCGGCGTCCATGCCGAGCGTCTCCGCAGCCATGCGGAAGGTGGTTTCGATGTTGGCCTCGAGCGGGGGCTGCGCGCCGCGCAGCCTGAGGAGGGCGGACAACTCGATCGAGAGCGGGACGACGGCACGCCGGACTGCGGCAACCTGCGCGAGTCCATCGTCGCCCGCGTCCGCCAGGGCACGGCGGAATCGGATGAGCAGGTTGCGCAGCTCCTGCTCGGTGCGCAGGCGGATGGCCTCGTCCGGGATCACGATGCCGTCGAACGGGTCGCTGCCGTGGAGGACGAGGTGGCGGTCCCTGATGTCCAGGAAGCGGATGGGAAAGACGGAAGCCGCCGCCTGGAACTCCCGGGCGGCGACAATGTAGGGCTCAACCCTGATGGCGCGGCGCGCGGTGGCGAGCGGCGGGGAGATGGCGCGAAGCACCGCGCCGGTGTCCTCCCCGAGGACAACCATGACGTTTACGTCGCTGCGTCCGGGCACGTAGCGGCCCGCGGCGACGCCCCCGTACAGGACGACTGAGGCGACGCCCCCTCCGGCCGCCTTGGCGAGCTCCGCGCAGAGCCGTTCAAGCCCGCCCACGACTTCGGCCGGGATTCCCTGGGGCAGCTTCGCGTTCATCGGATCAACTCCGCGCGTGGGGCTGGTGCTTGTTTTCGAATCCTTTTACACCGGGCACCGGTGCGCATTCAACGGGCAATGGCGTGAAAAAGAACCACCCCCGGCGCATCTGGGCGCCGGGGGTGGGGTTTTTTCGGGGGATGCGGTTGGTCAGGGCGTCCGGTACACGACCACGAGCCTGGGCCGGGTGGGTGAGGAGACACCGGAGTCGCCCGCACCCCAGGTGACCACGTCTGCGGCGGAATCGCCGTCGTCGGGCACCTGGAAGCGGATGCGGAACTGCGTGGTGCCACCCTTGTTGAGGGCGTTCTGGCCCGTCAGACCGAGGCTGACGTCGGGGGTGTACTGGTTCACCAGGGCGGGGATCGGGATGCTGGCGACGGCCGGGAAGTCAGCGTAGCCCTGGAAGTCGTCGCTGGCGACGCCGCGGGTTGAGCCGAACATCCAGTTCGTCGGGGTCCTGTAAGGGTTCTTCATGTCCACGACGAGGTTGCCGAGGTTCGTTGGGACGGTGGCGGTGCCGGCGCGGTAGAGGCGCAGGTACACGGCGTCGATGGTGGCGTTGGCGGGGATCGAGCTCGTGTCGAAGCTCACGAGGCCCATCACCTGCTGGCGGTTGCCCGAGTCGCCAACCTGGAACGTTGGGGCGGTCGAGTTCGGGGTGCCGCCGACCTCCGCGCTCCAGTGCCACTCCGTCACGAAGCCGTCCTCGGAGGGAACCGAGAAGAACTGCGAAGTGAACGGTCCCTGGTTCGGGGTCGGGACGGGCGGGAACTCGAAGCAGGTGGGCATGAAGTACTCGAGGATCAGCTCCGGGCGCTCCGTGACGGTCGAGTACTCGCCGGTCCGGAAGGCGACATACTGCGTGACGCCGTCGTTGTCCGTCTCGACCTCGAAGCGGAAGTGGAACTGAGTCCTGCCGCCGCGGTTGATGAGGCCGTACAGCTCGGGCCGGAGGTCGGCGAAGGCGTTCACCGAGTTGGCGGACGGGACCGTCAGGCCCGGGAACACGTCGTCGGCGACGAAGCCCGTGGCGTTCCAGTCGGCTAGCTCGAGGGCTTGAGTCGGGCCGTGGTGCGGCACGGACATGCCGACGACGATCCGGCCGAACTGATCCACCTTGGACTGGAGCGTCGACCGCACCATGCGCAGCCTGGCCGAGGTGATGATCGCATTGGCCGGGATGACGCTGGTGTCGAAGCTCAGCACGCCGCGGAGGGCGCGGTTGGTGTACGAGTCGCCGAGGTACATGTCGTTGCCCGTGGCCTTGATCGTGGTGCCGACGCCGGGACGCGGATCATACTTCTCCACGTAGCCGTCCTCGGTGCCGATGGACGTCATGCGGATCGGGGGCTGGGCATCGGGAACCACGGTCACGTTGAACACGCACGTGGCCGTCGCGCCGTTGACGTCCGTGACCGTCACGGTTACGGGCGTGACGCCGTAGGGGAGCGGGTTCGGGGGATCGATCGTGAACGTCGTCGGGAGCGGGTGGCTCACGAACGGAGTGTAGTTGAGATTGTAGCCAAGCGCCGTGTTGCAGGGCGTCGTGAAGTCGTTCGGGCAGTTCGTGATCACGGGCGGATTGGTCGTGTCGCACGCGTCGCCGATCGTGTCGTTGTCCGAGTCCTCCTGGCCCGGGTTCGGGACGAGGACGCAGTTGTCGAACGGATCGATGACACCATCGCCGTCCGTGTCGATCGCGTAGCCGTCGGTGGTTGCGCTGCTTCCTGCCGCCACCACGACCACGGAGGTCGGGTCGTCGCCGGCCGTGATCACGGAGTTTGCTGGAAGGTCCGCCTCGTCGATGTCCACCGTCGCGGTGCCGACAGGGACGCCGGGGATTACCCAGTTGCCGTTCGAGTCCGTCACCGCCGTGTGGGTGCCGCCGAACTCGTCGGTGACCGTCACGTCAACGCCAGGCAGGCCGGGTTCGCCGGAGTCCTGCACACCGTTGCCATTCGTGTCCTGGAACACCGTGCCCGTGACGGTCCCCTGCTGCTGGTAGCCGTCGTTGTGCGTCGTCGTGAACCCGCCCGAGACCGTGGCCGTGGTCGGATCGGTGCCGGCCGTCTGGACGGAGCCAAGTGGCAGGTCCGTGTCGTCGATGTCGATCGTCGTGGTGCCCGTCGGGAGTCCGCCGATCGTCCAGTTGCCGGATCCATCCGTCGTCGTCGTGTGCACCGCACCGAGCGAGTCGGTGACTGTCACATCGACACCGGGGAGGCCGGGTTCGCCGGAGTCCTGAACGCCGTTGCCGTTGGTGTCCTGGAACACCACGCCGCCGACGCTTCCCTGCTGCTGGAA
>CAZUCD010000043.1:0-534 GCA_964618855.1 uncultured Candidatus Sumerlaeota bacterium
AGATGACGCCGTTTTCGTCGAGCTTGGCGAGGGCCTCCTCCGCGACGTTCGGGATGTCGCGGGTGATTTCCTCCTTGCCGAGCTTCGTGTCGCGCGCATCCACCTCGAACTCCTCGATGTGGATCGACGTGAAGACGTCGTCGCGCACGAGGCGTTCGGAGATGAGGATGGCGTCCTCGAAGTTGTGCCCGCCGGCGCACATGAAGGCGACGAGCACGTTGCGGCCGAGCGCGAGCTCGCCGTTCCGGGTGGCGGCGCCATCGGCAACCACCTGGCCCTTGGCGATCGGGTCGCCCTCGCGGACGATCGGGCGCTGGTTCATGCAGGTGTTCTGTTTCGAGCGCTTGTACTTCTCGAGGTAGTAGGTGTCCTTCTCCCCTGACTCGGTGCGGATGACGACCTCGGAGGCGGTGACCTTCTCTGCGGTGCCCGCGCGGCGGGCCGTGAGGCAGACGCCGGAGTCGACGGCCACCTTGCCCTCGACGCCGGTTCCGACAAGCGGCGCGTCTGTGAAGACGAGCGGCACGCCCTGGC
>CAZUCD010000043.1:549-25591 GCA_964618855.1 uncultured Candidatus Sumerlaeota bacterium
ATGAGCGCGCGGTTGGCGTCGTCGTTCTCAAGGAACGGGATGAGCGCGGCGGAGACGGAGACGAGCTGCTTGGGCGAGATGTCCATGTACTCGATCTCGTCCGGGCGCGAGCGCGGGAAGTCCCCCGACTTGCGGCAGAGCACCGTGTCGGTCTTGAAGCTTCCCGAGTCGTCGAGGGCGGCGTTCGCCTGCGCGATCAGGTGCCGGTCCTCCACGTCCGCCGTCAGGTAGTCCACTTCCTTGTGCTTCACCTTGCCGGTCTTCACGCGGCGGTAGGGCGTCTCGATGAAGCCGAAGGCGTTGATGCGCGCAAAGCAGCAGAGCGAGCTGATGAGGCCGATGTTCGGGCCTTCAGGCGTCTCGATGGGGCAGATGCGCCCGTAGTGTGTGTGGTGGACGTCGCGGACCTCGAAGCCTGCGCGGTCGCGCGAGAGGCCGCCCGGCCCGAGGGCCGAGAGACGGCGCTTGTGGGTCAGCTCCGCCAGCGGGTTCGTCTGGTCCATGAACTGGCTGAGCTGCGAGCGGCCGAAGAAGTCGCGCACCGCGGTCACCAGCGGCTTGGCGTTGATCAGGTTCTGCGGAAGCATGTTTTCAAGGTCCACGATCGCCATGCGCTCGCGGGCCGTCTTCTCGATCTCGGCCAGGCCGAGGCGGATCTGGTTCTGGAGGAGCTCGCCAACGCAGCGCACGCGCCGGTTGCCAAGGTGGTCGATGTCGTCGACGTCCACCTCCTCGGCCCAGAGCTTCACCAGGTGCTTCATCACGTGGATGATGTCGGCGGTGGTGAGGAGGCGGTTCTTCAGGTCCCCCGTCCCGTTGCCAACCTCGTAGAAGCGCTTGTTGATCTTGTAGCGGCCGACCGCGCCGAGGTCGTAGCGCTTCTCGTTGAAGAACATCTCCTCGATGAGGCGGCGCCCGGCCTGGATGCTGACCGGGTTGCCCGGCCGCATCCTGCGGAAGAGCTCGATGACGGCGTCCTCCTCGCTGCGGATCTTGTCCTTGTTCAGCGTGTTGAGGACGGGGTGCGGCTTGTTCGGGTCGTCGATCTTGAGGACCTGGAGCTTCTTGATCCCGGCGCGGCCGCACTTGCGCAGGAGCGAGGTCGTGACCGCTTCCCAGGTCTCGCCGAGGATTTCGCCAGTCCTGGTGTCCACGACGTCCGCGGCGAGTATCTTGCCAAGGGTGTCCTCGTAGCCTTCGGCCACGGAGAGGTGGACGGAATCTATGCCTGCGGTCCTGAGGGCCTCGGCGGCCTTCTTGGTGACGCGCGCGCCCGCTTCGACGATCTTTTTGCCCTTCTCGTCGCGCATCGTCTCGATGAACTCGGACCCGACGAACTCCGTCAGGCGGCCAACCTTGGTGGCGCCGCTCTTGAAGTCGTCGAGGGCGACGGTCTCCACCTCAAAGAAGTTCTGCGCGAGCGTGGCGTCGTCGTTGAAGCCGAAGCAGCGCAGGAAGGTGGTGGCGGGGATCTTGCGCTTGCGGTCCACCATCACGTGCATGACGCCGTAGATGTCGATTTCGAACTCGACCCAGGCCCCGCGGTACGGGATCACGCGCGCGGAGTAGGTCGGCTTGCCGTTTGGGTGGGTTGCGCTGGAGAAGGAGACGCCCGGGGAGCGGTGGAGCTGGGAGACGATGACGCGCTCGGCGCCGTTGATAATGAAGGTCCCCTGGTCCGTCATGAGGGGGATTTCCCCCATGTAGACTTCCTGCTCCTTGATGTCGCGGATCTCGAGCTGGGTGGTCTCCTCGTTCAGTTCGCGGACGATGAGCTGGAGCTTGAGCTTGAGCGGGGCATTGTAGGTCATGCCGCGCGAGAGGCACTCCTTCACGGAGTACTTCGGCGTGCCGAAGGTGTACTCCTGGAACTCGAGGGTGGAGGGATCGCCCGGGGCCGAGATCGGGAAGACGGAGCGGAACACTTCCTGGAGTCCCCGCTCGGCGTCACGCTGGTCCGGGGAGACTTCAAGCTGGAGGAACTCGGCGTAGGACTGCTTCTGGGTCTCGAGGAGATAGGGCATCTCCATCGTTTCCGGAATGCGCGCGTAGGAAAGCCTGCCGCTGGCCGAAGTGGCGAGGTCGCGCGTGGAGCTGGTGGCCATCGAGGATGGACCTCCTGGGGTGCCTGATAAAGGCGTTTACCGGTGGTGCTGCCCTTCTGGTTGCCAGCCTGCCGCAAAGCGCAAAACGCCCCTGGGCTCCTTCGTGGGAACCCCGGGGCAATTCAGACGATTTGGTTTGCGCTTACTCGGCAGTCATCCGTTCCGATGCTCTGGCAAGGACGGGCGGCGTGTCCGGCACAACGCCCGCGAACGCAATATGTCCCTCCGCGTGCCGCCTCGCGTCAAGGCGGATTCCCAACTGGGCAAGGATTCCGTCCCCTGTCCACCACGCTCGACACGAAGTCCAAGAGGGACGATTCCCCGGGGGTGGCGACGGCGCTTGTGCTTGCCATACGTCCCGCCGGGCCCGTTCCATCTTCCCAACACTCCTCCCCGGCGGTGACAGGCATGTTCATCAAGTTGACCGAGAGCGACACGGCCACCGAGTACTATTTCAACGAGAACCACATCGTAAAAATCGTTCCCAACGGCGGTGGGGAGGGGTCGTTCATCTTCCTGACGCCGCTTACCCACACCTCGAACGAGCCCCACGTGGTGCTTGTGCATGAGCACGCGGACGAGATTTTCCGCATGATGGGACGCATGCACCGCTGAGGCCCGCCGGGGCCGTGGCTCCATCCACAGACGCATGAATCCTGGGACCAGCCGCCCCGGTCGCCGGGAGACGGCCCTAATCGCCGCGGGCGCCGCCTGCGTCTCGGCGGCAACGCTGGCGAGCGCGTGGCACGGCGCCGGTGGGCACTTCATGCTCCCGCTGGACGACAGCTACATCCACCTTCAGTACGCCCGCATGCTGGCCGAGGGGCACCCCTACGTGTACTCGCCCGGCACGGCGCCCTCCGGGGGGGCCACGAGCCCAGCGTGGGTCGCCCTCCTCTCACCGGCGTTCCTCCTGGGTGCCAAGGGCGTCGTCGGGGCCGTGTGGTCCTATGTGCTCTCAACTCTCATCTTCATGGGATCTGCGCTGGCGGTGCGCGCGCTTGTTGCGCGGCTGGCGTCCCCGGTGGAGGGCCTGTTCGCGGCGGCCCTGCTCATCCTGAACGGACACCTCGTCTGGAACTTTCTAAGCGGCATGGAGACGGGACTGTTCACGCTCCTGATCCTGACGGCGCTGCTTTGTGCCTCGCGTTGGCGTGATGGCGGATCCCTTCCCTGGCGTCGGGTGGGCTATGTTGCGCTGGCATTGCTGCCCTTGGCGCGCCCCGAGGGATTCCTGGTGGTGGTAACCGTGGTGGGCTGGATGTGCGCCCAGAAGGGCGAATCGCCCCGATCATGGCTTTTCCGGGGGGCGCTTCTCAGCATGCCCGGTCTCCTGAACCTGGCGGCATTGTCCGTCCTCACGGGGGAGTGGAAGCCGGCCGGCATGGTCGCAAAGGGCCTGTTCGACCGTACGGACATCGGCATGGGGACGAAGCTGTGGATGATGACGGACACGTTCGTGGCCATGCCCCTCAGGTTCTATCGCAATATCGTGCCCGACGACGGATATGCGGGCTTCAAGGGTACGGACTACATGCCATACTTGCCGCTCGGCCTGCCGCTTCTGGCGCTGCTGGGCGGCGTCGGAGCGATGTGCTCCGAGCTGCGGCGGCGTGAGCCGGGACCGCTGACCCTCGCACTTGCCGTTTGGGTCGTTGGCATCCTGGGACTGTGCGCGGCGGGCATCCCCTTCATCCACCAGCAGCGCTATGCGGCCCCGTGGACGGCCGTCGTGATCGTGCTCGCCTGCGTCACGGCGCACCGTCTGCGAGGGTTGGCCAAGACCCATGAGTTCGCCTCGGCCATCGTGTTGACGACGATGGTGCTGCTGACCTTGCCGTCGGTGCCGTATTGGATCCTCGAGTATGGCCGGAACTCCCGCGACATCTACAGACAGCACCGGGAGATGTCCTTCAGCGTCCAGCCCGGGGAGAGGATCGCCGTCACGGACACGGGAGTGCTCGTGTACTACCCTCAGGCTGTCGCGACGGACCTTGTCGGTCTCACGTCGGCGCAGTTCACCCGGCCATGGATTTCGGGTGAATCCTGCGTGATCGAAGAGATGGCCAGGCTCGATCCGGCAATCCGCCCAAGGACGATCATCACGTTCAGGGAGTGGTTCTCCCCCGTGTTCCCGCTTGGGCCGGCCGAGTACGGCAAGTTCCTGTCCGAGCCGACAATCTCGGCGCAGAGGTATCTGGCGCGGTACCCGATCGAATGGCGGCGGATCGAGTTGGGTCGGACGATGGAACTGCTCCCCACGGACGGCATCATCGCGGAGGTCAACGTGGCGGACCTGGAGTCCGAGCGCGCCTCAGGGTACCGCTGGCACATCGACGGAGATGACGAGCGCCCGAAGACGTGGCCGCGCCCGCTCTTCCCCACGGGGATCACCCCGGAGGGAGGCGTTTGTGGGGGGCGATTCGTGAGGTCGGAGGAGTTCTCGTTCGAGCCGCCCAAGGGCTTCAATAAACGGCACGCCGTGCTCCTGGCCCGGGTGTCGAAAACCAGTCCCGACGCCTCGCCTGTCGGACTGGCGGGGATCCTCGAGGTAGAAGCAATCTCCCTCGACAGCGGTGTGGGTGCGAAGACGACGCTGGCAATTCCGGAGGCCCCACCACTCATCGCCCCGGTGTCCAGACTTCCGCTGGGGGACCTGCTGGAGAGGGCGGGGGGTACGCGGTGGCGCATCAAGGTGCGCAGCTCGGACTCGCCCGGCTATGGATACCTGTCCCACCATTACGTGCTGGTTGAATCAGCCGCGGAGACGAATCCATGAAGAACGTGCTCACCTTGCTTGTCGCGGTGCTGCTGATCGCCGGATCCACACCGGCGCGTGCCGAGGACCAGCCCAAGCCGCGCGGCGAGGTGGTTGTCTACACGGCGCTCGATCGCCAGTACAGCGAACCGATCCTCAAGGATTTCGAGGCGAAGACGGGCATCCGCGTCCGTCCGGTCTATGACACGGAGGCTGCGAAGACTGTTGGACTCGTGAACCGCATCATCGCCGAGCGCGCGCGGCCCCGGTGCGACGTCTTCTGGAACAACGAAATCCTGCGCTCGATCCAGTTGAAGCGCGAAGGGCTGACGCAGCCATACCTCTCCCCTTCGGCAGCGGACATCCCCGACTCCCACAAGGATGCCGCCGGCCACTGGACGGGCTTCGCGGCGCGGGCCCGCGTCCTGGAGATCGCGAAGGACCTGAAGGGGACGCCGGCTCCCACTCGGTGGGAGGACCTCGTGGCTCCCCAGCCTGCCGGATCGGCCCCGATAGCCGCCATCGCGAAGCCGCTCTTCGGCACGACGAACACGCACGCGGCGGTCATGTGGGCACACGGAGGACGGGAGAAGGCGCTGGCCTTCTGGGAGGCGGCGAGGAGGAACGCCGCGCTCTATCCCGGCAACGGCCCGGTGGCGGACGCCGTCGCCAATGGGGAAGCCCTGTTCGGCATGACGGACACCGACGACGCGCACTCGCTTCTGATGGACGGGGCCTCCATCGAGATCGTCTACCCGGCTGGCGGGCCGGAGGGCGATGGTGTGCTGCTGCTTCCGAACACGGTTGTCCTGATAAAGGGGGCGCCGAACTCGGCCAACGGAAAGGCGCTGATCGACCACCTGCTCTCGCGGGAGGTTGAGGCAACCCTTGCGGCGTCCCGCAGCGCGCAGATTCCCCTTCGCGAGGGCGTCAAGGGACCCAAGGGCCTGCCGCCGCTGCCGCCGGACCGCGTCCTGAAGGTGGACTGGGAGAAGGTTGCGGATTCCCTGCCCGAGGCGCAGCGCGAGATGTCCCGCATCTTCGGGCAGTAGGGCACCCTGGGCGCGTTCGTTCCCGCAGCCTGATCAGATCCAGAACCGGAAGAGGTAGCAGAAGTAGTTGTAGAGCCTGCGGAACATGTCCCATCGACGGATGTCGGCATGGGAAACGTGGCTTGAGTCGGCCTGCAGCTTTCGGAACTCGCGGCTGAGCGCCCGGCCAAATGCCAGGCTGTGTATCTCGACGCTGAGCTCGAGGTTCAGCCTGAAGCTGCGGTAGTTGAGGTTGCTGCTCCCTATGAATGAGCGCCAGCCATCGATGACGACGGCCTTTGCATGCATCATCGGCCCGGGATGCTCGTGGATGCCGACACCCGAATCGAGGAGGCTGGAGTAGAGCGCGCGGCTTGCTGCCTGGGCGATGGGGACGTCGCTCACGGATGGCACGATCACGTCGAGCTTCACGCCGCGGCGGGCCGCGGACTCGAGTTCGCGCCGGAGCCTGCCGGGCGGCACAAAGTAGCTCTGCATGAGCTCGACGCGCCGCTCCGCCATGCCGATGGCCGAAAGCAGCGCGTGGTACACGCTGAAGCGGCCCAGGATGCGGAAGCTGGTGCGCGCATAGACGCGGGCGCGGCCACGCCTCCTGACGCGGGGGAAGTACGGGGCGAGGTCCTGCGGGACCTCGCCACGGCAGTAGATCCAGCTCCGCCAGAAGAACACCTCGATCTCGCCGACCGCGGGGCCCTCGATGTCCACCGCGAGGTCGTACCACCCGCCCCCGCCGGGCTCGCGTTCCGGGAGGAACTGGGATGTCCAGTTGATGCCCCCCAGGATGGCGCGGCTCCCATCGATGCACAGGAGCTTGCGATGGTTGCGGCGCACGAGCTCCCACGGGCTGGTGCCGAATCGGGGGGCGTGGAAGGCGCGGACGTGCCCGCCCGCGCGTCGAAGCTCACGAAACATGCGGGGACTGGTGCCGATGCTGCCGATGGGGTCGTAGATCAGCCGGACATCGACCCCGCGGCGGGCCGCATCAACCAGCCGCCGGACCATCCCGCGGCCGACGGCATCGTCCAGGATCATGTACATCTCGACGTGGATGGAGCGTCGGGCGCCGGCCATCGCAAGTTCCATCGCGCGGAAGGCATCATGTCCGGCGAGGAGCAGTCGCACGTCGTTTCTGAACTCGGGTCGGTGGCGGCCCCGCGCGTGCCGCCAAGCCGCGGTGACCCGCCGCACCTCAAGCCACGACTGAAGCCCGCGCGTCGGCAGCCTTGATGCCGATTCGATGAGCCTCCGCTGCCACCAGTCCCGTGCGCGCATGCCACACTGGAACGCAGGGGTGCGGACGGCGGAAAGGGCGTTTCCTCGTCCGCGTTCCACAACTTGGCTTGGAGATGTAGATGGATCGCCCCCTCACGGCGGGCGATCCGTGCGTGCTGCGAGTTGCTACACCCCGCCGGAGGCGAGCACCGGAGTCTTGTCCTCGGGCTTTCTCTCGAGCGTCCCCGTCGTGGGGGCGTCGATGTCGGTGGAGGCCACCGGCGTGTTGTTCTGCAGGACCTCGAAGCCGCGGATGACGAGGCGATCGCCCTCGCGCAGGCCGTAGGTGATCTCGATGTTCTCCCGGCCCTCGAGGCCGAGTTCCACGGCGCGTTCGACGGCGACGTCGTTTCCGGTTTCGTTCCGGCGCTCGGCGACGAACACCACGTCCCGGTTGTTCCGGCGCGAGATGACAGACTTCGGGACGGACACGGTGTCGAGCCGCGTCTCCACGATGGTCTCGAGCCTGCCGAACATGCCGGGTTTCACGAGCCCCTCGGGATTCTCCAGGATGATGTCCACCGCGAAGGCCCTGGTCTCCGGGTTGATGGCCCCCGCAATGGACTGCACCGTTCCTTCGACGACGAAGTCCTCCGTCGCATAGTAGATCACGCGGGCCTTCTGACCGGGCCGGATGCGGGAGATGTCCTTGCTGGTGACGTCGCTGCGCATCAGCATCTGGGTGCAATCGACCACGCCGCAGATGGCGAGTTCGGCGCCCACCATGCGCCCATCCCAGTCCGTGATGGTCTCCTTGCCGAAGCTGCGCGTGAACCCGGCCTGTCCCTCGAGCGTGGACTTGGCGACGATGAGACCGGCGAATGGGGCCCGGATCGACAGCCGTTCGCGCCTGACCTTCAGGTTCGCGAGCCGGGACTTGGCCTTTTCAAGGTTGATCTCGTTCTGTTTCTGGGAGTTGATCGCACGCTGCATCTCCAGCTCGGTGCGGTCCACTTCCTTGCCCGCCGCGATGCCACGTGCGTAGAGATCCTGAAGGGTCCGGAACTCCCGGATCGAGGAGTCCATGGAGCGCTTGCCGATGGCGAGCTGTTCCTCCGCGATCTCGACGTCGGCTTCGGCGAGGCGCAGCTCGTTGTCGAGGTTCTCCGAGACGATCCGGGCGATCTCCTCTCCCTCCGTCACGGGATCGCCTTCCTTCCATGCCTTTGTGAAGACGAGGCGACCGGCTTCCTCCGACCTGAGCATGCGGGTGCGGATGGGTACGGCGCTCCCTGTGGTGGCGACGGTGGATTCGAGGGGTCCGCGGCTAACTTTCTGGACGATGACTGGGGCCAGGAACGCCTTCTCGGCCTTGACTTCACCCTGGTTGGGTCCCTTGCCCCAGCGCCCCTGCTTGTCCTTGTCCTTCACGGCCTGGGGTGGTGGGCATCCTGCGAGGGCCAGGCATGAGGCCACCACGGCGAAGGGGATCGCGAGGCGCAGGAGGGCGGATTTTGTGCGGGGGCGCGTGGACAGGGTGGGGTGATCCGAGGGGCGTGACACGTGGTGTTACGCCAATGGTGTCAAAAGCTTCACCGCGGTTGGAAGGCAACCCGCGTGCCGAGGGATGGTTGCGCTGATCGCGCGTGGGGCAAGGGAGACCGGTCGGGTGGCGGATAGTGGGTGATGGGTCCTGGCGCTTGGCTCCAGGACTCTGCCGCCGGGTGGATTGGGGTGGCGCCGTTGACTTGTGAGGCTGCCGGGACTCGGTCGCCGACCAGGATCCTGAGTCTCAAAACCCATCAACCCCGGGGCCCGGGACTACCCCATCGAGTGGCCCTGTACGGCGCGCCTTATGAGATCGAGTCCCTGCATGGTCCCCATGGAGCGCACGGTGTCCCGCTCCGCCGGAAAGCGCTTCTTGATGACCGTGACCCCGGATGGGGAGGCGAGGCCGAAGTAGACGAGGCCTATGGGCTTTTCATCCGTGCCGCCAGTTGGTCCCGCGATTCCTGTCACGGAAAGCCCGAAGGAGGCGCCGGACTTGTTCCTCACACCGAGCGCCATGGCTCCCGCGCACTGCTCGCTCACGGCACCATGCTGTGTCAGGATGGACTCGGAAACGCCGAGCAAGCGCATCTTCGACGCATTGGAGTAGCAGGTGAGGGACTCGCAGAAGACGTTGGACGCCCCCGGATTGTCGGTCAGGCGCGCGGCTATCATGCCGCCCGTGCAGGATTCGGCCAGGGCGACGGTGGCCCGGTGGGCGGCCAGTTCCGTCACGACGACCTCCGCGAGGGACACCTCGGGCGGGCCTTCGGCGAAGATCATGGCATCTCCGAGCCGCTGGCGGATCTTCGCCCTGTACTCCTCGACCAATTCCTGCGCGCCTTCGTTGCTGGCACCCGAGGCGATCAAGCGAAGCCGGACATAGCCCAGGCTGGCGAGGATTGTGATCGATAGCCGGGGGTCCGAGTGGAACAGGTCAACCAGCGCCTCGTTAACGACGGATTCCGGGGTCATCGCGATGTGAATCGTGTGGACGAGCCGCACAGGGCGGTTCGGGAAGACGCGATTGAGGTGGCGCAGGAGGGCCTTCTCGAAGATGGGGGGCCACTCGTTCGGTGGGCCCGGCATGGCGAGGAGGCCCGCGCGCCCCTCGACGGGATCCATGAAGAACGCCGGGGCCGTGCCCCGGTAGTTCGAGAGCAGGTGCGAGCCTGCGGGGATCATCGCCTGCACGAGGTTTGATTCGGGCACGGGAACGCCGCGTGCCTCGAACCGTGCGCGGATCAGCTTCTCGGCGCGCTCGTGCCTGTCGAGCGTCGTGCCGAGTACTTCGGCGATCACGAACCGCATCAGGTCATCCTCGGTCGGGCCAAGCCCGCCGGTCGTCACGACCAGATCGCACGCCGCCAGTGCCTGCCGGAGGGCATGGACGCTCATGAGGCGGTCATCCGGGACCACCTGATGGCCGATGACCTTGAATCCCCCTGCCTGCAGGAGGCGGGAGATTTGCATCGCGTTCGCATCGGGATAGAGACCCTGGAGGATCTCCGTCCCCGAGCTGATGACGACGACGGTCGGGGGTGCGAGCTTCATCAGGCCTTCCTTGCGGAGCGGGCGACCAGGTCGCGCGCGCGGACGGCAATGTTGTCCGCCGTGAAGCCGAACTTCTCGGCCAGGACCTCGGCGGGCGCGGATGCGCCGAAGCCCTGCATCACGATCATGTCGCCCTCGGTCCCAACCCACTCGTGCCAGCACTGGCCTACTCCGGCCTCGATCGCGAGACGCGCCCGCACCGACGCCGGGAGGACGCTCTCGCGATAGCGCGCGTCCTGCGCCCGGAACAGTTCCATGCATGGCATCGAGACGACGCGGGCGCGGATGCCCTCTCCCTCGAGGATGCGCGCGGCGGCGACGGTCGGCTCGATTTCCGAGCCTGTGGCTATGAGGATCACGTCGGGCGGCTCCGAGCCCTTCTCGTGGCGCAGGACGTAGGCCCCGAGGTGCAGCCCATCGGCGGGGCCGAACTCCCCGCCCTTGCGGTCATATACTGTCAGGTCCTGCCTGGAGAGGATGAGGGCCGTGGGGCGCTTTTCCTCCGTGACGGCCAGAAGCCAGGCCTGGGCCGTCTCATGGGCATCCGCCGGGCGGACGACGAGAAGGTTCGGAATGGCCCTTAGGGCGGCAAAGTGCTCGACCGCCTGGTGCGTCGGCCCGTCCTCGCCGAGGAAAATGGAATCGTGCGTCCAGACGTAGATCGCCGGGATGTGGCTCAGGGCTGAGAGGCGCACGGCTCCGCGCATGTAGTCACTGAAGGTCAGGAACGTCCCACCGTAGCCGCGGAAGACCCCTTGTGAAGTCAGGCCGTTGAGGATCGATCCCATGCCGTGCTCGCGGACGCCGAAGTAGATGTCCCGGCCCTTGAACTCGCCCGCCCTGATCTTCGAAGTTCCCGCGATGATCGCCTTCGTGCTGCTGCTGAGGTCGGCTGAGCCGCCGACCAGCCATGGTGCGTCTGGCGCGATCGCGTTGAGCGCCTTCTCCGAGGCACTGCGGGTGGCGATCTTTTTCGCGGGATCGAAGGCCGGCAGTTTCGCGGCGATTCCCCCGGGGAGCTTCTGCCCGTGGAGGACATCCCACAGCTCCATTTCCTTCGGGTTGTTGGCGCGGGCCGCGGCGAAGTGGAGCTTCCAATCCGCGTAATCCCTGCGGTTCTCCTCGGCGCGCGCTGACCAGGCCTGACGGTCCTCGTCCGTGACTCGGAAGTCCTCGGCGGGCAGGCCCAGCTTCTCCTTGGTAGCGCGCAGTTCATCCTTGCCGAGCGGGGAGCCGTGGACCTTGTGGCTGCCCGCCTTGTTCGGGGAACCGTAGCCGATCACTGTCTTGCAGACGATGAGGGAGGGGCGTTCATCGTTCTGGGCGTTGGTGATGGCGTCGGCGAGGGCCTGGTGGTCGAAGCCGTCGACGCGCTGCACGTGCCAGCCGTAGGACGCGTACCGCATGGCGCGGTCCTCGGCGGAGAAGGCCAGGCTGGTCGGCCCGTCCAGCGAAATGTCGTTGTCATCGTAAAGGACAATGAGCCGTCCGAGCTTCCACTCCCCCGCCAGGGAGCACGCCTCGGCCGTGACGCCCTCCATGAGGTCGCCGTCGCTCGCGAGGACGTAGGTGAAGTAATCGACGAGGCGGGGGGCGAACTCTGCGAAGCGGGCGCGCAACATCTCGCCCGACAGCGCGACACCCACGGAGTTCGCGAGACCCTGTCCCAGCGGGCCGGTCGTGGCCTCGACGCCGGGGGTGACGTGAAGCTCCGGGTGCCCCGGGGTTTTGCTCCCCCACTGGCGGAAGGCCCTCAGCTCCGACATGGGAAGATCGAAGCCCGCGAGGTGGATGAGCGAGTAAAGCAGCATCGAGCCGTGGCCGGCCGACAGGATGAACCGGTCTCGGTTGGGCCATGCGGGATCCTGCGTGTTGTAGCGCAGGAAATGCATCCACAGGGTGACGGCCATGTCGGCGCAGCCGAGTGGCAGGCCAGGGTGGCCGCTGTTTGCGGCCTCGACCCCATCGATGGAGAGCCCGCGGACGGTGTTTGCGAGCCGGCGCAGACGGGCAGAATCAACGCGGGGAGCGGTGCGGGGCGCAGTCATTCGGTAGAACCTCTCGATCAAGGTCATGCGGGACTCGGCTCGGGACGCCCGGAACAGTGCAGCATCATGCAGTGCGGGAGAGAGTGGGGAAACCCCGATTGAGTCCGCAATGGGCAGTTGATCGCCCCGGAGGACGAGTTGCGGGGCCGAATGGATCGTTGGGAGGCGGGCTGGCGGGGCCGGATGGGTTTTTGGGCATTTTCGGCGATTGCGTCTGTGCCCGGGTGCCGCTTCGATTCCGGGCCATGACAGCTCGGTCCGGAATCGCGCACCCCTGCCGCCCCTTCACGTGGGACGGGGCCCCGGTGCGCGCGCTCATCTTCGACATGGACGGCGTGATAGCCGACACCCAGCACGCCCACCGTGATGCCTGGCTCGAGTGGGCCCAGCGCAATGGCATCCCGCTCGACCGTGAAACCTTCATGCGGGACTACTTCGGGCGCTCGAACCTCGACGTGCTGCCGCTGTTCTTCCCCCAGCACGCGCACGACCGCGAGTTCATCCTCCGCATGGGCGAGGACAAGGAGGAGCACTTCCTGGTCCGCCTGAAGGCTGGGGAGATTCCCCCTCTCGACGGGTTCTACGACGTGGTGCAGCGTGCCTTGTCCCGCGGGCTCGGGCTGGCCGTGGGCAGTTCCTCCCCACGCCGCAATGTGGAAACCGTCCTGTCGCACTTCGGGGTGCGCGAGCACTTCCGCGTCACGGTGTCCCAGCAGGATGTCCCGATCAGCAAGCCCGCGCCGGACATCTTCCTCTCCTGCGTGGAGCAACTCGGCGTGCCCGCCTCCGAGTGCATAGTCTTCGAGGATTCGCTCCATGGGCTCGCCGCGGCACGCGCGGCCGGGTGCCGGTCGGTGGGCATCACGACAATGCACACCGACGAGGAACTGGCGGGGCATTGCGCGATATCGGCCGCCGACTTCTCGCGCCTTCTGGAGCGCGAGGACTGGCGCGCATTTTGATCGGGCTGGCCGGATTCACCCGCAGAGCTTTTCAGCCCATCCGATTGCGCAGGAGTGACGGCGGCCCGACATGCACGACATCACCCTGATCTCCACCATAGTCGCAGGCCTGACGGGCGCGTGGCTGCTCGGGCTGCTGACGCAGCGGATCGGGCTCTCGCCGATCGTTGGGTACCTGCTGGCGGGCGTGCTTGTTGGGCCGCACACCCCGGGCTTTGCGGCCGATGTGGGCCTCGCGACACAGCTCGCAGAGATTGGTGTCATCCTCCTCATGTTCGGCGTCGGGCTGCATTTTCATCTGAAGGACATGCTGGCGGTGCGGGGCATCGCGGTGCCGGGGGCGCTCTTCCAAAGCGCCGTGGCGACGATCCTCGGGGTGGTCGTCGCGATCGCGTTCGGCTGGACCACCAAGGCCGGGATCGTCCTCGGGATGGCGCTCGCCGTGGCGAGCACCGTGGTCCTCATGCGGGTCCTGATGGACAACAACCTGATGGAGTCCTCCCACGGGCATGCCGCAGTCGGCTGGCTCGTGGTGGAGGACATCCTCACGGTGGTGATCCTCGTGATCCTGCCGGCGCTCGCGGCGGGGACAGAGGGAGGATTCAGCCTCACGGGGCTGGGGTTGGGCATCGGCCTGGCGCTGAGCAAGATCGCGGCGCTTTCCGCGCTGGTGCTCCTGGTCGGGGGGCGGATCATTCCGTGGCTCCTCATCCACGTGGCGAGGCTTCGTTCGAGGGAGCTTTTCACGCTGACGGTCCTTGTGATCGCGCTGGTTGTCGCCTCGATCTCTGCGGCTTTCTTCGGGGTGTCGATGGCCTTGGGCGCGTTCCTGGCGGGCATGGTCGTGGGCCAGACGCCCGTCAGCCAGCAGGCAGCCGCGGACGCCCTCCCACTTCGCGACGCATTTTCCGTCCTCTTCTTCGTTTCCGTCGGGATGCTCTTTGATCCGACGTTCATCCTGCGCGAGCCGTTGCTCGTGGTAGCGTGCCTCGGCGTGGTGCTCGTCGCGAAGCCGCTTGCGGCGTTCGTGATCGTAAACCTGCTGGGGTACTCGCTGAAGACCGGGTTGATCGTCGCCGCCGGGCTCGCGCAAATCGGCGAGTTTTCGTTCATCCTCGCTGACCTGGGCGGCAGGCTGGGCCTGCTTCCGGCCGACGGCCACAGTGCCCTGGTCGCCGTGGCGATCGTTTCGATCACCTTGAATCCGGTCGCCATGAAGTCCCTGGGGCCGTTGGAGCAGTACCTGCGGAAGCATGAAAAACTGTGGAAGCTCCTGAACGCTCGCAGCGAGGCGCACCTGCGCGAAACCAACGCCGAGTGCGCCGAGGGCATTTCCCACGGGTTGGGCCCGATCGCAGTCGTCGTCGGATACGGACCCGTCGGCAGGACGGTGGAGCGCCTGCTCCGCGAGGCGCACATCGAGACCGTCGTCATCGAGATGAACATGGACACGGTGCTTGCGCTGCGCGCGGAGGGGCGGAACGCGATTTACGGGGACGCGGGCCTGGAGGCGATCCTGACCGAGGCTGGCATCGCGCGCGCCAGCCACCTGATCATCACCCTGCCGCACAGTTCCAACCGTCGCCCGATGATCACGACCGCGAAGCAGCTCAACCCAAACATCAAGGTTCTGGTGCGCGCGCGCTACCTGCTGGAGCGCGAGGATCTCGAACAACTCGGCGCGCACGCGGTTTGCTACGAGGAGGAACAGGCCTCGCTGGAACTGGCTCGCCTCCTCATGACCAGCATAGGCGCCAGCCACGACTCCATCCGGCGGGAGACGCGCCAAATCAGGCTCGATCTTGGCGCCGAGGCTGCGGAAAGATCGTTCTAGTCCACCACACCACGGAGGCAGTGCCATGCCAAGGCCGCCAGTTCTCCCCGTACTTGATTGGAAGGGCATCTTTGCAGGTGGCAAGACTTGGGACGAGTGGCTGCTGAACCCCGAGTTCCCGGACCATGCAGCCCGGATGGAAAAGGCCAAGGACGAGCTTCGCGTCCCGCGCGAGGACTACGAGTTCCTGCGTGCGCTCCCCCGCCCCGTGCACGTCGTCGCCATCGCGGAGGACTGGTGCGGAGACGTCGTGCGCCACGCGCCGGTGCTCGAGGGACTCGCCTACTTCGCGCCGGACATGCAGGTCCGCTACATCAGGCGCGCGGACCACAGGGACGTCTTCGCCCGGTTCCTGACGAACGGCGGGGAGGCCATCCCCAAGTTCGTCTTCCTGAACGACAAGTTCGTCGAGTGCGGCAACTGGGGGCCGATGCAGGAGGAGTGCCGGAGGCTGATCGCGCGCGGCAAGGCGTGCGGGGACCTCTCGGCGGCGCGCAGGAAGGTGAAGGAGCTCTACGACGCCGACCCGAACTGCATGGCGGTCCAGCGCGAGCTGATGGACCTCATCGAGACCGCGACGGCATCCGCTCCATGAGGACCGTCCTTTTCCGCTGGGGAGCACCGGAAACCGAACACGCCAAGCGGATCCGATTCGAGGTTTTCTGCGGTGAGCAGCGCGTCCCCGAGGAGCTGGAGCTGGACGAGATCGACGAAGTCGCGACGCACGTCCTGCTGCTGGACGACGGGGGCGTTGCATGCGGGACGGGCCGGCTGTTTCCGAGCCTGGAGGATGCGTCCAGCGGCCGCATTGGCCGCATGGCGGTGCTCTCCCGCATGCGCGGCAGGGGGAGCGGCTCGCGTGTGCTCCTCGCACTCGTTGGCGAGGGAATCCGGCAGGGCTTTGCGAGGTTCGTCCTGGATTCGCAGGTGCACGCCATCCCGTTCTACGAGAGGCATGGATTCGAGGTGTGCGGCGACGAGCACATGGACGCGGGCATCCCACACCGCATGATGGAGATGTCCGCGGATCGCGCGGCGGCCGTCTTGCGCGCCGCCGCGCCGGGGGGCGGGAGCTGAGCCCATGTGCGGGATCGCGGGGTTTGTCTCACTGTGCGACGAGGCCGGCGCTCCCACGGGAAGCGTGGATGGTGGGATGCTGCGGGCGATGGCGGCCGCGATTGCGCACCGTGGACCCGACGACGAGGCGTTCCACGAGGCACCCGGCGTGGGCCTCGCCTTCCGGCGCCTCGCCATCATCGACGTCGCCACCGGCCGCCAGCCGATGTCCACGCCGGACGGGCTCCTCACGATCGTCTTCAACGGCGAGATTTACAACCACCGCGCGTTGAGGGCGGAGCTCGAACGCGCGGGCCACCGGTTCCAGACGCACCACTCGGACACCGAGACCCTGCTCCTTGGGTTCCGCGAGTGGGGGCTTGGGGGTGTGTGCCGTCGCGCAGTCGGCATGTTCGCCTTCGCGATCTGGGACGCGAAGGGGAGGAAGCTGCACCTGGGGCGCGACCGGGTCGGCAAGAAGCCGTTGTTCCTCGCGCGCACGCCGCGGGGACTCGCATTCGCATCGGAGATCGGCGCGCTGCACCCAGTTCCCGGATGGGACCGCTCCATCGATCCGCGGGCCGTTTGGGACTACCTCTCGCTCCAATATGTGCCGGGGCCCGGGACGATCCACCGTGGCGTGCAGCACCTCCCGGGCGCACACGTCGCTGTCTTTGACCCGGTCCGCGGTGACCTGGGCTTGGAGCGGTACTGGCAGCTCGAGTACGAGCCAAAGTCCGTGACGACCAGCGGCGATGCCCGCGGGCAATGCGTCGAGTTGTTGGAGCGCGCGGTCGTGGACAGGCTCGAGTCCGAGGTGCCGCTGGGCGTCTTCCTGAGCGGCGGGATCGACTCGGCAGCGGTGACGGCCCTGGCGCGCAGGCACGTCACAGGGGAGCTGCGCACCTACAGCATCGGGTTCCGGGAGGAGGGCTTCAACGAGCTGCCCGCGGCGCGCCGCGTCGCAGGGCTGTTCTCGACGAGGCACGAGGAGTTCATGGTAGAACCGGACGCGGTGGCCGTGCTTCCCGCGATTGCCGCCTGCTGCGGCCAGCCATTCGCGGACGCCGCCTCGATCCCGATGTGGCACCTTTGCCGGATGGCGCGAAAGTCCGTGACCGTCGCGCTGACCGGCGATGGCGGGGACGAGAGCTTCGCGGGCTATCCGCGCACGCTCGGGTACCCGCATTTCCGATGGTGGGGGCGCTTGCCGCGCGCGCTGCGCGCGCTGCTTCAGGTCCCCCTGCGCGCGGCCAACGCGGTGCACCATCCATTCGGTTTGCTGAGGTCCGTCGAGCGCGTGAACAGGGCGCACCTGATGACGCCACGGGAATGCTTCGCAATGCAGATGGCGTACGCCTCGGATGCGGAGAAGCATGCGCTTGCCGGGCCGTCGCTGGGCGGGTGCGCAGGGCGCGACACGATGCGGGAGGTCACCGTCCACGCGGTCGCCCACGCGGCGGCGAAGAACGACCTCGACGCCTTCCTTGGCAGTGACATCCACACGTACCTGGAGAATTGCCTTCTCGTGAAGGCGGACCGGACTTCGATGGCGTGCGGTCTGGAGGCGCGCTCCCCGTTCCTCGACCATCGCCTGATGGAGTTCGCAGCGCGCCTCCCCACCGGCGTGAAGCTCCCCCGGTTGCAGACGAAGGCGTTCCTGAGGGACGCCCTGCGCGGCACCGTCCCGGACGACATTCTCAACCTGCCAAAGGCGGGTTTCTCGGTGCCGACCACGGCATGGCTGCGCGGGCCCCTTCGGACGATGCTCCGGGACATGCTGCTCGACTCGAAGGCGCGCGGGCGCGGCTGGTTCCGGCCGGGGGTCGTGGAGCGCCTCGTGGACGAGCACGTCGCCGGGCGGGCCACGCACAAGAAGGTGCTTTGGGTGCTGCTGAACTTCGAGATTTGGGCGAGGGGCGCGCGGGTGGGGTGATCCCGTCGAACTCCCCGAAAACGGAAACCTCCGCCGGGTCGCCCAGGCGGAGGTTCGCGTTTCGGGGGGTGGTCCCGTTCAGGGCGTGGAGTACGTGATGATCAGCGCGGGACGGCCGGGCGAGGTCGCACCAAAGTTGCCGGTGGCAAAGCTCGCCTGGTCGGACAGCGCGTTGCCGTTGTCCGGCGACGTGTAGCGGACCTTCAACTGCGTCGTGCCGCCCTTGTTGATGCCGAGGAGGCCGGTCGGGTTCAGGAAGGCTGACGTGAACTGGTTCGTCGCGGGAGGCAGCGCGAGGGTCGCCACCGCCGGGTAGTGCGAGAACGACTGGAAGTCCTCCGCCTGGACGATCGCCGTGGTGCCATGCATGAAGCTCGTCGGCGAGAGGTACGGATTCCTCATGTCGGCGACGAGGCTGCCGAGTGAGCCGGGGCTCGCGATTCTCGACGTGTGGAACAGGCGAAGCTCCACTGAGTTGAGCGTCGCGTTGGCCGGGATCGAGGACGTGTCGAAGCTGAGCAGGAGCTCGAGCTGCTGGCGCGAGGCGGTGTCGCCGACGGGAGCCGTGCCACCTCCTGCGTTCGCGGAGCCGCCAACCTCGGAGGTCCAGTGCGACTCGGTCATGCCGCCATCCTCGGCGGGTGTTGCGAAGATCGTCGCGACGAAGGGTCCGGCGGACGGGCTTGGCGGAACCGGATAGTCGAAGCAGTCGGGCTTGTAGTACTCGACGATCAGCTCGGGCCGGACCGTGACCCCTGCCTCGCCGGAGTGGAACGCGATGTAGTCCGCCAGGTTGTCGGCGTCCGATGCGCCGTCGAACCGCACGCGGAACTGCGTGGTGCCTGTGCGGTCGAAGTCGCCGAACCGGGCCGCGTCGATGTCGATGAACGTCGTGTGGTCGTTGCCTGCGGGCATCGGGAAGGATGTGCCCACGTTGAGGAAGGCGGCCGAGGCGTCGTCGTAGTCGGCGGGCTCCATCGTCGGCAGGGAGCCGATGATCGGACCACCCATGTCGAGGACGAGGTTCCCGAGCGGGGCCACGTTGCCAAACAGGCTCGCCCGCGTGAGGCGGATGCGCGCCGAGGTGATCGTGGCGTCGGAGGGGATGCCGGAGGTGTTGAACGAGAGCACCGCGCGGTTCAGCCAGTTCTGCGCGTCATCGCCCACGGCCAGGGTCGTCGCCTTGGAGTTCACCGGTCCCTCGATCATGAGGGCCAGGTTGGGCTCGCGAACGAATCCGTCCTGTGCTGCGACCGAGAACGTGCGGACGGGCTCCTGCGGGTCGGGCAGGACGGTGATCTCGAACGAGCATTCGCTGGAGTTGCCGGCGCCATCGGTTACCGTCACGGTGACCGTGTGCGTGCCGTAGTCGATTGGGTTCGGGGGATCGATGGTGAACGTCGTCGCGCACCCGTCGATGACGGACGGGGTGTAGGCTAGGTTGTAACCCTCGTCCGTGTTGCAGGGTGTGGAGAAGTCCGCCGGGCAGTCTGCGATGATGGGCGGCGTCAGGTCATAGTTCACGGTGTCGTCGGCAACCGTGGGGATGGGGCTGAGGTTGCCGGCCCCGTCCTGGGCGCGCAGCGCGAATCCGTAGGAGCCCTCGCCGTCCGCGAAGGTGAAGTTGAATGTTCCCGAGGTGGTGGGCTGCGTCATTCCGGTGAACGTGAACGGCCCGTTGTTGAAGCTGTAGTAGAGGCCGACACCGTCGACACCCGAGTTGACCGTCCCGGCGATCGGGTCGTTCGCGCCGGAGAAGTCCACGTCGACGGCGGGGGCTGCCGTGCAATCCTCGGCCACGCTGGCGGTGCCGGGGTTGGGTGCGGTGTTGTCCACCACGATCGTCGGGAACGTGAATGGAAGCCCGGCGAGCGTCTCGTTGTCGCACTCGCTCTTCGGTGCACCGGGCCCGGCGGGCATCGTGCCCCCCAGGATCCCGTCACCCGTGACGCCCGTCAGCAGCCAGCGCGCGCGATCGGGCCCGGGGTTGTAGTCGAATGTGGTTCCGGAGAACGCGACCGTCCCGGCGATGGCACCAAACGTGGCGTCGCCCGCGTCGATGTCCACGAGGTCCTCGTCGAAGAATGCGCGGAACATGATGTTCACGTTGTTGGTGGGTCCGGTTGCAGGCACGGTGTCCGCCGAGGTGATCGTCGGGGCGACCGGGCTCTCGTTGCAGGTGAGCTCGAAGTTGCCAGTGTCCCCATTGAATCCGGAGACACGAACCCGGTAGGTTGTCCCCGCCACGGCCTCGAACGTGACCTCGGACCTAAGGTCGGGGAACGCGAGGTCGTCGTTGCAGACCACTTCCGCCCCACCCCCCCCGCCGCATGCCGTCCTGACGGATAGGACCGAGTCGTAGTCCGTTCCCGAATTGAACAGGGAGATGGTCGTGGGACCACAGTGCGTTGCGGTGTATGCGTACCAAACGTCGGGGGTCGAGTTCGACGTGCCGCAGCTCGCGCTCCCGTCGTTCGTGGCGAATTCCGTGCTGCCGAAGATTGTGTCCCCATCCGAAAGGGGGAATCCGAGGGCGCTTGCGCACGCGTTGTTGCCCGGCGCGACGGTATAGGCCTGGCCCGTCGTAAAGTTGCCGTTCCCTGCCCCGGCGGTTCCGAGCGGGGTTCCACCCGAGGAGATCGAGTCGTCGTCGATGAGGTCGAGGCGGACCTGTCCTTCTCCAGCCCCGAGCGTGACCGGGACGGTCCACACGGTGGGTCCACCCGTGGGCGTCCCGACGGAGCCTGAAGCGGTCCCGGCCACGTTCGTGACGACGAAGTCGGTGGCATCAACGCCGGTCACGGCCGAGTTGAACGTCACGGTATAGTTGACGACGGAGAGCGGCGATGTGGGATTTGTGCTGGCCCGCGCGATCGAGGTCACCACGGGAACCGGCACGGTGGTGGTGATCGTGATGCTCCAACCGCCAGAGATCGAGCCCGCGTCTCCCGCCTCGTCGTCCTGGACAAACAATCTCCAGGTGCCATTGGGCGCCGTGCCGTTGTACGCGGCCAGATTCGCGGAGAACGCGGGAGTCGCGGGGGCCGGGGCTGCGAACGGGTCGGCGTTGACGTCGTTGCCATTGAAGTTGGTCGGCTGGTAGGTGCCGCTCGGGCGCAGGGAGGAATTCTGCAGGGACTGGGAGGCGGCGTCGTCGAACGTGTAGTTGATCCCGCTGGCGAGGCTCGATCCTCCGCAATCCGACATCAGCCGCAACCGCAGGCCCGTCGGCCCGACGAGCAGCATGTCGATGTCATCGGCGAAGGTGTGGCTGATGCCCGTGACGGAGACGGTGACCTTCGTGATGGTGCCGCCCAGGCCGGAGACCGCGATGCTCGACGGATACGGGCTGGACGCGGTCGGGGGCGTGAGGGAGTCGTTGATGGTGATCGGCGCCGTGTTGCTGAAGGTGACCTGGGCTCCCGCCGTGGACGCGAGTGCAGCGGTGAACGCCGCCAGCGCGTACGCGAGAGTGCGGGCTGACCCTTTCCGTGTGGCCCAGGGCGGAGGCGGGTGGTGGGGTGTCGCCATATGGTGCTCCTTTGCATGAATGCGACCGGCGGCGCATCGGCCCCGGTGCGCGGAGTGTGACCCGGGACAGGATGCTCCGGGAGGGATCCGGCCCCGACGTCGCGACTGCCATGGTATCTCTTCGAGAAAATTTTGGGGACTCGTGCAGAGCTCTGCAACCCAAAAGGGCGCCTCGTGGGGCGGTTCAGAGCCACTCCATCGAGGTCTCGCCAAGCTGTGCCTCCGCGTCCGTCTCGAGATCCTCGGCTATGGAGCGCTCCATGCGTTCGAGCGGATCGCGCAAGGCCGAGCAGGCAACCACGGCGAGGTCGCAGTGCTGCCAGGCATCGTGGTCCCCGACCTCCGCAACGCTCGCGTTGTGGGTTGTCCTGAGATGGTGCAGGATTCGCTTCAGGATGGAGCGTTTGTCCTTGAGCGAGTGCGCCGTCGGAAGGTGCAGATGATAGCGAGCGAGGATGATGTGCATGGCGGGCGAGGAGATTGTGGAATCGGTCAGGGAGCCGCAGCCACCGGAACAGGTGGCGACGGGTGGGCGATGGGTTCCTGCGCTGCCCGATGGGGGCAACCGGCGCCTGTCACCCGCCGAGTGGACCAAGCTGCTCTTCCCGCTGATCGTCCTGCTGATCTACGCGGGTGGCCAGGCCTTCCGCGGCGCGATGGCCCCCCGCCCAGCGAAGCCCGTCGACGAGGCCCGGTCCCTGACGGGGATTTCGCCGGAAAGCGACACCCTCAAGTTGACGAAGGAGGGGCGAATCCTCGTGACGGATCTCGAGAGGCTTGCTGCAAGGGACGATTGGGCGGCGGTGGCGCGTCGGGCCGGCGCGGCCCCTCCCCCCTTGCGGGATCACGTGATCGTGCGCGGCTTTGCCCTGTTGTCGCGGGCACGCACGGGGGAACGCGGCGCATCTCTTGAGCGCGAGATCGCCTCGATCACCTCGCAGATCCCGCGCGGTGGCGAGTCGGGGGCGCTGCGTGAGCAGCTCGACATGGCGCATGCCCTCTCCATCCTGGACCGCTGCAACAGCCTCGAACTCCTGATGGCGAACGCGGAGACGCTCCAGAGGCTCGCCGAGGGGACGCAGTCACGCCCGAGCGTGCTCGACGTGCGCGTCCGCGTCGCGAAGGCGTACGAACGCCATGCGGACCAGCGCACGGAAGCCTCCATCAAGGTAACGTCGAACGACATCGCAGGCCTGCGGGAGGCGCGCGGGCTCTACCAGACCGCCCTGCGCTGGCTCGTGGATCCTTCAGGGTGGATCGCGCTCGCCCCGCGCAGCGACAGCCTGCGCCCACACATCGAACGGATCGTCGGCAAGATGCAGCGCGCCAACAAGGCGCTGCACCCCTTCGACCTGCCCTTCACGGACCAGGACAGGAACACGTGGACAGGGAGGAAGGGGGACCCGATCCATGATGCTCCCGCCGTCTCCCGATGAGGCCACTCCCGTGGCCTGACGTCTGCCACCGGGCGGGACTGCTGCTCGGAGCCGCGCTGCTGCTTGCCGATGGGGCGGGGCTGCCGTGGACGCGCGGGTTGTTCGGATTTGCGGCGCTCCCCATCGCGGCCCTGCTGGTGGGTATGCCCTCGCTCGGGTGGCGGCGATTGGGGGATTGGCGCGATCCAAGGCGCGCGGCGCTCATCGTGGGCGCCATCATCCCGGTTTGGATCGTCGTGGCGGCGGCTGTGTCGCCGGAACTGGGGGCAACACTGGTCCCGGACGGCGTGGAGAAGCCGGCGGCGGGCCTGCTCGACGCCACAGGCTGGATTCCGTTTGCGGGGATGGCGACGCGGCTCGCGGGGGCGCTGGTGTCGCTGGCGCACTTGTTCGTCCTGCTGCTTGCGGTCTGGCTCGCGTGGCGGCCACGCGGGGTGGTTGCGCCCCTGCTGGCCATCGGGCTCCCCCTGGCGCTGCTGATCCTCTATCATCCGGGCATCGAGACACTGCTCGGCCTGCTGTTCCTGGCGTGGTTCTTTGGCATGTCGCGGGAGGTGGCCCTGATGCTGCCGCCGCACATCGAGCGTGTGCTCGACGAGCGCGACGCGGCCTTCCTCGCCCATGTCGCGCGGAACGGCGGCGTCCGCGTCGCGGAGGTCCCGTTGATGCTTCCGGGGGGCCTCGCCCGGTGCGCGGAACTCGAGGCGCTCGGCCTGGTGCAGGGAGACGGGGAGTCCGGGACGGTTCGTGCGGGCGACGCCCTGGCGAAGTCCGGGGGTGCGGGGAGCCGAACGGCTGGGTGGCTCGGCCGGGCGGCCTGGATCGCCGTCGGCTCGCTCTACCTGCTCTTTCCCGACCTCCTGCCCGGCCCCATCGACGACCTTGTCGTCATGCTCCTGTGCTCGTATGCGGGATTCCGCCTGCCGGGACGCGGCGGCCTCAGTACGGAACGCGCTTGAGGAAGTAGGTCACCTGGCGCTTCTTGCCGTTTTCGACGCCCTCGAGCAGGATGTCCACGCGCGCTCCGCCGTCGTACTTGTATTCGATCACCTGCGGAAAGTCGTGTTCCCGGTTCTCGAATCTCATGCCGTTCATGCCATGGGAGACGGCCTCGAACACGGTGGTGTTCTGGCCCTGCGGGGTGGCGATGTAGGCGAGCTTGCCGTTCTCGAGCGTGTCGATGCGGAAGACCTCCGTGAAGGCGACCTTGCCGTCCACAATGGTGCGGCCGACGCCGGTGTAGACGCGGTCCTCGTCGATCTTCCAGTCCTCCTCGGCGATGGCGGTGCCGACGGGTCCGCTCCACTTGCCGAGGATCCAGTTGAGGTTTCCGGGGCCCATCTCGACGGGAGTGATCTCGAGTCCGCCTGAAGGCGCCGCGTCCTTCTTCGCGCATCCGGTCACGGCTGCCGCCGTCGGGATGAGGATCATTGCGGCCAGCATGTGAAGGGTCGCGCGCGCCATGTGGGGCTCCGGCAAGGGGATATCCTGCGCGGGGAGCCTCTCCCATCGGCCGGCGCGGGGCAAGGTCGCCGAAAGACGGACCGGGGGGGCTTGACGCGGGGAAGATGCTGGGAATAGCATCACGGCATCATCGCGTCTCGGCGATGAATCCTCACCGTGGGGGCGATCGGTTTCGACGGGTTGCCGAGGAGAGGATGGCTGCAGGCCGGGATCAGGCAGCGTGCACCCCGTAAAACTGCGCGCGGCAACTCATAAGTGCCAACGAAGACTTGGCTCTCGCTGCCTAACTGGCAGTGACGTTCTAGGCGGGTTGGGCCCGTGGCCCGCCATAGAGCGACACTCAACGGGCTTGGCGGAGGGAGCCCCGGCGGGGGCGCCCAAAGCGACACCAAATCCCGCCTGGCGCACCCGGGAGGACCCGCGGACTTCCATCCGGGCGCGCGAGACCCCAAGTGACCGCTAAGCCTGTAGACGCTGTCTTCAAATCCAATTCGGACGCGGGTTCAATTCCCGCCGCCTCCACCATTCACCCTCAACCAACCCTCT